>CAZLEU010000083.1:0-1237 GCA_964558625.1 uncultured Flavobacterium sp.
ATCTTGTAATGGTGGTTCTAATGGTAGTGCAACAGTTATAGCAACTGGTGGAGTTGGTTCTTATACATATTCGTGGTCACCAAGTGGAGGAACAGCTGCAACAGCTACTGGTTTAGTTGCTGGAACTTATGTTTGTACAATCACAGATGCCAATTCTTGTACAACAACTAAAAGTATTACCATAACACAACCAACTTCTATGACTGTAGATGCAGGTTCGGCAACAATAACTTACTGTGAAAATGATATTACACCATTGAATGCAAATCCATCAGGTTTTCAAGGAGCTTATGCTCCAATCAATTGGGTTTTTGCAAATAATAATGCAGATGGAAATTTGAATACTGCCAATGCTCCAAACAATATAGTAATCACAGGAGGAAACAATGGTGGTGGGAACCCGGGAAATTCTAGTTATACAATAACTTTTACGACAAATACAACGGTTAATTTCAATTGGGTATATACTACCGATGATTCGGTATTATATGATTATCCTCAAGTTATTGTAAATGGAGTTGCAACCACAATGCAAGGATATTCCACTTCAGGTTCTTTCACGCAATCAGGTACTATGACTGTAAATGTGTTAGCTGGTCAAAGCTTTTCTTTTAACATGTATACAGCTGATAATTTGTATGGAGCTGCAACTGTTGAAATTAGCAATTTAGTCATTGCTAATCCAGATGTAAGTTATTCATGGGTAGCTACCAATGGAGGCTCTATAAATGGAGTAACTAATACTGCAAGTGTAATGCCTGCTACATCTGGAACATATACAGTTATTGCAACCAATACTGCTGGTTGTACCGCTACAGATACTGTTGAGGTAACTGTCAATTCGCTTACAATTCCATCGTTTGATGTAATAGCACCAATTTGTTCAGGAAGTACTGCGCCAACTTTGTTTACTACTTCAACAAATAATATAACAGGGTCTTGGATGCCAGCATTAGTTAGCAATACAGCCACAGCAACATATGTTTTTACACCAGATGCAGGACAATGTGCTAGTGTAACAACTATTGAAGTCACCGTGACACCACAACCAGTGCAACCTACTATTGCATGTTACGAAACAGCAACATTCAATATTACCAGTTGTACTTGGGATGTAACAGGGACACAACCAGTGCAACCTACTATTGCATGTTATGAAACAGCAACATTTAATACTACGACTTGTACTTGGGATGTAACAGGGACACAACCAGTGCAACCTACTATTGCATGTTAT
>CAZLEU010000083.1:1337-12238 GCA_964558625.1 uncultured Flavobacterium sp.
CACAGCCTGTACAGCCTACTATTGCATGTTATGAAACAGCAGCATTCAATACTACCACTTGTACTTGGGATGTAACAGGGACACAACCAGTGCAACCTACTATTGCATGTTATGAAACAGCATCATTCAATAGTACCACTTGTATTTGGGATATAACAGGTACACAGCCTGTACAGCCTACTATTGCATGTTATGAAACAGCAGCATTCAATACTACGACTTGTACTTGGGATGTAACAGGTGTGGCACCAGTAACTCCAACGGGTGAAGCCACACAAACAGTATTTGATACAAATGCTACAATAGAAAACCTAGTGGTAATACCAAACACTTCGGTGTGGTATGCTAATGAGGAAGATGCTTTAGCCGGAACAAATCCATTAAATGGTACAGATTCAGTAACCAATGGTGCTATTTATTATGCAGTTAATATTGTTGATAATTGTTCAAGTGCTCCTTTTGCTGTAACCGTAACAGTTACTCTAGCAAATGATAGTTTTGACAACACTAATTTTAATTTCTATCCAAATCCAACTTTTAATGTGTTGAATGTTGAATATTCAAAAAATATCGAAAGTGTTAGTATAACCAATCTATTGGGTCAAATGCTTTTTGAATATAAAATCAATAGTAAATCTACTCAAATAGATTTATCAAACCTTCCAACTGCTACTTATTTAGTAAAAGTAAGAGCTGAAGGAAGCGAAAAGGTAGTAAAAGTGGTTAAACAATAGTAAGATTAATCAATTTTAATTTTGGGGGAAAACCGTCAGTAATGACGGTTTTTGATATTTTTTTTCTTATTTTTATAAAAATATTATACTAGATAAAAACAAACACAAACTAAAAAAAATAAAATCATGGCAGGAACTTTAACAACTTTACAATGCTCATTAATTAATACAGTAACGCCTTTTTCAATCAAAGAAACGGGCAATTTAGAATTTCCGATGGCACCAATGGCATCAGTAAATTACGATGTTACTTCAGGAAATATAAAGATTAGAACAATCGTTTTTATTGATAGTTCAGCTGGAACATCCCCAAATATTTTGAGTTTTTCATCAAATGAAAATGGAAATGTCCTAGAAATTGCACTCAATTATAATTATAAAGACGAAACACCAACAACTTTTTCTTGTTTTTATGTGGAATTGAATTATAGTTCTGAGACAGTAAAAAACATTACAGAAGTGTGTTCACATCTTATAGATACTGATCCTAAAACTAGTAGAGGAACATACACTAATGTGGCTACTAATAATTCTTAAACTCGATTGTAGAATTAATGAATAAATGACAAAGAGGGCATAATATTATGCTCTCTTATTTTTTTTACCTAAATTGGTTTATCTTTGTTAAAATTGATTTATGCTAAAGAAAAAAAGAAATAGAATAAGTGTACTAATTATATGTACGTTCTTTCATTTTGCTTTTGGACAACAAAATCAAAGACTTCGATTAATTGATGCTACACTTAAATCAATTTCGAAAACCAAATACTCCAATGAAATAAACTTTAAGAAAGCAATCACTTTTTATCTAAACAAAAACTACGATTCAACTTTAGTTTACTCCTATAAACAACTTGTAACAAACAATAAAAATCAAGAGGTAAATGACTATTGTCATTATTTTAGAACAAAATGTTTTTTGGTTAAAAAACTCTATAATAATGGTTTAAAAGAAGCAGAACTAGTTTCAAAGAATTTTAATTATTACTACAATAATCAATTTCTAAAAGGGCAATTATATTTAGAACTATATAAATTTGAAAAGGCTCTAAAATATTATAAAGATGTTGAACAAAACTTATCTAAAAGCTCAATAAGCGAAGCAATAATTTCTGAAAATTTAGGTGTTTGTTATTTGTTTTTAAAGAAAAATTCTGAATCTGAATTTTATTTATTAAAAGCAGTAAAAATTTTTAAAGAAGAAAACAACACTAATAAATTATTGTCGTCTTATCAAAACCTAGCGAACCTCTACTATGAACAGTATAAAGACGAACAAGCTATTTCCTATTTTGAGAAAGCGTATTTACTGTCAAAAAAATCCAAAAGTTATTCCGACAAACAACAATGTGCCGAAAACATGGCTGTTGTAGAAGAAAATAGAAAAAACTTTGCCAAAGCACTTGCATATAGAAAAGAAGCAAAGGTTTGGAATGATTCGTTAACCGATCAAAACAAAGTTTGGGCCGTTGCTGAAGTTGAAAAGAAATTTGCAGTCAGTCAAAAGCAAAAAGAAATACATGTTCTTGAAGTAGAAAATGAAATTAAAAAAACACAACGAAACGGATTATTTATTGTTGCAGTTTTACTATTGAGTATGTTTGGAATTGGACTTTACTTTTATAGACAAAAAATTAAAACCAATAAAATTATTTTGGCTCAAAAAGAAGATCTCGATGAGCTAAATGCTACCAAAGATAAGTTATTTTCAATAGTTAGTCACGATTTACGTTCCTCTGTAAATGCTTTAAAAACAAGTAATACTAAATTATTAGATCACTTAGAGACAAAAAATTATGACGAATTGGATGTTCTACTACATAAAAACAGTGCCATTGCTAATAGCTCCTATAACCTACTAGATAATTTGCTTAATTGGGCACAACAACAAACAAATCAATTGTTTTTTCAAAAAGAATCTTTGCATCTGTTTTCTATAGTTCAACAAATAGAGTATAATTATAAACCGTTGGTATTTGATAAAAACATTGAGTTAAAATGTAATATTGATAAAAGCATTTTTGTTTATATGGATTTGGATTCATTGAAAATTATTTTGAGAAACATGTTAGATAATGCATTGAAATTTTCCAAAGAGAATGGAATAATCTCAATTTACACTCAAAAAAATGACCCCCATTTTATTCAATTAATTATAGAAGATACTGGTATAGGAATGAACGAAAAAGTAATTGAGGAATTGCTACAAGAAACAATCCAATTATCAAAAAAAAATAACAAAGAGATTATAGGAACAGGATTGGGTATGCAACTATGTAAAACAATGCTTGCTAAGAACGATGGTAAATTAGATATTCAAAGTAAAGAGGGTCTTGGTACAAAAATTATATTATTTTTGCCAAAAGACATTTCTAATGGATAAGATAAATATTCTTGTTATAGAAGACACAAAATCTGAAAGTGATGAATTGACAAAAGTTCTTGTTGATAATGAATATAATATTGTCGGAATCGCTACCAATTATACCGAAGCTTTGACAATGTTTTACCAAAACAAAGTCGATTTGGTAATCATTGATGTGTTTTTGAACGGACAACCCGAAGGAATTACCTTTGCAGAAGCGATTACTATTACACCTAATGTTGCCAAACCTTTTGTGTTTTTGACAAGTTCAAAAGACCGTCAAATTTTTGAAAGAGCTAAACTAACTAAACCATTTAGTTTTTTATTAAAACCATTTAATGAATTAGAAGTTTTATATGCTATAGAAATGGCTGTTGAAAAATTCTATGAACAGAATAATGTCTTTGCGAAAGAAGATTTAGAAGCTGTAATTGGAAATGACTATTTATTTATTAAAAAAAAATCGGCACTAAAAAAAGTGGCTATTGATGATATCATCTACATTGAAGTTGAAGAAAGATATTGTAATATAATAACACGAAACGAAAAATTTCTAGTAACACTTTCATTAACCAAAATCACATTACTTTTAGATACCAATAAGTTTGTGAAGACACATAGAAATTACATCGTAAACATCAATAAAATAACAGAAATAATACTTTCAGATAATCAAATAATATTAGAAGGCAATCACAAAGTGATAGTAAGCGAAAAATACAAAGACTTCGTTCATAAATTCAAAATATTGAAATAAGTTCAGTCTAAAATCAAAAACATCTTCCATATAATTGGAAGATTTTTTTTGCAATAAACTTTCATACATCGATTTTACTTACTTATAACATCAATTCAATAACTTATGACAATTAATAATTTACATCTTATTTCATATTGTAGCTTTACTTCAGAGAATAATTGAAGACAGCTAAGTTTACTTTTATTCTAATTAATCAAGAGCATGTTAAGTTAACTTATTTAAGCAAATGACCATGACAATTCTTGATTATGGATTGAAAAGAGTGGAGCAGAGTCCACTATAAAAAACGAGGCGTAACCCGAAAGGCCTTATGAGTAGGGATGTAAATATGTATAAAATGAGTAATTTAGGTATTGCAAATTCAAACTCGGTTATTAATTTAGGAAAAGGAGCAAGATTTTGGGCTTATTTATCTCCTCAAAACGAAACATCAAAAATGATTCGTAATTGGAGAGTAGTTATTTCTCAAGGAAATTGGTCAGATTCAATAACAAATGAAAATCCCACTAAGCAAATTGAAACAAATGGTTTGTCAGGACTTTTTAATGTAAGTGTTAAAGTATTAAGCGGCTCCACAGGCATGTGGCAAGAATTATTACCAGTTCAAGGTAGTACAAATCAAATAGGGTGTAATATAAATTGTTCCTCAATGGTAGGAATAGTTGCCGATAGTACAAATCCACCTATTGGTAGCATAAATGCAAAATTCTGGACTACTTGGGACGCCTTATGTTCAAATGATTAACCAATACTCCTTAAGAGTTAGTTAATGTGGCTGTTTTAAAAGTAAGAAATGACATTATCTTAAAAACGGTATAAGTTAAAATCAAAACGAGTCTGCAATGACTCGTTTTTTATTTTTTAAGCAAACGACTTTTCATCTTACTAAAAAATTCAGGCGTGACACCAATATAAGAAGCCAAGTGCTTTTGTGCTACTTTCTGAATCAAGCTTGGGTATTTTTTGCACATTTTTTCAAAACGTTCTTCGGCAGATAAGCTCAAATTATCCATTAATCGTTCTTGATGCGCAACTAGGGAATTTTCGGCTAGAATTCTGAAAAAACGTTCCAATTTCGGGATCTCTTTATATAAAATTTGATGGTTTTCTTTAGAAATTATGACAAGTTCAGCATCTTCTAAAACTTCTATAAAAAGATTGCCTGGTTTCTCGGAAATGTAACTGTACATATCGCCAATCCACCAACCCTCGCAAGCAAAATGCAAAACATGCTCGATAATATTATCGTTAATATTGAAACTTCTCAAAATACCAGAATTCACAAAATAAGTACAGTTGGAAATTTCCCCTGAACTCAATAAAATAGTTTTGGACTTAAATCGTTTGGTTTCCGTTTTAGATATAAATAAAACTTCCTCCTCTGAAGTTAAAGAAACGTGCTTAGCGATATTTTGTAGAATGGATTGCATAAGTTCAAAAATACAATTTAACTTGTTATTTAGGAACTCTCATTGAAGAATTTAAACAGATTATTAAAATTTTTCTGATTTCTCCAAATCTGTTTTCTAAAAGAGATATTTTATATATTTGAAATATGAAAACCGAAAAAGAAAAAATGCTCGACGGCGAAATCTATTTTGCTAACGATAAAGTTTTGATAGCAGAGCGATTACGAGCCAAAAAATTACTTCACAGATTAAATGTCACCGAATATGTAATGAATGGAAATTCAAGAAACATTTTGCGTGAACTTTTGCCAAATGCACATAAAAGATTATACATTGAGCCACCATTTCACTGTGATTACGGGTATAATATTCACTCAGGTGAAAACGTGTATTTCAATGTAAACTGTGTGGTTTTGGATACCATGAAGATTGAAATCGGTAACCATGTTTTCTTTGGTCCCAATGTACACATTTACACTGCTACACATCCGCTTGATGCTATCGAAAGAAGAACTGTTGAGTTTTCAAAACCCGTTTCAATAGGTGACGATTGTTGGATAGGAGGAAACACAGTAATTTGTCCTGGTGTAAAAATTGGAAACGGCTGTACAATTGGTGCAGGCTCGGTTGTAACCAAAGATATCCCAGACGATTCCTTAGCAGTTGGAAATCCTGCAAAAGTGATTAGAAAATTAAATCAATAAAAAAACCTCAAAGTTTGAATTTTGAGGTTTGATATTTATTTATAACTTGTTTATGGAGTTTTAAACCACCGCTTCCTTAATTCGCTTCATTGCTTCTGTCAATAACGCCTCGCTAGTTGCATACGAAAAACGAATACAATTTGGATTACCAAAAGCATCTCCAGTTACGGTAGCAACATTAGCTTCTGACAATAAATACATAGAAAAATCATCAGCGTTATTGATTAATTTTCCACGTAAGGTTTTTCCAAAATAA
The DNA here is from genome assembly GCA_964558625.1 of uncultured Flavobacterium sp. GTDB lineage: Bacteria > Bacteroidota > Bacteroidia > Flavobacteriales > Flavobacteriaceae > Flavobacterium. The sequence goes on from CAZLEU010000083.1 coordinate 7,566, forward strand.
TAAGAAACATCAGGAAAAACATAAAATGCACCCTCAGGAACATTGAGTTTGAAACCAGGAATATCTTTTACCAAACCCACTACCAAATCCCTACGGTTTTTAAACGCAGAAACCATACCGTTCAATACACTAGGATCGGCATCAACAGCAGTAATTGTGGCTCTTTGCGCGATAGAATTTGCTCCAGAGGTAACTTGTCCCTGCATTTTAGTACATGCTTTTGCAATAACTTCGGGCGCACCTATGTAGCCTATTCTCCAACCAGTCATGGCAAATGCTTTGGCAACACCATTTACTGTAATTGTTCTGTCAAACATTCCGTCAATAGTGGCAATGCTACAAAATGTTCCAGAGAAATTAATATGTTCATAAATTTCATCTGAAACTACATAAATTTCGTTTTTTTGATTCAAAATTACTTTTGATAAAGCAGTCAATTCCTCACGGTTATATACAGAACCACTTGGATTACAAGGAGAACTATACCAAATCATTTTAGTTTTAGGTGTAATCGCTTTTTCTAATTGTTCAGGCGTAATTTTAAAATCACTTTCAACCGAAGTAGGAACTTCAATAGGAATTCCACCAGCCATTTTTATAATTTCAAAATAAGAAACCCAGTAAGGTGCTGGAAGAATTACTTCATCACCTTCGTTAATCATACATTGAGCAATGTTGTATAGTGCTTGTTTTGCACCAGTTGAAACTACAATATTTGCTGGTTTATAGTCTAAATTATTATCACGTTTAAACTTCCTGCAAACGGCCTCTTTTAATTCTAAATAACCATCAACAGGTGAATAAGTCGAATAGTTTTCATCAATCGCTTTTTTTGCTGCCTCTTTTATAAAATCGGGAGTGTTAAAATCGGGTTCACCCAAACTTAAACTGATAATGTCTTTTCCTTGTGCCTTTAGTTCTCTAGCCAATGCTGCCATGGCAAGAGTTTGAGATGTAGATAGCTGATTAATTCTATCTGATAATGGGTTACTCATTGTAGTGTTGTTGGTTATATTATTTGTAAAAAGTTAAACCATTAAAGAATTAGAAATAGTAAGACTTTGCTTAATGAAACTTAATATCTTAATGGTTTAAAAATCTTCATTTTTTTACGATAACTGTGGTTGTCTTCCTAAGTCTCTCAAGTGAGTAAAGTGTGAAATAATGGCCTCACGAGTTGTTTTAAATTCATAATAAGGAAGATTACATTCTTTGGCTGTTTGTTTAACAAACTCAGCAATTTTGTTATAATGAATATGGCTGATATTTGGAAAAATATGATGCTCAATCTGATGATTTAATCCACCAGTATAATAATTTACCAACCAATTTTTAGGGGCAAAATTAGCCGTTGTATACAATTGATGAATTGCCCAAGTATTTTCAATTTCACCTTCTTCATTTGGAATTGGATTATCTGTTTCATGAACTACATGAGCCAGTTGGAAAACTACACTCAAGATAACACCAGCTGTATAGTGCATGATAAAAAATCCAATTAAAACTTGCCACCAGCTAACATGTCCAATAAGAATAGGAATTACGATCCACATCGAAAAATATATCACTTTTGTAATTACCAATGTAGTCCAACGAATAGCAGGTTTTTTAAACTCTCCGTAAGACAAATTTCTTTTCAAATAACGACTCATTTGTTGAAAATCGGTTGTAATTGCCCAATTGAAAGTCAATAAACCATATAAAAATACAGAATAATAATGTTGAAATTTGTGATGACTATACCATTTAGCTTCTTTGGTAAATCGTAAAATTCTACCAGCTTCAAGATCTTCATCATGACCTAAAATGTTTGTATAAGTGTGATGCAAAACATTGTGTTGCACTTGCCAGTTATACACATTTCCTGCCAAAATATAGATACTTCCACCCATAATTTTGTTTATCCAAGATTTGTTAGAATATGCACCGTGATTACCATCGTGCATTACATTCATTCCAACTCCAGCCATTCCAACTCCAATTACTACATTAAGAAGTAAATAAGTCCAAAAAGGCATTTCCATGGCAAGTAAAAAGAAATAAGGTGTCAAGAAAATAGTAAACATGACAATCGTCTTTAGATGCAATTTCCAGTTTCCAGTTTTATCTATATTATTTTCTTTGAAGTAGTCGTTAACTCTTTTATTTAAAGTCCTAAAAAACTTTAAATTATCGTTCTTAGAAAAAACAGGTGCGTTTGTATTCATGAAATTATATTTTTTGGTTTTGCAAAGGTAATTATTATAATTTTTTTAGCATTGAAAACAAATTATAATTATTAACTAAAAGTAGTATTTTTGTCAAAAAGTAAAAAAATGGAAGAAATTCTAAGGCAATTTCCAAATCTGACTGATAATCAGATACAACAATTTGAAAAATTACAACTTTTGTACGAAGATTGGAATGCAAAAATAAATGTGATTTCAAGAAAAGATATTGACGAATTATACACACGCCATGTATTACACTCGTTAGGAATTGCTAAAATTATAGAATTCAAACTAGGTTCTAAAATTATGGATGTTGGAACGGGTGGCGGTTTTCCCGGAATTCCACTTGCCATTTTATTTCCAGAAGTTGATTTTTACTTGATAGATGTTATTGCCAAAAAAATAAGAGTTGTCAATGAAGTAGCGACTGCATTAGCATTAAAAAACGTAAAAGCAGAACAAAAACGAGCTGAATTGGTTAATCAAGAATTTGATTTTATTGTGAGTCGAGCTGTAACGAATATGCCCGATTTTGTTTCTTGGGTAAATGGTAAAATTAGAAAAAACAACAAACACGACCTTCAAAATGGAATCCTTTACCTAAAAGGAGGTGATTTAACCGAAGAATTAAAAGATTTTAAAAAAGCCGAACAATTTAATCTGTCCGACTTTTTTAAAGATGATTTTTTTGAGACCAAAAAAGTGGTGCATTTGGCTTTAAAACCAATTAAATAATATTAGTTTTTAATCAGTTTTTGGTTGCTGATTCCTTTTTCTGTTGCGATTTTTACAAAATAAATCCCTTTTTGTAAACCACTAACATCAATCCCGTTTTCAAAAGAAGTTGAACTCAAAACAACTCGACCATTATTGTCGGTGATGGAAATTGAACTCATTGTAGAATCCGAAGTGTTTTTAATTCTTAAAACATCTTGAACAGGATTTGGATGAAGAGTAATAGTGTTTTCAAAATGAGCTGAAGTAGTTCCCAGTAACAAAGCTGTTAAAACTTCATATTGAACTAATGTCTGATTTATATTTAAAAGAGGAACATTAATAGTAGTAACAGTACTTCTAAAAAATGGTGAATCAATCGAAATGGATTGGTCTGCATAATAATTATATGTTGTTTGAACAACAGTTCCAACATTGGGAAAAATCTGGTAGTTTAAATTGATATTCTGAACCGATTTTAATCGAGTTACGTTGGCGGGTGTAAATGCTAAATTGTTTAAGGATAAGACACCATATGCATCTACAGAGCTGTTTACAGTTCCAGTAAGTGTGCCCGAGTAAGTGCCAAAAGTATAAGTTCCTGCTAGTATATCTGTATTAGAATAGCCATATGCCATTGGTAAGGTTCCTATGGTAGCATTATTAGTTGCAAAATTCAAATCTAGTTCTGTACTGTTTAGTCCAGTAATTGAAAATGTATTTCCAACAGTTTTAGTGTAAAGTTTAGAGACAGTTTGTACCGCATTTATGGTTGCCAATGATTCTACCACATTGGTTGAATTGGGAAATGTTGTTAATTCACTAACAGTTGGTGCGGCATTAGTAATTATATTATCACCTATGATTGTTAGATTGTCAAAATTCCAATTAACATTTGCGCCACTAGTAGTTTCATCCAAAGGATTTGTGGAGTTTAAAATAGTATAAACACTTCCGTTTTCAACTTCAAGAGTGTTGATTGTTGTTTGCGCAACATTTTTTATTGAAATTAGAACTAAGAATAATAGTAGTTTTGTTTTCATAGCTTAATTATTAATGTTTTAGAGATGTAAATATATAAAAAAGTTCAAACATCGCTGAATGAACTTTTTAAAATATTTAGTAACTTGTACTTAGAAATTATTCTCCCAAAAATGGATACCTATAATCTTCTGGTGTTACAAACGTTTCTTTTATAGTTCTTGGTGAAACCCAACGTAATAAATTTTGCATTGAACCTGCTTTATCATTGGTTCCAGAAGCTCTTGCACCACCAAAAGGTTGCATTCCTACAACTGCACCAGTTGGTTTGTCGTTTATATAGAAGTTTCCAGCAGCATTTTGTAGTGCATGGGTTGCTTCAACAATTGCGTATCTATCTTGACTAAAAATAGCTCCTGTTAAAGCATATTCTGAAGTTTCATCAACTAGTTTTAGTGTTTCGTTCCATTTGGAATCTTCATATACATAAATAGTAATTACGGGACCAAAAAGCTCCGTTTCCATTGTAGTATATTTTGGATTTGTAGTTACAATTACAGTTGGTTCAATAAAATACCCTTTTGATTTATCATAGTTTCCACCAAGGATGATTTCGGCATCAGTATCTTTTTTGGCTTGGTCGATATAACTTGTCAATTTGTCAAAAGAACCCTCATGAATAACTGCTGTAATGAAGTTTGAAAAATCTTCTGGACTTCCCATTTTCATTGATTTTACATCGGTAACCAATTGCTCCTTAACAGCTTG
>CAZLEU010000084.1:0-12141 GCA_964558625.1 uncultured Flavobacterium sp.
AATTTATTGATTAATAAAACGATAAGCGTGATGCTTATCAAAACTTATCTTTGTATTTCGAAGTAAAATATAAGCTTGATAATTGGTGTAAATATATATAAAGTTTTTTGTTTAAAATGTTTAAACAATTTCAAATCGAGAAAAATATTTAACGAAAACGTTTTCTTGTTGATAAAAACCCTTTTATATTGTCGATTCTCTCTCAACTAATTCTGTTTCGATAACTTCTGTCTTGTATTGTTCTTCATACTCTTCTTCTTCTATTTCGAGACGTTCGATTAACATTCTAGCCGCTTTTTCCCCCATTTTAACTCCATTTTGACTAACTGTTGTTATAGACGGCGATGAATATTTAGAAATAATCCCATCGGTAAATCCGATAACAGAAATATCGTCTGGGACATTTTTCCCAAGACGTGTTGCTACTTTGATAGCAGTTACTGCAAAAATTTCGTTTACTGCAAAAATGGCTTCCAATTCATTATTTTGGATAAGGTTTTCAACAGTTGATTCGAAATTATCAGTATCTTCAATTTTTAGAATTAAATCATCATCAAGTTTAATATCATTAGATTTAAGAGCCTTTATATAACCCTCTGTTCTCAATTTACCCACACTCACATAGTCAACAGTAGAAATTAGTCCTATCTTTTTAAATCCTTTATCAATTAAGAATTGAGTTGCATTAAAAGCCGCTAAACTATCATCTATGATTACTTTATCACATAAAATATCATTCGTAATTCTGTCAAACATCACAACAGGCATCCCTTGATTAATGACCTCAGAAATGTGATGAAAATCTTTTTTTTGTTGTGTTTCTTTTGATAAAGACATTATAAATCCGTCTATACTTCCATTGGCCAGCATTTCCATATTTATTACTTCTTTATCAAATGATTCATCAGACAAACAAACTATTACATTATATCCATTTTCATTTGCTACATGTTCAATTCCACTGATTACTGTCGCAAAAAAGTGATGGATAATTTCAGGAATAATAATACAAATTGTTTTTGATTTTCTGTTCTTTAAACTTAATGCAATATTATTGGGTTTATAATTATATAGTTTGGCAAAAGCTTGTACTTTTTGACGAGTATCTTCACTAATTTCTAAACTATTTCTTAATGATTTTGAAACAGTTGAGATTGATACATCTAATTCTTTTGCAATTTGTTTTAGCGTAACTTTTCTTCTCATTTGAAAAAGGGTATATAATAAAATTTGAATAAAGATAGATTTATTTTTCGGGTATGGCAATAATACCACAAAAATAATATGAATTTGAGAAACTTTTCAACACGAAAACGTTTTCGATAGACCATAATTCAAAAGTCCTTTTTTTATACCAGTTTTTTACATAATTTTAACATTCGAAGTAAAGTATACGCATAAAAAACAAATTAAAAAATTAAACAAAAAACAAAAAAAGCTTTAGAATAATCCTTTAAAGATAATTTTAAAGTTCATTTTTGTAAAAAATCAAATTCAATTTAGTATGAAAACAATTTACAAAAAGTTGTTGCTATTATTGGTAATTCTTCCGTTTAGTGTTCTAGCTCAGAGCAGTTTAAGCGGAGTTGTTACTGATAAAACTACCAAACAACCATTACCTGGTGTTAATGTAGTGATTCAGGGTTCAAGCACGGGAACTCAAACAGATTTTGACGGTAAATTTCAATTACCAAAATTAAAAGCAGGTGATAAAATTTTAGTATCTTACATAGGATACAAAAACGAAATCATCACTTACAATTCACAAAAAGAAGTAACAATAGAACTCGAAGAAGAGTCCAATCAATTACAGGAAGTTGTTGTTCAAGTAGGTTATGGTAGTGTTAAGAAAAAAGATGCTACTGGTTCTGTTTCGCTAATCACAGCAAAGGATTTTAATAAAGGCGCAATTTTATCAACAGATCAATTACTAGCAGGAAAAGCAGCCGGTGTTAGAATTACAAACGATGGAGGTAGTCCAGATTCTGCTCCAAACATTAGAATTAGAGGTGGTGCTTCTTTAAATGCTTCGAATTCACCTTTGATTATTATTGACGGTGTTCCAATTGGAGACTTAAACCCTGCAGGTGTTAGCAACCCCTTTACATTAATCAACCCAAATGATATTGAAAGTTTTTCAATCTTAAAAGATGCTTCTGCAACTGCTATCTATGGTATTAGAGCTTCCAATGGTGTAATCTTAATTACTACCAAAAAAGGAACCGTTGGCGCACCACAGTTTACCTTTTCAAGTACAATGTCAATTGGAAAAATGGGTAGAAAAGTTGATGTCATGGACGGCAATGAATTTACTAGGTTTATACAAAAATACCATCCACTTAAAACCAATTTACTAGGGATTGACGATCCAAGTACAACTATATCTGACGATCCATTAACAGAAGAAATTGAGGGTAGAATACTTAGTAATACTGATTGGCAAGACGTAATAACTAGAACCTCTGTTTCAACAGATTATAATTTTAGTGCAAGAGCAAATCTTTATAAAAAAATACCTTTTAGAGCTTCGATTGGATATAACAAGACTCAAGGAATCATCAAAACAAGTGATTACGAGCGTTTTAGCTATTCATTCAAAATGACACCAAAGCTTCTCAACGACAATTTAAAAATCGACATTAACGCGAAAGGTTCCTATTCTGATAAAAATGCAATTGATCAAGATGGCGCAATTGGAAGTGCAATAAGTATGGATCCAACTAAGCCTGTTTATGGCTCATCATTCAATAATAAATTTGCTGGATATTATCAAGAAACATTAATAAGAGACAATAGAGATGTTAAGATTGGATCTACCAATCCACTGGCCATTTTAGAACAACGATACAGACCAGAAAGAGTAACACGCTTTTTAGGAAATATTGAGTTTGATTATACGTTCTCTTTTTTGAAAGAATTAAGAGCCGTTGCAAATTTTGGACTTGATGCGTCACAATCAAGAATTACAGAATATTTTTCTGAAAACGCATTAAACGCTTATACTTTTAATCAAGGAAGCGATCCGGCAACAAACTATTTATTTAACTCTGGTTTAGCATATCTAGAAAATCAAACAAATACGAATAAAACAATGGATGTTTATTTGGTTTACTCTAAAATGCTTACTGGATTTATATCAAAATTTGATGCGCAAGCTGGATATTCTTATCAAGATTTTAAATCGGATGGAAATAAAGAAATCTATCAAAATAATTTAACCACTGGTATAAGAGAATTAGCTATTAATCCTCTTAATTATTATAATAGATATTATAACCCATTAAATCTACAAGCCTTTTTTGGAAGAACAAACATTGATTTTTTAGGTAAGTATTTATTTACTGCAACATTAAGAGCAGATGCAACATCATTATATGTCGATGAAAACAGATGGGGGTATTTCCCAGCTGTTGGAACTGCTTGGAAGATAAAAGAAGAAAAATTTCTTAAAAATATTAACTTTATTCAAGATTTAAAACTTCGTTTAGGATGGGGTAAAACGGGACAATCGAACATTACAAATAAAGCAGGATATTTCCCATCAACATTATTATTCCAACCTGGAAATCAAAACAGTCAATATCTACCTGGTGCCTTAACATATACACCAAAAGACTACAATGCTGATTTAAGTTGGGAAAAAACAACCACAATAAATGCTGGATTAGACTTCGAAGTTTTTAAAAACGGTAAGTTAAGTGGAAGTATTGACTTTTATAGCAGAAAAACCACTGACTTAATTTCTGTAGTACCTTTTGAAGCTGGTGGAACAGTGGCAACAGAATTTGCTAAAAACATTGGTTCATTAGACAGTAATGGTTTAGAAGTAAACCTAAATATTAAGGCAATCAATACAGATAAATTCACCCTAAACTTTGGAGGTAATATTGCCTATAATTATAGTGAAGTAGTTGATTTAGACGGTAGAAAAGAAGTTGAAGATTCTGATAGTGGAATTAAAGGTACTGGTGTTCGTTTAGTTACTAACAGAGTTGGTGAACAAGCCTATTCTGCTTGGGTATTTGAGCAAATATATGACGCAAATGGTCAACCAATAGTCGGCGCATACAAAGATCGTAACGGAGATGGTGAGATAACCAATGCAGACAGATATTATAAAGCACTACGTCCAAATTGGACCTATGGTTTTAACACAACCTTTAATTATGGTAATTGGGATTTTGCAGCCAATTTTAGAGGACAAATTGGAGGTCAAATATATAATCTCAAAAAAGACACTAATGGAACAATACAAAGTGCCGCTGAAATAAATGGAAATTCAATTTATAATGTATTAAATTTTAATACTGGTGCTGCAAATCCTTTATTCGAAAATTATAATGGAAATGCTCAGTTCTCTGACTATCTTCTTGAGGATGCAACTTTTTTGAGACTTGATAACATTTCTTTAGGATATAAATTTAATAAATTTGTAAAAAGTTCATCATTAAAAATTAACTCATCCATTAATAATGTATTTGTAATTACTAAATATTCTGGACAAGATCCTGAAGTTTTTAGTGGGATAGACAAAACATTATACCCAAGACCAAGAATATTTACATTAGGACTTACACTAGATTTCTAATAACTAAATTTAAAAAAATGAAAAAATTCAAAATAATTAGTTTAATATCGTTGTTAGCACTTTTATTTACAAGCTGTCTAAACGATTTAGAAACTGAACCTAAGGACGATACCAAAACAATAGATCAACTACTAGGTGATCAACCAACATTAAGTGGTTTAGTATCCAAGGTTTATGGTTCTTTAGCACTTTCTGGACCTAATGGTCCTGGAAGCACTGACACACCTGGTGATGATGCAGGTGAATCTCCTTTCTTAAGAGGAATTATAAACCTTCAAGATTTTACTGCTGATGGTATGAAAAATCGTTGGGGAGACAATGGTCTAGACCAACTTACAACGACATCCAATTGGGATGAAAATAATAAATTTTTTAGATACATGTATAACAGAATTTATTATACTGTTCCTCAAGCAAATAATGTAATTAAACAAGTAAGTGTACTAGATTTTTCAACAAAAGATCAAGTTATAAGTGAAATGCGTTTCTTACGTGCCCTATCATATTATTATTTAATTGATTGTTTCGGAAAAGGACCACTTCTTACCGAAAATGATTTACCAAACGTATCTAAACCTGAATCAACGAGACAACAACTGTTTAATTTTGTCGAATCCGAATTGTTAGATATTGAAAACAAACTACCAAGTTACATTGGTTATGGCAGAGCTAATAAATCAGTGGTTAGAATGTTGTTAGCTAAATTGTATTTAAATGCAGAAGTCTATACAGGAACACCAAGATATTCTGATGCATTAGTTTATTCAAAAAAAGTTATAGATGAAGGCGGTTACACACTTGCTACTAATTTTGTTAGCTTATTTTCTGGCGATAATGATATTACAAATGCGAAAAATGAAATTATTTATGCCTTGATTGCTGATCCTTTAACTAGTCAAAGCTATGGAAACACCACTTATCTTGTAAATGGTAGCCTAAATGGTAGTAATATGTCATTAAGTACATATGGCGCAACAGAAGGTTGGGGTGGACATAGAGCAACTAAAGCTTGGTATGGTCTTTTCGGTAATAATGCTAACGAACTTGCCACTTCATCTGATGATAGAGCAAAATTATTTTATTCAAATTATTTAGATACTGACCCAACAAAAGTGCATAACTTTGAAATGAATGACTACAAAGTTTGGACAGATGGTTATCCAAGTATTAAATTTAGAAATTCAAATTTTGCATCTACATCTATTCCTACAAGCTTCTCTGGCACTGATTTTCCATTATTCCGTCTAGCAGATGTATATCTAATATATGCTGAGTGTGTTGTTAGAGGTGGTGGCGGAAGTCAAACGGAAGCTTTACAATATGTAAATGCTATTAGAAACAGATCACATGCTACTCTAATAAATTCTGGTCAACTTACTCTTGATTTTATACTTGATGAAAGAGCTAGAGAACTAAATTTTGAAGGCCACAGAAGATCTGATCTAATTCGTTTTGGAAAATTTACTGGCAACTCTTATTTATGGCCATGGAAAGGAAATGTTAAAGATGGAACTTCAATTCCTTCTCATTATAACTTATTCCCTATTCCACTTAAAGCCATACAAGCAAATCCAAATCTAACTCAAAACCCTGGTTATAATTAATTGTTAAAATAATTTTAAATGAAAAATATAATTAAAACATTGTTTTTCGTATTACTTATTTCGTCAATAAGTTCTTGTGAAAATGATAAAGAACCTATAGCTACTGGAAATGGTTTTGAATTACGAAAAAATGCAGATGCTCCCGTAGCACCATCTGTTTTGACTAGCGATATAGATGCTAATACTTTTACAAAACTTAATTGGGATAAATCTGATAATAACGTTTCTTCTGTTGCTAGTTACAGTTTGGTTGTTTTCGATCATGATAACGATCCAAATTTACTTAATCCTGTTGAATATCAAGGAACCACTGGATTAACTGTAACTCCAGAATCAAGAACAGCTGAAATAACTGTCAAAGAATTTAATGATTTACTAAATCTGTTGCCTACGTTTAAATGTGGTCAAATGAATATTGACATCAGAATTAAATCAACATTAGGTCTAGCTAATGCAAACCCATTAATTCAATATTCTAATCCAATTACTTATGCTGTAACTGGATACACAAAATCGTTACCAATTTTGGCGTTTGTAAAAGAGAATGAAACTACTTTAAATGCATTCAAACTAGCAGCTTCTGCAACGGGAATCAATACCGACTACGAAGGTTATATGTATCTCACTCCAGGAAACTATAAGTTTTATAAACCAGATGCATGTGGTGACTTTACTGGCGCTCCAGCTTATGGAGGTAGTTCTGGCTCACTAAACACTGATGCTTCTGCACCAAGTATTGTAATTACAACAGAAGGGCATTATCTTGTAAAAGCTAATCTTAACACAAATACATATTCTATTAACCTGTTTAGAACGTTTGGTGTCTTTGGAAATGGAACAAGAACTGGGTTAGGGTTTGTTAATGCTGTGCCAATGACATACGATACGACAAATAAAGTATGGAAATTAACTGTAGATTTAATAAAAGGAAATAAATTTAGTTTCAAATCTAACTTGTGGACTGGTGAGGCTGTTATTCCAACGACTGACAACCCACCTTTTGTACCTGCAGCGGGAACAACTATTATTTCAATTTTAGGAAAAGGAAGTAATGCAAATGAATTGGTAAATATTCCTTTGGTTCCTAATCCAACAACAGGAGATATTTCTGTCCCAGGAGTGTTTGATAATGCAGCCAAACAAAAATATAATATAGAGTTAAATGTTAGTAACCCAAGAAAGTACACTTACACATTAACCGCTGTAAATTAATTCTTTAACTATGACAAATTAAGGGCTGTTCATTGCAGCCCTTTTTTATCTTAATTTAACCCATATGAAAAAAAATATTTTAATACTAATGAATTGTTTGCTATCCATACTTGGATTTGCACAACAGGTAACTATTTCACCCGCTACTTTTAATGTAACGGATCAAATAACGATTACAGTTTCATTTGCAAGCCCAACATGTAATACAATGGGGACCAATCCAACAAAAGTCTATATGCACTCTGGAATTGGTACTGATTCTAATGCATGGGGAATGTCTGTAGTAGGAAACTGGGGATTAGACAATGGTGTTGGACTTATGACAAACAATGGCAATGGAACATGGAGTACTACCATAACACCAAGCACTTATTTTAACCTAAATACAACTCAACAAGCCAATGCTACCAAAATGGGAATGGTATTCAGAAATGCAACTGGTTCACAAACACTAAAGTTAGCTCCAAGTTGTGGTGACTTTTTTTTCAATGTAGGTTATTTTCAGTCCACACTAATTACTCCTGCTTTAAATAGTACAACCATTATTTCTTCTGGTGGAAGTAGAACTGTCTCTGCTTCAAATACCAATGGAAATGCAAATTATAATTTGAAAGCAAATGGTGTAAGTATTGATGCTGTTTCAAATGTATCAACATATTCTTTTACACATAACAATATTACAGAAAATCAAAATTATGAACTTGAGATAACTCAAGGAACTTCTATCCAGACCAAAAAATTTGCAGTTATTGTAAACCCAACAACGATTATGCAGGCAATACCATTTGGAAAAGTAGATGGTATTAATTATGACCCAAATGACAGCTCAAAAGCCATATTGGTTTTAGATGCACCAGGGAAAGACTATATATATGTAGCTGGAAGCTTTAATAATTGGCAACCTAATAGTAGCTACTCTATGAAAAAAGATGTTAGTTCATCAAAATTTTGGATTGAACTAACTGGTTTGACTCCAGGCATTGATTATACATACCAATATTGGGTAGTAGACAATACCCCTGTTGCTAATTCCCCAGTATTAGTCAAAACAGCTGATCCTTATTCAACTTTGGTTTTATCTTCATATGATGATCCATGGATTAACCCTTCTGTATACCCAAATTTACCAGCATTTCCAACTGCTTCAGGACAAGAGAGAGAAGTTACAGTTTTAAAAACTGGTCAGACTCCTTATGCTTGGAGTACAGCAACAACAAATTTTGTTAAACCAGATAAAGACAAATTGGTTGTCTATGAAGTTCTAGTAAGGGATTTTGACAGCAACAGAAGTTATCAAGATTTAATTAATAAAATTGATTATTTTAAAAACCTTAAAGTTAATGCAATACAATTAATGCCTGTAATGGAATTTGAAGGTAATGAAAGTTGGGGGTATAACACGGTATTTCATTTAGCAAATGACAAAGCATATGGACCTGCAGAAAAATTAAAAGAATTTATAGATTTATGTCATCAAAATGGTATTGCGGTTATTCTCGATGTAGCCTTGAATCATGCATTTGGAAGAAATCCTTTGAATAGAATGTGGATGAATGACCCAGATGGTGATGGTTGGGGTGGACCATCTTCAGACAGTCCTTATTTTAACATGGTTGCAACACACAGCTACAGTGTTGGAAATGATTTTAATCATCAACAACAAAGAACAAAAAACTATGTAAAAAGAACCATAAAACATTGGATTGAAGAATATAAAATTGATGGATTTAGATGGGATTTAACCAAAGGATTTACTCAAAACTGTACAGGTAGTGATGCTTGCACCAATGGTTATCAACAAGATAGAGTTGATGTCTTAAAAGAATACGCCGATTATTCTTGGGGTCTTGACCCAAGTCACTATGTTATTTTTGAACATTTAGGAATTGATTCAGAAGAGCAACAATGGGCAAATTATAGAATTAACGAAACCCCAAGTAAAGGAGTTATGATGTGGGGAATAATGACTTCACAATATAATCAGCTATCAATGGGTTTCAACTCAAATAATGACATTACTAGAATGGGAAATACCGCTAGAGGTTTTTCAGCAAAAAGAGTCATTGGTTATCCAGAAAGCCACGATGAAGAAAGGTTAATGTATAAGAATCTTCAATTTGGGAATAGTACTAATGCATCACACAATGTTAAAAATTTAAACATTGCTTTGTCTAGAATGTCAGCAATTGGAGCAGTATCTTTATTAGTTCCTGGTCCAAAAATGATTTGGCATTTTGGATCTTTAGGATGGGATTTATCCATTTTTACTTGTAATAATGGAACAGTAAATAGCCAATCAGATGCGACACCAGGTGATTGTAAATTAGACACAAAGCCACAGCCTCAATGGGCCAATAACTGGTTGACCGATGTAAACAGATCAAAAATATACTCTGATTGGTCTAAAATGATTGACCTAAAGAAGAACAACTCTGTTTTTAGCAAAGATTACTCCATAAATTCTGGTACAACTCTTGAACCGAAACTATATATTTATGATAATGCTGCTCCAATTTCATCACTTAAAAATGTAGTTGTATTGTCAAATTTCAATGTAAATTCTGTTAATGTAACTCCAAACTTTCCTTATACAGGAACATGGTATAATCTTATGGACAATACATCAATAAATGTTACAAGTACAACTGACCCAATTACAATTGAAGCAGGTGGTTTTAGAATATATGGAAATCAATTACCAACACTATCTAACAACGCATTTGAAAATTGGAATAAAATATCTTTGGCTCCTAACCCAAGTTCGGATTATTTTACTATAAATAGTGATATTAACAAAGTTGAAATTTATTCTTTGACTGGTCAACTGGTAAAAACTTTTTCAAATAAATTAGAAAATGATTCTTACGATATTTCAAACTTGAATAAAGGTGTCTATTTAGTTAAAATTGCAGACGAACAATCCAATTCAAAAACATTAAAATTAATTAAACAATAATTTTGTAAACTATTTAATAAAAAGAGCTTTTTCAAAAAAACGAAAAAGCTCTTTTTTATTTACATTAATAATAAAAGCTATTTGGTCATCATAAAAATTTTTATAAACGCAAAAAAATTACAATTTCATTCGTAATAATACATAATCTTATTTGTACTTTTGCACACCAAAATAGCATCTCTATTCATCAAAGTAAAAAAATTGGAATCAACCACTCACTTTTCTGTAAGAACATTATTCAATGACTTTAAAGCTATTACCAAAGCTGGTCTCGCTATTAGTGTCTTGTTCTCTTCGATTGCGGGTTATTTACTAGGCTTTGATAACGAACATCCTTTTAGTTGGTCAATTTTAACCATGTTAACTATTGGTGGCTATTGTATGGTTGGGGCTTCAAATGCATTCAATCAGGTTATAGAAAAAGATCTTGATGCTCTTATGGATAGAACAAAAAATCGTCCAATACCAGCAGGTAGAATGACCCAAAAGACAGCTTTGCTTGTTGCCTGTACACTTACAATCATAGGACTAGTTTTTTTATATACTATAAACCCAAAATCGGCAATGTTTGGTGCAATTTCTATTTTTCTTTATACCAGCATTTATACTCCTTTAAAAACCGTTACTCCATTATCTGTTTTTGTTGGTGCATTCCCCGGTGCCATACCATTTATGTTGGGTTGGGTAGCTGCTACTGGAGAATTTGGAATCGAAGCCGGAACATTATTTTTAATTCAGTTTTTTTGGCAATTTCCTCACTTTTGGGCAATTGGTTGGTTCTTGTATGATGACTATGAAAAAGCCGGATTTTTTATGCTACCATCTGGAAAAAAAGATAAAACAACAGCCACTCAAATAATATTATACATATTTTGGTTATTGGTTGCTTCTCTTTTACCTATTTTAGGATACACAGGAAAACTACACATTTCTTTTCCTGCCGCAATTGTTGTATTTTTGCTTGGCATATGGATGCTTTTTTATGGAATAAGACTATATCAATTACAAACTCCAAAAGCAGCAAGAACATTGATGTTAGTAAGTGTAACCTATATAAGTTTATTACAAATAGTGTATATAGTTGATAAATTTTTAAGATAATATACCGTTTTATGAATACAAAAATGACCAAAGAAGAACACCAAAAAAGAAGTGATAGATCCTATAAATTATTGCTCCTTTTTGCAATGCTTAGTATGACAATGATGTTCGCTGGACTAACTAGTGCATTTGTCGTTAGCAAATCGAGAGCAGATTGGTTAAAAAACTTTGAAATGCCTAGCTCATTTCTTATTAGCACTATCATAATTATTACATGTAGTGTAACTTTTTATTTAGCACAAAAAGCAATTAAAAAAGATAACCGAAATACCACAACTCAAATGCTTATAGCTACATTGGTACTAAGTATTCTTTTTATTATTTTTCAATTTAAAGGATTTGGACAACTTATTGAAATGGGGTATTTTTTTACAGGAAGTAAAAGTAACATCACGACAACTTTTTTATATGTTGTAGCTTTATTGCACTTAGCACATCTTTTTGGAGGCATAATTTCACTTTTAATTATAATTTATAATCATTTTAAACAAAAATACAATTCAAGCCAAACCCTTGGTATTGAGCTTGGTGCAATGTATTGGCACTTTCTCGATTTATTGTGGGTATATTTGTTTTTGTTTTTATTTTTCTTTAAATAAGAAAAAAATGTAAATTTGGGAACTTTTTAACTAATAATTTATATGGGAGCGACAGTTACTACTGCAAACACTAATGAAAAA
>CAZLEU010000085.1:0-12042 GCA_964558625.1 uncultured Flavobacterium sp.
AGTATTAGCTGTTTTGCTAACTTTCAAATCAGCTGTTGGGTTTGGAACAGGAGTTACCGACGCATTATTATTTGCATTAACAGGATCTGTCTCAGTTGCTGTTATTGAAGCAGAATTCGTATAGACACCAGAAGCTTTAACAAATGCAACAATAGTTAAAGTTGCAGTTGCTCCATTATTTAAGGTTCCAATTGTCCATGTTGGAGAAGTATAAGATCCTTTCGAAGCTGAAGCACTCACAAAAGAATATCCAGAAGGTAATAAATCGTTTACAACAACGTTAGTTGCATTACTTGGACCTGCATTTGATGCAATCAAAGTAAATGTTACATTTGTTCCAACATTTGGTGTTGTTGAGCTTGCAGTTTTTGTTATAGCAAGATTGGCTTGAGCCGCAACAGGTGTTATAGTAACAGAAGCGGAGTTATTTCCCGAAACTGGATCAGTTTGAGAACCCGTAATTGTTGCAGTATTATTATAAACCCCTGAAGATTTTACCGAAGCAGTAATTTTTAAAGTAGCGGTTGCAGTACTAGCCAATGACCCTACTGACCAAGCTCCTGTCACAGAATTATAGATTCCTGCAGTAGATGTATAACTAACAAAAGTATATCCTGTCGGCAATAAATCTGTCACAACTATTCCAGATGCATCACTTGGACCTAAATTCGAAGCTGCTAAAGTAAAAACAACATTAGTCCCAACATTTGGAGAAGAAACATTAACTGTTTTAGTAATTCTTAAATCAGTTTGTTTAACAGGAACTGGAGTAACTGATGCAACATCATTACTGGCAATTGGATCATTAAGCACTCCTTTGATTGTAGCTCTATTAGTATAGGATCCTTTAGGTTTTACTGTAGCTACAATTGTTAGGGTTTGTGTAGCACCGTTAATCATAACTCCAATAGTCCAAATACCAGTACTACTATTGTAGGTACCTACTGATGGGGTAGCACTTACAAATGTATAACCTGTTGGAAGTTTGTCATTAACAACTACATTACTATCTGTATTGGGACCACTATTTGTTGCTGTAATAGTAAAAGTAACGTTTGATCCAACATTTGGAGTAGCATTACTTACCGTTTTAGTAACACCTTTATTAGCCTGTTGAGAATAAACAACAGTACTCATAAAAGTAAAGAATAGTAATAACAATAAAGTTTTATTAATTCCTTTTATTTTAACCTTTGGTCCAGAATATTTTGTGGTAAAAATCTTCATGTTTTATGTGTATAGGGTTAATCTCCTTAATTAATATTTGGCACTACATTAGCATCGCAAGGATCCACTGGAACAGGCATTGCCGATGCAGTATTATTGCTCAAAGCAGGATCATTTTCTGTTCCAGAAATTGTAGCAACATTTGTATAAACACCTGTGGTATTTACTGTAGCAACTATTGTAAGTGTTGCAGTAGCTGCATTTGCCATTGCTCCAATCGTCCATATTCCAGTGCCACTAATATAAGACCCTGTCGATGGAGTAGCACTAACAAAAGTATAGCCACTCGGTAACAAATCAGTAACCGAAACACCTGAAGCTGGACTTAGTCCATTATTAGTTGCTGTTATTGTAAAAGTGACATTGCTACCAAAAATTGGTGACGAATTACTCACTGTTTTAGTAATACTTAAATCTGTAGATGGTGTAATAACGACTGTAACATCTGCAGTTGAAACTGGGCAAGGCGAAGTACCTGTAACCGAATATCTAAAAACATAAGTTCCAGCACCTGCAGTACCAGGATTAATTGTCCCTGTCGAAAGATCATAAGAACCAATACCTGGCGACCCAGAAACCAAAGACCAGGTCCCTCCTATATCTGCCCCTGTTAATAATGAAGATAATGTTACAATTGAACTGTTAACTGAATAAATTCTTGTTGTTCCTGTACCTGCTGTTGCTCTAGGTATTGCGTCAATAAACATAATATCAGATGACAAACAACTTGAAATACCATTATTTAAAGTTAACTTTACCCAAGTATCTTGGTTTACCACGATATTAGGTGTTAATGTATCATTATTAAAATCAGACCATGGTCCTGTTACAGAATTATAGATTCCTGCAGTAGATGTATAACTAACAAAAGTATATCCTGTCGGCAATAAATCTGTCACAACTATTCCAGATGCATCACTTGGACCTAAATTCGAAGCTGCTAAAGTAAAAACAACATTAGTCCCAACATTTGGAGAAGAAACATTAACTGTTTTAGTAATTCTTAAATCAGTTTGTTTAACAGGAACTGGAGTAACTGATGCAACATCATTACTGGCAATTGGATCATTAAGCACTCCTTTGATTGTAGCTCTATTAGTATAGGATCCTTTAGGTTTTACTGTAGCTACAATTGTTAGGGTTTGTGTAGCACCGTTAATCATAACTCCAATAGTCCAAATACCAGTACTACTATTGTAGGTACCTACTGATGGGGTAGCACTTACAAATGTATAACCTGTTGGAAGTTTGTCATTAACAACTACATTACTATCTGTATTGGGACCACTATTTGTTGCTGTAATAGTAAAAGTAACGTTTGATCCAACATTTGGAGTAGCATTACTTACCGTTTTAGTAACACCTTTATTAGCCTGTTGAGAATAAACAACAGTACTCATAAAAGTAAAGAATAGTAATAACAATAAAGTTTTATTAATTCCTTTTATTTTAACCTTTGGTCCAGAATATTTTGTGGTAAAAATCTTCATGTTTTATGTGTATAGGGTTAATCTCCTTAATTAATATTTGGCACTACATTAGCATCGCAAGGATCCACTGGAACAGGCATTGCCGATGCAGTATTATTGCTCAAAGCAGGATCATTTTCTGTTCCAGAAATTGTAGCAACATTTGTATAAACACCTGTGGTATTTACTGTAGCAACTATTGTAAGTGTTGCAGTAGCTGCATTTGCCATTGCTCCAATCGTCCATATTCCAGTGCCACTAATATAAGACCCTGTCGATGGAGTAGCACTAACAAAAGTATAGCCACTCGGTAACAAATCAGTAACCGAAACACCTGAAGCTGGACTTAGTCCATTATTAGTTGCTGTTATTGTAAAAGTGACATTGCTACCAAAAATTGGTGACGAATTACTCACTGTTTTAGTAATACTTAAATCTGTAGATGGTGTAATAACGACTGTAACATCTGCAGTTGAAACTGGGCAAGGCGAAGTACCTGTAACCGAATATCTAAAAACATAAGTTCCAGCACCTGCAGTACCAGGATTAATTGTCCCTGTCGAAAGATCATAAGAACCAATACCTGGCGACCCAGAAACCAAAGACCAGGTCCCTCCTATATCTGCCCCTGTTAATAATGAAGATAATGTTACAATTGAACTGTTAACTGAATAAATTCTTGTTGTTCCTGTACCTGCTGTTGCTCTAGGTATTGCGTCAATAAACATAATATCAGATGACAAACAACTTGAAATACCATTATTTAAAGTTAACTTTACCCAAGTATCTTGGTTTACCACGATATTAGGTGTTAATGTATCATTATTAAAATCAGACCATGGTCCTGTTGCACCTGCTGTACTATACGACCATTGCCAACCGCCAATTGTTGAACCAACTCCAACATTAGGATTAATATCCAAAACCTGATCTACAGTTCCTAATACATCGGATGGAATTATATATATAGAAGCTGTTGCAGCAGTACATGAATTATCGTTAATTGGTACTGCAATAGTTCCACTGGTGTCGGTATTCACATTTCCTGCACCATCATCAAACGTAACAGTTGCAGAAGTTAAATTTCCAACATCTGCTCCAATACAATCATATATCTGTACTTTCCATCCTCCAGAATTAGCATTTAATCCGTAAAACGGAGACCAATCTATTAAGTAATCCGTATTTTGAGCAATTGGCAATCCAGTATATGGAAAAGTAGCAGGTATAGGATTGGTTGTCGCTTGAGATGAATGAAAACCGTTCCAAGTACCTGTCGATGGAGCTGTTGTTGGTGAACAGAAATTATAATAAGCAGGAGCTCCAAATGATCTAAAAGTCAAATTACTAACATTATCTCCACTATTACATGTGTTTCCTTGATTACTAGCCAAAACGACAGTTCTTAAACCATCTGGGCTAACCATAAAAAATGCCAAATCCGAAATATAAGTATGTGTTGCATTAAATGTCACAGAAATTCTCGTCGTAGCATCAATAATGAATGGCCTTTTAACAGGGTTATAGTGTGTGTATGTTTGAAAAACACCACCTACATCACCATTCAAAGAATATGAGTCCCCATTACATACCGTAGCATCTGTTCCTGCAAAAGGAATTGCTGTTCCAATGTTCCATACCCAAGCACGACCTTCGGTGATTGTTCCACCATCATTTCTTACTATTAAATACCCACCATCAGCTAAATTTGTTTGAATTCTTGTATTATTCCCTGCATAAGAATCATAACTATTAGTTGTTGGATTAAATTTATACCATGTATATGTAGTTGTTCCCGAAACTCCTGCAGGACATTCTAAAGAACCCCCAGTTGTTGAACCAGAATTAAAAAGATAAATAGCATCATTTGAATTCCCAGAATTTGTTGGATCTGAATAATTTGTAACTAATGAACCGCATGAAGTAGTAGATGTTACAGGCAATTCCGTTGTATTCATTTTAATAATAATTACATTAGTAGATGAATTTCCGCAAGGATTAGTACCCGTAACTGTATAGGTAAAAATTGATCCACCAAGTGGTAACGTTGCTGTTGTCACTGTCGAGCCAGAAAGTGCACCGGTACCATTAACGTCTGTCCAAGTTCCGCCAGTCATTTGTGTACCATCTAAACCTGTTGGCAAACTTATATTTGCACCTCCAACAAAAACCGTAATTGGACGGAAAGAGTTACCTGAATTTGCGGCCCTTGTAACATTAAAATATGCAATTGCAGTATTAGAACCTTGATTTAAAGCATCAAAAATTCTAACTGTAACCTGTCTTTGAATAGTTGTATTTGGAACTGTTGCTAAATCTTTGTATAATAAATCATCTAAAACGCTAACAAAAGAGCTATTTGTCGCTATTCCAGTATTTGTAATCGTCAAAGTATGTGAACCATTCCCTGCAACACTAATTCCTGAAAATGTTCCTCCTATAAATAATTGTTCGTTTGTACCATCCTGAGGGTTAGTCAAAGTAATGACCATAGATGAAATTGTTCCATCTGGTGTTGTAAAACTTGGCAAAACACCTGTATTAGCATTATCTAAAATCTCATATCCTTTTGAACATGCTTTAGTTATAATATTAACACCGCCCGCCCCAGTTACATTTGTTGGGTCTAAACTAATAGTAGGATTTATTACTAATTTGCCTAAACTTATCAATGACCTATTGTAAATTGCAATTGAATCTTTATTATTTATTTTTACTGGCATAATATTGCCATAAAAAGGCAAAATTAAACCCAACATAAAAAAAGTAAAAAAAACTTTAACCAAACTATTATACATTTTTTCCATACTATTATGTTTTATTTTTTTAGATTAGTTTATTTCACTTATCTGAAATCAACTTAAATAAAATGTCTTTATTTTTATTCAACTTTACTATTTCTGTTTCATCAATTAATCCTTTCAACTCATTCTCATAGTCCAAAAGAATTTGTTTTTTTGAATCAGGTGTTAAAGTATACACAGTATATTGTTTATATTTTCTATAAAAAAAATCTAATATTAATTGTTCTTGACTTTCCTTAACATTTACAATTGTCTTTAGTAATTGTAAATCTCTTTTCGAATTTTCCTCATAAGTTGTTTTTTTATAATCAACTTGACTGTAAGCCATTTGATTAAATACTAAAAAAAACACAACTAAAATTATTTTCTTCATAATACTAATTTTAAATTCTCGAACTATCTTATAACTTCTAACGTTTTGACTAAAATGAAAAATGTTTTTTGTAAGCTAAATTACAGAATCTCATCACTACTAAATTTTTAGAAAAAACAAAATTGTTAACAATTTTGTTAACAAACAATTAAAAATTGTTAATAGGTTATAATTACCTTATCGCCAATAAAATATAAATCAAACAATTTGCCAATATTATAACTCGCTGACAATCAATTGCTTTTTTGGGATTTATTGCTCTTTAAATTCCAAATTTTGGAAAATTCTACATTGTTGACATCAAAAAAAGTGTTTTTTGATATTCATTTTTTTATTTGGACGAGTACAAAAGTTGTCTAAAACGACCACTTGTTAACAAACCATGTTATGAATTAGCAGCACAATTCTTAAAAAAAAATCAAAATTTATTTTTGTTAAATCTATACCCTATCTTTGTCTTTTAAGTATATAACAATGAATAAACCCGTATCAGGATTTTCTAAATTATCCAAAGAAGACAAAATCAATTGGATAGCTACCGAATATTTTACTAATCCAACCGAAGCTGTCGATATCATAAAACAATATTGGAACAACGACCTCGAACTTCAACAGCTTCATGATGAGTTTATAGAAAACACCATAACTAATTTCTATTTACCAATGGGAATTGCACCAAATTTTCTTATTAATGGTAACTATTATTCAGTCCCAATGGTAATTGAAGAAAGCTCAGTTGTTGCTGCTGCCGCAAAATCAGCAAAATACTGGTCTACAAGAGGTGGATTTAAAGCAACTGTACTAAATTCTGAAAAAATAGGACAAGTACACTTTATATATAAAGGGAATGTTACTCATCTTGAAAAATTTTTCAGCAAAATAAAACCAACTTTTTTTTCTGCAACCGAAAACATTACAAAAAATATGCGAAAAAGAGGTGGTGGTATTTTGGATATCGAATTACGAAATAAAACCAACGAATTAGAAAATTATTTTCAACTTCATGCAACCTTTGAAACCAAAGATTCAATGGGTGCTAATTTCATCAATTCATGTTTAGAACAATTTGCCATAATCTTAAAAGATGAAGCGCAACATCATTCGGACTTTTCCGAAGAAGAAAAGAACATTCAAGTGATAATGAGTATTCTTTCCAATTATGTCCCAAATTGCATTGTACGCGCTGAAGTCTCATGTAAAATAGAAGAACTTGCCGAAAAAAAAATAGAAAACCCTCAAGAGTTTGCAGAAAAATTTGTTCAAGCTGTCAATATCGCAAAAATAGAACCTTTTAGAGCAGTTACTCACAATAAAGGTATTATGAATGGTATTGATGCTGTAGTTCTTGCAACAGGTAACGACTTTCGAGCAGTAGAAGCTGGTGTACATGCTTATGCCTCAAAAAAAGGTCACTATTCTAGTTTATCAAATGCCAAAATTGAAAATGATATCTTCTCTTTTTGGATGGAAATCCCATTGGCATTGGGGACCGTTGGCGGATTAACATCGTTACATCCAATGGTTAAAATGGCATTACAAATCCTTAAAAATCCTTCTGCACATGAATTAATGCAAATCGTAGCAGTTACAGGTTTAGCTCAAAATTTTGCCGCATTACGCTCTCTTACAACCACCGGAATTCAAGAAGGTCATATGAAAATGCACCTTAATAATATACTAAATCAATTTCAAGCTACTAAAGATGAACGAGCAATAGTTACAAAACACTTTGAAAACAATACCGTTTCGCATGCATCTGTAGTCGAATTAATCCAACAATTAAGAACATAAAATTAACTCTATCGGAGTTCTACAAATACAATGAAGAAACAATTTTATAGTAATGGAAAATTATTAATAACTGGAGAATATGTAGTTCTTGATGGAGCAAAAGCACTAGCTCTACCAACAAAGTTTGGACAAAATCTAGTAATTGAACCATTTGAAAATTACAAAATTATTTGGAAAAGCTACGATCATGATGGAAGCATTTGGTTTGAAGACACTATCTCGTTTTCTTCGATAATCGAAAAGAAAAATTACAACGAACAGGATTCAATAAAAAACACTTTGATAGAAATTTTACATGAAGCTTATCTATTAAATTCAGATTTCATTTCTCAATCAAAGGGTTACAAAATCACAACCGAATTAACTTTTCCCAAATATTGGGGATTAGGCACTTCATCTACTCTTATCAACAATATTGCCCAATGGTTACAAATTGATGCTTACGAATTATTAAAAAAGAGTTTTGGTGGTAGTGGTTATGACTTGGCTTGTGCCCAAAACAATTTTCCTATTCTGTATCAGTTACAAAATGAAAAACCAGTTATAAAAAAAATCAATTTTGAACCAACGTTTTCCGATAAAATTTATTTTGTTTATCTAAACAAAAAGCAAAGTAGTAAATCGGCTATAGCGTCTTATTTAGACAAACAAGGTGACATTGGCAAGACAATACAAAAAATTGATTTAATAACAGATAAAATTGTTCACGCAACCGAAGCAAAAGAGTTTGCAATAGCATTACAACAACATGAAATAGAAATGAGTAATGTTTTAGAACAACAAACTGTTCAAGAAGCGTTGTTTGAAGATTTTAGTGGCATAATTAAAAGTCTTGGTGCGTGGGGAGGAGATTTTGTTCTGGTATTCTCAAAAGAAAACCCAACGAATTACTTTAATAAAAAAGGCTATAAAATTGTGATACCTTATCGAGAAATGATCCTATAGTAAAAAATCCCTAACACTTCTGCTAGGGATTTTTTTAATATTATTATAAAACTTATAAAACTTCTTAGTAATTAAATTCAGCTCTCTTATCTTCAATTTCAGCATCCGATTTAAGTGCTTGAATAACTCTACCAGCATTTCCTGCTGCTTGTTGAGCTACTTTCTTAGTAAAATCAGCATACGATTTTAAAACAGGTGCTTTAGTAACCCCTTTTGTTTGAATTACATAAACTCCCATATTACCTTCGATTGGTGCAGAAACCTTATTAGCAGCCAAACCAAATGCAGAACCAACCACTTTAGGTTCATAACCAGCGTTAGGAATTGATGGATTTTGCAAAACCATATCAACAGCATTTTGAACAGCAACTGCATTTTTAGAAGCAATTGTAGCTAGAGAATTCCCAGCCATTTTGGCTTTGATTTTTTCAGCTTTCTTTTTGTTTTTAATAATTGTTTCAACCATTGGTCTTGCATCTTCGGCAGACATCAATCCTTCTTCAGTTGCTTTTTTAACTTTAGCAATTACATTCCCAACATTAGCGATTTCAAATCTTTTCACATCGCCAATTTTAGTTTCTTTATCAAATGCCCAACGAACGATTTGTCTTTGGTTTTGCATTGGTCCAAAATTTTCATCCATTGCTTTTACTTTTACAGATGGATTTATAGTCAATTTTTCAGCTTTAGCAACGGTAGCAAAATCTTTCTCGTTAGCGTCCATTTCAAACTTAACTGCTTTTGTGTAAAGTTTGTCGGCCGTAGCTTCAGAAGGCTCAATTTTTTGGGCAATAGTTGCCAAACGAACTCCATCTTGCTTATCGGTAACATTTATGATATGAAATCCAAATTCTGACTCAACCAATCCTATTTTTCCAACTGGATTATTAAATACAAAATCGTTGAACGGTTTTACCATTTGTCCTGGAGAAAAATAACCTAAATCTCCTCCTTGTTGTGCAGATGAATCATCAGAATTTGTCAACGCTAACATCAAGAAACTTGACGGATTTGACTGTATTTGAGATAACAAATTTTCAGCTTTAGCCTTTGCTTGTTCTTTTGTTCTTTTTTCTTTTTTCTGAACTCTATCAATTCCTTCCCAACTTATTAAGATATGACTAGCTTTAGCTGTAGCACCCGATTTTCTCCCCATAGCTTTGGTAATACAATAATCTTTCCCATTCATATAAGGTCCAAAAACTTGACCTACAGGAAGATTATATAATTGCTCAGCATATTGAGCTGGTAAATCTTTTTTAGCTACATAAGTAGAATCATAAGGTCTTTCAGAATTTGCATTTACGAATTCAACTGTATTAGCTGCTTTGGCAAACCCTACAATTGTATCATTAGCTCCAGTATCTTTATTGTATACAACACCGCCTACAAGTAATTTGTTTATTTCATTCTTTACCTCAGCCTCATCTTCTGGAGATGGTTTGTCTTCAATCAAAACATAATCAAGTTCGCGACCAGCTTCACCTTTGTATTTTTTCTCATTCTTTTTGATGAACTCTATGATTTCTGCATCTGTAACTTTTACCGTTTCATCTTTTATTGAAGTATAAGGAACTGCAACAAAGTCAAAAGTAACTTTATCTGTTTCCATCTTATATCTCATCTTTCCTTCAGCTTCTGTTGTATACATTCCAGCTTTTAGAAGCGTATTGTATATTTGATACTTCGCATTTATAGTTGCATCTTTTTCACGATCTTTTAATAAAGCTGCTTGCTCAGGATTTGATTTAAAAAACTCTTTGAATTTGTTAATATCAAATTTTCCATCTTTACCTTGAAAAGTTGGATTTCCGCCAATGTTTTGATCATTTTTGAAAATCTCCATAATGTGTTTTTCACCAACTCTTATTCCTAATTTTTCAAATTCATCAGAAAGCAATGCAACCGAAACTTCTTGCTCCCAAACTCTATTTGCCGCTTGAGTTGCAGTCATTCCTTGTCCGCTTTTTTCAAGGTTACTAACTTTTACACGAAAATCGTCAAAAGTAATATCTTTTCCATTTATACTTCCTACGTCAGTTGATTGACTCTTAAAACCTTTTGTAAATAAATCTTGAACCACGAAAGCCAATAAAGCAAACCCAATTGCTAATAAAAGTAATCCTGATCGGTTTCTAATTTTTGATAAAACTGCCATTGTATTATTGTTAATTTTTTTATTTCAGTTTGCGAAAATACAATTATCTATTTAATAATTATAGTACTATAGCTGAAATTTATTTGAAAAATTTTTTTTTATTGATTTTTATTTCGTTCCTCAAACTTTTTAGCGAATCTTCTTCGGAAGAAAAACATAAAAATAGCCAATCCAGCAATCAAGAAACTTAAAATTGAATTTTCACCAGATGTATACTTCATTATTCCATCGTAAATAAAATAAAGACCAAAAAGCAAGTAAGCGTATTGTGTGTATTTTAAATAATTCATTATAATTTATTTTTCTTTTGTTTGTATTTCCCCTTTTATTCTTTGCGAGTTTACAATCTTAAAGTCTTTACTAAAATCAATTCCTTCTCCAAAAGAATTACCGTTTGGCGCAGATAATTTGTATACTTTTTGTGTATGAAACCATTCATTTTTTTGATCAAAATACAATTGCTCCGTTTCTAGCATCTGTCCTGTTTCATTATAGATTTTTACCTTTCCTTGTAAGTCAATGACATCTGTACCTTTGAATGAAATTGCATAGTTGGATTTTACAAAGGTTTTTTTACCTTTTTCATCATACATTGTAACATTTATTCCTTTTGGAAATTCAATAAATGGAAATTCAACATTGCCATAGTCTAACATCTTTGGGCTAATAAGAATAGACTTTATCCTACCTGAATCTGTATATTTCAAATTAAAATCATCTGCTTCACCAGTTGGATGAAACTCAGAAAGATTACTTTTCTGTACATCTTTCAAACTATTCCCTTCACAGGAAACAAGTATTAGAAAGAATACTGTTAAAAATAAAACTATTTTAATTCCGTTTTTCATTAAATACTGTTAATCGTACTTTCTCTTAACAAACCACAAGTCATTTACAGATAAACTAATCATAATATTGAAAAAGTTTTCCTGAACAAGGTTTGCTTTTGCCGTTCCACGTTTTCCTAATTCGGCACCTATATTAAGATTAGAAAATGTTCCTCCAAGTGGAAATCCAAATCCAAGAGAAAACGCTTGCTCTTTTATAGATTCATTACTTACAACTAAACCTGTATTTTCATATCTAAAACCTCCTCTATATGTCACTTTATTAAAATAGTTTGTAAATGAATTATAGTTGGGCAAGAAATAACCCCCAACGCTATACTTCATACTATTTTCATAAGTTCCCATTGTGTATGTCGGAAATAAATTTCCAGATTTACTACTTGCTATTGATGTTACCTCAGCTCCTATCAACCACTTTCTGGTTTCT
>CAZLEU010000086.1:0-11987 GCA_964558625.1 uncultured Flavobacterium sp.
AAAATGTAACACTAAATGCTGCAATACCCAACTGTAGCTATCTATGGTCTACAGGTGAAACAACTCAAACAATCTTATCCAACGGATTATTGAATTATTCGGTTGTGATAACCTTACCTGAAGGTTGTTCCAAAACAAAGAATTTTACTCTATTTGAAAATCCAATTCCCGTTATCAAGACAATCTTGATCAATGATATAACTGCAACCATAATAACAGAAAACACTGGTGATTTTGAATTTTCAATAGACGGAATAAACTATCAAAACGCAAATACTTTCTCAATTCCACAGGGCGGTTTATATACAGCATTTGTTAGAGACAATAAATCTTGTGGAGAAGACAAAGAAGATTTTATCATTCTATTATTACCCAAATTTTTCTCTCCAAATAACGACGGATTTAATGACTCATGGACGGTAGACCAAATAAAGTATTATCCAACTATGGAAATAAAAATTTATGACAGATATGGAAAACTATTAACTAAACTAACACCATCAAACCCGACTTGGGATGGAAAATTAAACCAAAAAGCATTACCCGCTACAGATTATTGGTATGTTTTAAAAATCGATAATTCCAAGACTGAAATAAAAGGACATTTTTCAATAATAAGATGACATCACTTATTTCTTCGACTAATTTCGTCCAATATATAAAGGTAATCCTTTTGGTTTTTTACAAAATCTTTATCCGAAATATCAATTACCAGAACATTCAAATCTTTTTGTGTTTTAATATAATCCAAATACCCAAGATTGATTTTTTCAAGATAGTCCGCTTCTATATCTTGTTCGTAGCTTCGTCCTCGAGCTTTAATATTTTCTAGTAATCTTTCAGTATTTTGATATAGATAAATATACAAATCTGGCTTAGGCATCTCTTTGTAAATTATCTCAAATAGTTTTCGATACAACCGATATTCATCTTCGGACAATGTTACTTTGGCAAAAAGCAGTGATTTGAATATATGATAATCGGCTACAATGAAATCTTTAAACAAATCAAACTGTGCTAAATCATCCGAAATCTGCTGGTATCTATCAGCCAAAAACGACATTTCCAATGGGAAAGCATACCGATTTTGATCTTCATAAAATTTTGGCAAAAATGGATTATCCGCAAATCGTTCTAAAACCGTTTTAGCATTAAAATCTTCAGCTATTTTATTGACCAAAGTCGTTTTTCCTGCACCAATATTTCCTTCAATAATGATGTAATTGTAATTTTCTAAATGAATCGATTCCAACGGCGATTTCATCTTTTGAACCAAAACACAATTCATTTCACCGTCAAAATTTGAGATAAGTTCTGTAATATGTTTTTTATTGATAGGATGAATCCAATTAGAATCTATATCGCGAATTGGCAATAAAACAAATAGTCGTTCTTGCAAAAAAGGATGTGGAACAACCAAATCTTCGGTTTCAATTACCAATTCATTAAAAGAAATAATATCAATATCTATACTTCGTTGTTGATAACCTTGATTTTCCGAACGAATACGCCCCAATTTTTTTTCAATTTCTAAAATTTTAAGTAAAATTTCATCTGCATTTGAATAGCTATGAATCAAAATCGCACAATTATAAAAAGGCGCACTTTCAAATCCCCAAGATGGCGATTCGTACAAGCTGGAAATCTTCACAACTGTACCAACCTCATTATGAATATTTTCAATAGCCAATTCGATAGTTGCAAATCGATCGCCTTGATTACTTCCTAAACCTAAAATTATTTGATTTTGCTCGTTCATAAGTAAAGACAAATTAACTAAAACAATTTCAGAAATGAAGTATATTTGCGCTAACTGTTAATAAATTTATTTGTCTAGATTTGTAACAATTTATAAAATGAGCCAACTAATTAAGTAAAAAAATAATAATGAGATTTTTAGGAAATGTTTTGGCAACGGTAATTGGAATTTTTGTTTTCATTATGTTGCTTTTTTTTGGATTTGTACTAATTTCTGCCATTGCAGGTAACAGTTCAGATGTTGTAGAGGTTAAAGAAAATTCGGTCATCGAACTCGATTTAGCAGAAGTAACCAACGATTACGCGGGGAAATTTACATTTGAAGAAATGCCTTTTTTGAATGATACCGATTCTCACAATGGTTTAACAGATGTCATATTTGCTATTGAAAATGCAAAAACAGATGAAAACATCAAAGGAATTTCAATTCTTAACAGCACCTCAACACTTGGAATGGCACAAAGTAAAGCCTTACGTGATGCATTAGAAGACTTTAAAAAATCAGGTAAATTTGTTTATGCATATGCAAATGCTTTTACACAAAAGGAATATTATCTCAATTCTGTAGCCAATACTATTTATTTAAATCCAGTTGGCGAATTGGACTTTAAAGGACTCTCATCCGAAGTAATGTTTTTTAAAGATTTTCAAGATAAATCGGGTATAAAGATGGAAGTAATTCGCCACGGAAAATACAAAAGTGCCGTTGAACCTTTCCTTGAAAATAAAATGAGTGATGCCAACAGAGAACAAATCACATCGCTATTAAATTCTGTTTGGAATTCAGTTGTAAAAGACATTTCGGCTAGCAGAAAAATTCCTGTTGAAAAACTAAATGAAATTGCCGAAGGGCTTTTGGCAAGAACACCAGCAATGGCTAAAACTGAAAAATTAGTTGACAAAGTAACTTACGAAGATGTTTATCATGACGACATTAGAAAAATTTTGAAAGTTGAAAAAGACGAGGATTACAACACAATAAAAATTTTAGATTATGCCCAAAATGTGGCAACAACAGCTACCAAACCTTCATCTGAGAATAGTATAGCGGTGATTTATGCGCAAGGTGAAATTTTGAGTGGTGAAGGCGATGTAGATGTTATTGGCGAAGGTTCAATGCGCCGTTCACTAATAGAAGCCAGAAAAGACGAAAGCATAAAAGCAATTGTACTGCGTATAGATTCTCCAGGTGGAAATGCACTAACTTCTGATTTAATTTGGAGAGAAATTGAATTGGCCAAAAAAGTAAAACCCGTTATCGTTTCTATGGGGAATTATGCCGCATCTGGCGGTTATTATATTGCTTGTAATGCCAATAAAATTTTTGCCGAAGAAAATACAATTACAGGTTCGATAGGTGTTTTTGGTGTTTTACCTAACTTTAATGTTGCTGCCGCAAAATTTGGCTTGCATTCCGAATTAGTAAAAACACATACAAATGCCAGCGATTATAGTCCATTTGTACCATTAGATGAAAACTTTAAAAACTTTGCTCAACAATCTGTCGAAAACATTTATACTACTTTTGTTTCGAGAGTTGCAGCAGGAAGAAAAATGACAACAGCACAAGTTGATTCTATTGCACAAGGAAGAGTTTGGTCGGGAAGCGAAGCAAAAAAACTAGGTTTGGTTGACGAAATTGGCGGAATGGACGCAGCACTCAAATACGCGGCTTCATTGGCAAAAGTTAAAGAATATAGAACCATCAACTATCCTGAATATAAAAAAGATCCAAAAGATTTACTTAGCGGATTAGGTTTTCCATTTGCCCAAACCAAAGAAGCTTTAATCAAAGAAGAAATTGGTGCTGAAAATTATAAAGTTATGCAAGAAATAAAACGTTTTTCACTGCGAAAAGGCGTTCAAGCTTCTATGCTTTATGAGATTGAAATAAAGTAAATCAGCTGCTTTTGAGATTAAAGTTTATATTTGTATAATATTTAATCTCAAAAACGGCTAGTTTATGAAGAAATTTTTATTTTCATTCTTTATTTTATTTATCCATTTTTACTCTAATGCTCAAAATATTGTTTTTGCCGATCCTAATTTCAAAAACAGAGTAGTTTTATTTTACGATCAAAATTTTGACAATGAACTTTCCTATACTGAAGCAAGCAGTATTGGAATGCTAGACTTAGGATATGCTAATATAACTAATTTAGAAGGAATACAATTTTTTACAAATGTTAATTCTTTAAATTGTTCTCACAATTCAATTTCAGCTTTTAATTTCAGTCTATTAAACTCTTCCATTTCCGAAATTGACTTTAGCTACAATAATCTTTCATCATTAAATTTACTAGGCACATTTAACAATCTAACAACTTTAAATCTAAGCCATAATCTTCTTTCCTCATTTGAACTTTCTTTTTTTGTTTCAATAAGTTCAGATTCTTCTCTAGACTTAAGCTATAACAACATCAACAGCCTCAATTTTATGTCATTAAATCATAATATTGGATTTATAGACATCTCTTACAATAATTTTGCAACGTTAGATTTAACAGGTTTAACGACTGGAAGTGCCTTTGTGTGTAATAATAATCCAAATCTAACAAGTGTAAAAATACCATCAGGTGTCTTCTTTACTGAACAATTTAGCATCTCGAACAGTCCGAATCTAACATTAGTTGATTTTCAAAATGACTCATGTGATTTCTCCTTTGGATTAAGCGGAATACCCTCTACAGGCATTCTCTCTGGAGGTTTTACTAGATGGACCTTTTCAAATAACAATCCAAATCTTGTTTTTAAAGTAGATTGCTTAAGTTGTGGACAACCTGAAAATCCTAGAACAGAACAATTTGGTTTTAGTCATTTAAATATTATTTATTCAGATTCTACAATTCCGCTAAGTGCTCCTGACACCAATAATACAACTCCAGATTGTTCACTAGAAAACAACTCGACTTCATTGGTAGAGATTTTTGACATGTATCCTAACCCGGCAGATAATAATTTGAACATTGACTTAAAAGAACCACAAAATATATTACTGATTAAGATATATAATACACTAGGACAATTAGTTGTGTCATATAAGAAAGTTAAAACTATTGACAAAACTATTTCTGTTGACATTTCAAACCTGAAAATTGGAATCTATTTTCTTAGTATTGAGGCTGATAAAAGAAAAACTATAAAACGATTTATCAAAAAATAAGATTATTTTAAATTTTACAAAAAGAGTGACAAGTTTTTAATATTTGTCACGCTTTTTCATTAAGTTAGTTGTTCATTATCCATAGAACTACTAATTTTGTCTAATATTTAAGGCAAGGTTTTTGCTTTCAATAATTCAGTTAAAAAAGAAATCGTATGTTAAAGAAAATCTTATTATCGTTTGGCGCATTGCTAGTTTTATTAATTGGTTCACTAATAGCAATTCCGTACTTTTTTCAAGATGAAATAAAAGCAAAAATTGCTGAAACCATAAATGAAAATTTAGACGCAAAAGTTTCATTTGCTGATGCCGATTTGAGTTTATTCAAAAGTTTTCCGCAAGCTAACGTGGCTATTGAAAAATTAGTCATTATCAATAAAGCTCCATTTGAAGGTGATACATTGGTTTCTTTAGGCGAATTGAATTTGAAAATGTCGATTAAAGAATTATTCAAAGGCAAAGACGAACCTATAAACATTGAAGCTTTATCAACCAAAAATTCGATTGTGAATATCATTTTCAACAAAGATGGAATTGGCAACTTTGACATTGCGCTGAAAGATAAAAAAGACGAAAAAGATACTGAGCAAAGTGACCCATTGAATTTAAAAATAAGTCAATACGATGTTGAAAATATGCGTTTTACCTATTTTGATGAATCTTCAAAAATCAAAATGGTTCTAGACAGCATTAATCATACTGGAACTGGAGATTTCGCCGCACAAAAGTTAGACTTAAACACCAAAACAACAGCAAAAATTTCGCTTGATATGGATAAAGTAAACTACATGAAAAATGTAGCTTTATCACTTGATGCCATTCTTGGAATTGACTTAAACCAAAGCAAATATACTTTCAAAGAAAATAAAGCAAAA
The DNA here is from genome assembly GCA_964558625.1 of uncultured Flavobacterium sp. Classification (GTDB taxonomy): domain Bacteria; phylum Bacteroidota; class Bacteroidia; order Flavobacteriales; family Flavobacteriaceae; genus Flavobacterium. The sequence goes on from CAZLEU010000086.1 coordinate 5,797, forward strand.
ATCAATGAATTACCGTTAGAATTTGACGGTTATATTCAAATGGTAGAAGCGGGTCAAGTGTATGATTTGAAATTTAAAACGCCAACTTCATCGTTCAAAAATTTCTTAGGGTTGATTCCTGCTGCTTATGCTAGTAGTTTGGACAACGTAAAAACTTCGGGCGATTTTACCGTTTCGGGTTTTGCTAAAGGAACTTTGACCGATACAACAGTTCCAAAGTTCAATATTGCCATTGCATCTAACAATGCCTCTTTTCAATATCCTGATCTACCAAAATCGGTTCAGAATATTATAATTGACACCAAAATCATCAATGAAACAGGTTTAATGAATGACACTTACGTGAACTTGGACAAACTTTCATTTTCAATCGATCAAGATGTTTTCAATGCAAAAGCGAGTATCAAAAATGTTGCGACTAATGCATTGGTTGACGCTGCCTTGAAAGGAACCATCAATCTTGGAAATTTCACAAAAGCATATCCTGTAAAATTAGACACACCTCTTTCTGGCGTTTTGAAAGCCGATGTTACTACCAAATTCGACATGAAATCGGTTGAAACCAGTCAGTATCAAAACATCAATAATGCTGGAACTATGCAACTTTCAGGCTTTAAATATTCTCTTGAAAAAGGAAAAAATTTGACCATCAACAATGCTATTGTTCAATTTAATCCAAGTAGAGTTAATTTGCAAGAATTTAAGGCTACGACTGGAAAAAGCGATATGAACTTGACTGGTGTTTTAGAAAACTTCTACGGGTTTATGTTTAGAAATCAGAATTTACAAGGAAATTTCAATATGGTTTCTAATCAGATTGCCGTTGCCGATTTTATGACCACAGCCGAACCAACAAAAACAGAAACCAAAGCGGCATCTGAACCTGTAAAAATTCCAGCGTTTTTAGATTGTTCGTTGACAGCAAAAGCAAATACGGTTTTGTATGATAATTTGACCCTGAAAAATGTCTCAGGAAAACTCATTATAAAAGACCAAGCAGTAACATTACAGAATGTGAATTCGGATATTTTTGGTGGTCAAATTGGCATGAACGGAATGGTTTCGACCAAACAAAAAACGCCAACTTTCAACATGAAATTGAACTTGAACAAAGTAGATATTCCATCCACGTTTACACAGTTGGATATGTTGAAAAAAATTGCACCAATTGCCGATGTTATTAATGGAAAATTGAACTCAACCATTAGTCTATCAGGAAATTTAGATGCTAAAGAAATGACACCCGATTTAAAAACACTTTCTGGTGATTTATTAGGTCAATTATTAGGTGGTTCGGTTAATTCTAGCAATTCTAAACTGCTTTCTACCTTAGATTCTAATTTGAATTTTGTTGATTTGAGCAAATTGAATTTGAAAGATTTAAAAACAGCATTAACGTTCAAAGATGGGAAAGTAAACATCAAACCTTTTGACATTAAATACCAAGATATCAAGGTTAATGTTGGTGGAAGTCACGGTTTTGACCAAAACATGAAATACGATTTAAAATTTGATGTACCAGCCAAATATTTAGGAAACGAAGTAAACGCATTGATAGCAAAACTAACACCTGCCGATGCAAAAAAACTAGACAATATTCCCGTAAATGCCATTTTGAATGGAACTTTCTCTAACCCAAAAGTGACGACTGATGTTAAAGCCGCAACTACGACATTAGTAACCAATTTAGTGAAACAACAAAAAGACAAATTGGTAAAAGAAGGCACAACAAAATTGGGTTCGCTAATTGATAAAAACATCAAAAAACCAGGTGATACCAGCAAAACTGTTATTCCAACAACCAAACAAGAAGTGAAAGATAAAGTAAAAGATGAAGCCACCAAAAAAGCTGGCGAATTGTTGAATGGATTGTTTAATAAGAAGAAATAATAAAAGTTAAGTTGTTGTATAAAGCGGCTATCTAATATTAATTTTTAAAATCTTCTAAAAAAATGAGAGTCAAACTATTCTCAATTATTATACTTACAGTTTTTATAAGTTGTAAAAATGACAAACCTAAAATTAATAAAAAATCAGATTTTGTAAAGACTTGGTTTGACACTGTTAGAATGGTTCCTTTTGAATCAAAATTAATAATTAATGAAAATAAAACTTTTGACTATTTAGGTGGAGCTTGTACTTCAAGTTTTTTTTCTAAAGGCTTTTGGAAAATCAAAGAAGATACTTTAATTTTAACTAGTTCTAAAACAGTCAAATGCTATTGGAAAGAAAACTTTGGACCTATCTGTTTTACAAATGAAGAAATTGAAAAAATGCAAGAAAACAATAAAACCATCGAAAATTGTAAACCAATTGGAGAGGAAAGTTATGTTTTTTTCAATCAAGAAAAATTCTACCTTAGAAACGATACTTTAATCCATGCAAGAGAAAACAAAAATTGTCCGAACCTGAGAATTGCACTTTCGAGTACTAAAAAAATTAAATAAACACAAAATTCTAACTCGACCATCAACACTTTAGCATCTTAATTATACAATGAAAGCTAAAATCCTTCTAATTTCAATTATTATTTTATTTCTTATTGCTTGCAAAAATGAAAATATCAAATCGAAAAATTCTTTATCTAAAATTGATTTCAACGAAATAGAAATTGTAGAAATTAAAAAAAAATTTCTGATTCAATTTCTGTAAAATTAAAAAGTAATGAAATTAAAAAACTGACCGATTTAATTAATGAAACAAATCATGCAGAGTTAAGAAAAGCTGGTCCAAGATATTGGCTGATTATAAAACTGAAAAATGATTCAATTTTAACTTACAAAGTAACAGATAATTATTTGGGTGAAAATGATTTATATATTAGAATCAAAGACAAAGATTATTTTAAGAATATATATGAAAATAATCAAAAATCTAAATACCTAATTGATTATAAAATCAAGTAAAAGAAGCTCACACCAGCTAAAGAAGCAAGTTCATAATATTAAATTATAACGAAATCTTCACCACATAACCTTCAAACGTTCGGATATTAAAAACTGTTCCGTCTTCAAAAATTAGGTATTGTCCTTTTATTCCTTTTAGTTTTCCTGTAAAATTAGGTGATTTATCTAAACTCAAACTTGTTACTTTTTTGGGATATTCTAAAACTGGGAAATGCAAATCGTATAAATCCTCTTTTTCTGGATGAAAATATTCCTGAACTTCTTTGGGAATTAAATAGTTCAAACTGGCTCTTTCTTTAGTCAAATCGACTGCTGGAACTTCATTTTTTAGCATTTTTTGCCAATTGGTTTTGTCGGCATACAAATTTTTCAGCGCAACTTCGGTAATTCCAGCCAAATAACGATTAGGAACTTCCACAATCGGAATAGCTTGCACGGCACCCTGATCAATCCATCGAGTTGGCACTTGTGTTTTACGCGTCACCCCTACTTTTATTTCGCTAGACAATGCCAAATAGACAATGTGTGGTTGCAACTGTACTTTGCGTTCGTACTCTAAATCTCTGTCTTCTATATCCAAATGCGCTGTTGAAAGTTCGGGTTTCATTATCCAATCGCCAGCCGCAGCGCTACTCATAAAACAATCGTAACAAAATCCTTGACGAAAAATTTTCTTCTTTTTACCACAATTCAAACATTGATAACCAACAAAGTTTATTTCCAACGATTTATCCAATAACTGATTCAAATGAAGAAAGCTAGTTGAAAAAACCAAATAATATTGAATTGGATTAGCATATTCTGTTTGCATTTTGGTAAGTACGCCTTCGTAAGTCATAAAAAAGTGTTATTTTTGGAAATGTAAAAATATAAATTTAGCTTCTCTTATGACATATAAATCTCTATTATTATTTAGTTGCATATTGTTTTCTTTTATTACTCCAAATAGACTTTTTTCTCAAAAATATATACCAATAGATACAACAAAACATGAAAAAAGAGATTTGTTTGTTAAAGAATTTGCAATACGTAATGAGTTATTTGTAAAAGATATTAAATCTAAATACGATTCTAAAACATCCAAATATATTATCAATAATTATCTTGATTTTTCAAAAGATTTTAGCACTGAAATAAAAAAAGGAAGTTTCATTTTTGAAGATGAGATTACAGATTACGTGTATAAAATATTAGATGAAATAAAAAATGCTAATCCCGAACTATCAAAGTACAATTTCAAGATTCTTATATCAAAAAGTCATTCACTAAATGCCTATTGTATTGTTGATGGAACATTTGTAATAAATATTGGACTCTTTTACTGGTTAGATAATGAAGACCAACTTGCTGGAGTTTTATCTCATGAAATTGCTCATAAAGTTTTAGAACATAGTTTAAAAAAACAAGAAAAAGATTTCCAAAACAATAAAATCAGTAAAGAAAAGCTATCATCATTAAAAAAAGAGAAATATAATATAAGCGACAAAGCGTTGGCTATTTTTAAAGAACGATTATATGAAAGTGGCGAGCAAGCAAAAAAACACGAATTTCAATCGGATTCATTAGGTTATGTTTTTTATCGAAAAACAAAATATTCTAAAAGTGAATTTATTGAGGCATTAAAATTCATGCAAGAATATGACTCCATTAAGCCTATTGGTTTAGAACAAAAGGTTTATAAAAAATATTTTGATTTGCCTGAACAAAAATTTAAAGAAGAATGGTTATTAAAAGAAGATTTTTCAAGTTATGATTATTCTAAATTGTCTGAAAAAATAAATGCCGACTCAATTTCTTCACATCCAGAAATTTCAGACCGAATTGAAAAAATCAAAAACCTTTTTTCAGAAGTAAATCAAGAAGTAAAATCATCAAACTCAAACAAAGAATTGTATAGTAAAATAAGTAATATTGCTTATATGGAAACTATTCCTAATCTTTATTTTGATGAACAATACGGACTTTCAATATATGTAGGTTTACTATACCTTGAAAGAGAAGAAAAAAACGATTCGTTTTTTAAAGAATGGATTGGCAAATCATTCCTTAAAATTTATGACGCAAGAAAAAACTATACTTTAAATCGGTATTTAGAAAGACTTGTCCCAAAAGAACAATCTGAAAGTTATCAGCAATTTCTTAGTTTCATGTGGAATCTAAAACTCGATGAAATAAAAAAAATTGCTGACTATTATACTGTAAAAGAAAATTAATAATTTAACTTTTCAAGTCGAATTCCATTGTATTCAGCTTTTTTATTATATTCTCTTAATAAAATGTACCCCTCTTTTGCAACATAAGGAAATATTGAATTTTCTTTGGATGAAATTTTAATCTTTTCTTGAGAAAAAACCCCATTTTTTATTGTGTTTATAAAAAGATTCCAGTTTTTATCTCCATCTTCATCTTTTTGATAATCACGATAAAAAAAGGCAACATCATTCCCATTATTAATATATTGAGAGAATAAATAATCCGAGTTAAAAAAACCTAAAGACTTATCCTTTGCAAATGTTTTAACTTGTTGAACTTCGAATTTTTCATTCGTTTCAAAATAAACTAAGTCTGTGGCTTTCACTTTTCCACCAAATCCCATTACGGAAACTCCAGCTTTCATTTTTTCAAACATCAAACCAATACTAGCATTTTTATAAAAGAAAATGTCTTTCAATATCAAAGAATATCCATCTTTCTCAATTGTGCCTTTTTCACTAATATCAATAAACTTTTTTGCATCTGTATATTTAAAATCATTAAAACTTACTTCATTCGTTTTTTTATTAATTAGCATTCTAAAATAGCCCGTATTTAATCCGTATAAACTACCTGTTTTTAATTCTCCAACAAAAACTAAATTGTCCTCAAAAGACTTTTTATTATAAACTTTATAAATCCCATTATTAATTATTTTTAGAGTACTTAGAGAGACCTCAGAATAATTTGTTATAGGCAAATCGATTTCTTTTAAACCACTATTAAGATTGATTTTTAAAAGTTTAAAAGAAATATCTTTTTTTATAGTCGTTTTTTCAATTAAGTACAAATCATTAAAATCAAAATAAATAATACTCACCGAGTGATTTATCTTTTTCTTCTTGTCTTTATCAAATTCAAACCTCCATAATTCATTTCTATTACTATCAAATTTAATGAAAGCAAAATCATAAAGTAAATCCTTATATGGATCACGCTTATTTACAGAAACCAAAAAAGATCCATCTTCCAAACTCACAACTTCCGAATCGAGCATATAGTCATTTTTTTTCCATTCTTTTAATAATTCTT
>CAZLEU010000087.1:0-11973 GCA_964558625.1 uncultured Flavobacterium sp.
TCTTGCAATAGGATTTTTTTGTTTAACCTTTGCTTTAAGCACACCATCTATACTCAGATAAACCTCTGATTTTTCAACCATAGGATTACTGTCAACAGATTTTTCCAATTTGTTCAAATTTACTTCGACTTTTTTGATGCTTTTTACATCTGTATTATTTTCTATTAACAATTTATTAACCGTTTCCTGCTCGATAAAAGCTCCATTTTCATCGACAAAAACCACTTCGGATTTGGTCAAATTTCGATTGCTATTTCTGTATGAAGTAAAGGCATACAAAAACACCATTACTCCAAGAAGTAACACGATTCTAACATTTGTCCAATTAAAGTGCTTTTTCATGACAATGCTTTTTTAATTGACGGCACTAACTCACCAATATCACCAGCTCCAATAGTTACAATTACCGTTGCATCATTTTTTAAAATGGCTGGAATCAAATCATCTTTAGAGATTAAACGTTTGTTAACATTCTCTATTTTAGAAAGCAACCAAGTTGATGTTATTCCTTCCATTGGCAACTCACGTGCTGGATAAATATCTAACAACAAAATTTCGTCGAATTGCGATAAGCTTTTGGCAAAATCATCGGCAAAATCTTTTGTTCTACTAAATAAGTGCGGTTGAAAAATAGCCAAGACTTTTTGGTTTGGATATAATTCGCGTACTGCTTGATGTACAGCATTTATTTCGGTTGGATGGTGTGCATAATCGTCGATGTAAACGAGATCATCCGATTTTATTTGATACGAAAATCGACGTTGTACTCCTTTAAATGATGCTAGAGCCTTAGCAATGGATTCGGTTGGGGAACCGTATGTTTTAGCCATCGCTAAAGCCATTAAAGCATTCATTAAATTATGATGTCCAGGCAACCCGAACGCTATATTTTGAATAATTTCTGATGGAGTTTGCACATCAAAAACATAACTACTATTTTCAATTCTGATGTTATAGGCTTTGAAAGTTGCTTCATCATTTATTGCAATTGTCAAACCTTCCAGTGCTAAACCTTTTGGAACAAATAATTTTGTTTTATTAGCTACTTTATCGGCGAATTCTCTAAACGAATCTTCAATTGCATTTTTATCACCATAAATATCAAGATGGTCTGCGTCCATAGAAGTTACGCAAGCAATATCAGGATGCAAGTGAAGAAACGATCTATCAAATTCATCGGCTTCGACAACTGTGATCGTTTTTCCGCTTCCAATCAAATTGGAATGGTAGTTTTCTACAATTCCGCCTAAAAACGCCGTTACATCTTCACCACTTTCATATAAAATATGTCCAAGTATACTTGATGTTGTGGTTTTGCCATGAGTTCCAGCTACTGCAAAACAGAAAGTATCTTTGGTTATAATTCCGAGAACTTCTGCTCGTTTTTTTATTGTAAATTCTCTTTCTATGAAATAATTCCACTCCGAATGTGAAGTTGGAACGGCTGGAGTTACTATTACCAACGTATTTTCGGGGTAATAATCGGTTGGAATTAAGCTTATTTTATCTTCAAAATGAATTTTCATACCGCCAGCAATTAGTTCATTGGTTAGCATGGTTGGTGTTTTGTCGTAACCCGAAACATTTTTTCCAATGTTTTGAAAATAACGAGCCAAAGCACTCATTCCGATGCCTCCAATTCCTATGAAATAGACGTTATGTATTTGGTTTAAATTCATTTTAAAATTTCAAAATTCAACTTCAATATCAATTTCAAATTCTACTATTGAAATTGTCATATTCATTGACATTGTTATTGTATTAGTTTTGTTATCTCTTCAACTATATCTTTTGTTGCATTTGGTTTTGCTAATGTTTTAATGTTTTGTCCTAACTCTTTTTGCAGATTTTCATTCGAAATTAAATCTGAAAAGGTTGTTTCAAACATTGAATCCAATTCATTTTCTTTTAGGAGAATCGCTCCTTTTTTATCTACAATTGCTTTTGCATTTTTGGTTTGATGATCTTCGGCTACATTGGGTGACGGAATAAAAATGGTCGGTTTTCCAACCAAACATAATTCTGAAACCGATGATGCTCCAGCACGCGAAATCACAAAATCGGCAGCGGCATAAATCAAATCCATTCTATCTATAAATGACACAACCTGCACGTTTTGTTTGTCATTGTATTTTTTATATTCTTCAAAATACAATTTTCCACATTGCCAGAAAATTTGAATTCCATTTTTGAGCAAAAAGTCTAATTCTTTTTCAATTAATTGATTGACTCTTCTGGCACCAAGACTTCCTCCGAGAACTAAAAGTGTTTTTTTGTTTGGACCTAATTTAAAATACTCAATTCCTTCTTGTCGTTTAGAATTTACATCAACTAGATCTTTACGTACTGGATTACCAGTGAAAACAATTTTATCCTTTGGAAAAAATCGTTCTAATTTTTCATAAGCCACACAAATGGCATTGGCTTTTTTGCTCAACAATTTGTTGGTAATGCCTGGATACGAATTTTGTTCTTGAATTACTGTTGGAATATTGAAACTATTGGCTGCTTGTAATAATGGCCCACTTGCGAAACCACCAGTTCCTATAACAGCATCTGGTTTGAAATTTCTAATAATCTTTCTAGATTTCCATAAACTGCTCATTAATTTGAACGGAAATAGTGCATTTTGCAATGTCAATTTCCTTTGTAAACCAGCAATCCAAAGGCCTTCAATCTTGTAGCCTGCTTGTGGTACTTTTTGCATTTCCATTTTGTCTTGTGCTCCTACAAAAAGAATTTCTGCATTTGGAAAACGAGTTTTTAATTCATTCGCAATCGCAATCGCAGGATAGATATGTCCTCCTGTTCCGCCGCCACTTAATATGAATTTATAGTTTCTCATTTTTTATATTTTTAAACGAATTCTAAAAATTAAATTTCGTTTATCTTTTTTAGCTCAACACTGTTTATTTATTTAAAACTGCATTCATTGGATTTTCTGCTTTATCTTCAATTGAAAAATCTTCTAGTAATTGAGCTTCTGCTCTTTCTTCTTTTGCAATTTGCTCATCAATCATTCGACGTAATGTTTCTTCTCTTCTATCTTTTTCTGCTTTTTCTTCGGCAATTTCTTCATCCTTTTTAGTCACACTTATAATAATTCCGAGTGCGATACATGTCATCCATATAGAACTTCCTCCACTACTTATCAAGGGTAATGTTTGTCCTGTTACAGGTAGCAATTCGACAGCAACTGCCATATTGATAAGCGCTTGAAAAATGATAGGAAATCCGAGTCCTACAACAACTAATTTCCCAAACATTGTGTTGGCTTTGTGAGATGCAATTACGAACCTAACGAATAGTAATAAATACAATACTAAAATCGCTATTCCTCCAATTAAACCATACTCTTCTACGATAATAGCGTAAATAAAATCGGAAGAGGATTGAGGTAGAAAGTTCTTCTGAACACTTTTCCCAGGTCCGACACCTTGGATTCCTCCAGATGCTATTGCTATTTTGGCTTTTTCAATTTGATAATCATCTTCACCTGGTTTATCGGTTGTGAAGTTTTCAAATCTACTTTCCCAAGTTCCTACTCTACTAAAAAGTTTATTGTCTGGAAATGCTTTACTCAACAAAACAAAAATCATTAATGCTGCTACACCCATTCCTAAAATAAATCCAATATATTTAATTGGATATTTCCCTACAAAAACTAACATCATCACCATTGAAAACATCAAAGCGGCTGTCGAAAAATTGGCAGGTAAGATGAACATCAATGTTACAAAAACGGGTGTCCATAATTCCCATAAAGAATTTTGAAAACGTATGGCAACATCTCTTTTCTTAGATAAATAACGTGCCACAAAAACCATCAAAACAATAAATGCCAAAGTAGAGGTTTGAAACGAAACTCCAATAAATGGCACTTGAATCCATCGGCTTGCATTGGCTCCAGCAATAACGGTTCCTTTTATTAATGTGTAGGCTAATAATACCCATACAAAAGGCAATCCAATCAAGGAGATAGCTCTAAAATAATGATAAGGCACTTTATGAACCCAGTAAATCATCAAGAAACCAATAGAAATATGAACTAAATGTTTAGCCAAATACCCTAATGTATTTCCCGTTCCGAGACCAATGTAAGCTAAGTTACTACTCGCACTAAAAACAGGCATAAATGAAAATAAGCCAAGCAAAGCCACGAATGACCATATGCCTTTATCTCCTTTTAATCTGTTTACTAGCTCTTTCATTTTTTTGTTGCTTCAAGTTTCAGATTTCAAGTTACGTAGCTTGAAATTTGAAACATTTTTTAAAGATTTTTAACTGCTTGTTTAAATTGTCTTCCTCTATCTTCGTAATTTTCGAATAAATCGAAACTTGCGCATGCAGGTGATAGTAAAACTGTATCGCCTTTTTCTGCAAGTCTTTGACTCATTTTTACTGCGTCACTCATACTTGAAACTTCAATCATAACATCAACTACATTTCCGAATGCATCAATTATTTTCTTGTTATCAACACCAAGGCAAATAATTGCTTTTACTTTTTCGTGAACTAAAGCCATTAATTCGGTATAATCATTTCCTTTATCAACACCTCCAACAATCCAAACAGTTGGTGTAGTCATACTATCTAAAGCGAAGAATGTGGCATTTACATTAGTAGCTTTACTATCATTTATATATTGCACATTTTGAATTTTAAGCACTTTTTCTAATCGGTGTTCTACTCCTTGAAAATTAGATAAACTTTCTCTAATAGTCTGTTTTCTAATGCGCATTAACTGTGCAACAGATGTTGCTGCCATTGCATTTTTCATGTTGTGCTTACCCTCAAGTGCTATTTGGGCTGTTTCCATTAAAAACTCTTCTTGATTAATGTTGATTTCCATAGTATTGTTTTTTATAAATGCTCCGTTTTCAACCTGTTTGGTAATTGAAAAAGGAATAAGTTGTGCTTTTGTTTTGTTGTTTGTTAACCAATTGTTGATTGCCTCATCTTCTGCGTCGTAAATAAGATAATCCTCTTCCGTTTGGTTTAATGTTATTCTAAATTTTGATTCTATATAATTTTCATATTTGTAATCATATCTATCTAAATGGTCAGGACTTATGTTTGTTAAAATCGCAATATGTGGTTTGTAGTTTACTATACCATCCAACTGAAAACTACTTAATTCTAAAACATAGTAGTCGTAATTTTCTTCTGCTACTTGCCAAGCAAAGCTTTTTCCAATATTACCGCCTAAACCAACGTTTAATCCACCTTCTTTTAGCAGATGATATGTTAACATTGTTGTAGTGGTCTTTCCATTACTTCCTGTTATTCCGATGGTAATCGCATTTGTAAACTCAGATGCAAACTCAATTTCTGAAATTACGAGTATTCTCTTTTCCCGTAATTTTTTTACAATTGGTACTTTATCAGGAATACCAGGACTTTTCATGACCACATCTGCATTTAGAATTAATGATTCTGTATGCTGTTCGTCTTCCCATTTTATTTCATTATCTATAAGAACTTGTCTGTACTTTTCTTTTATTTTTCCGAAATCAGATACAAAAACATCATATCCTTTTTTCTTTCCTAAAATGGCTGTTCCTACTCCACTTTCTCCACCTCCAAGCACTACTAACCTTTTCATTATCTCAATTTTAATGTTACTATAGAAACAATTGTAAATAATATGGTTACTACCCAAAAACGGGTTACAATTTTACTTTCATGATATCCTTTTTTCTGGTAATGATGATGTAATGGCGACATGAGAAAAATTCTTCTTCCTTCACCAAAACGTTTCTTAGTGTATTTGAAATACGTTACCTGAATAATTACAGAAGCACTTTCGGCAAAGAAAATAGCGCAAAAAAGAGGCAACAACATTTCTTTTCTAACTGAAATGGCTAATACAGCTATAATACCACCAATAGTCAAACTTCCTGTATCACCCATAAACACAGATGCCGGATAGGAATTATACCAAAGAAAACCAATTAATGACCCAACAAATGCAGCTATAAACACGGTCATTTCTCCTGAATTGGGTATAAACATTATATTGAGATAGCTCGACAAAATCAAGTTACCAGAAACGAAAGTAAAAATACCTAGAGCGAGCACAGATATAGCTGAAGTCCCAGCTGCTAATCCGTCTATTCCATCTGTCAGATTGGCTCCATTAGAAACCGCTGTAATAATAAAAATTACAATTGGAATAAAAACCAGCCATGCCCAGTTTTCATAATCGTCTGTAAACGGTTTTAATATTTGGGCATAATCAAGTTCGTTGTTTTTTGTAAAAGGAATTGACGTTGTAGTCGATTTTATATCTTTTGCAACTGGCGCAATCACATTTTCTGTTTGATTAAAAGTAATTGGTCTAGTTAACTTTTCTCTTATTGTAACTCCAGGATGAAAATATAAAACTGAACCAACAATTAACCCCAATCCGACTTGACCTATAACTTTGAAAATACCTTTTAACCCTTGTTTGTCTTTTTTGAATATTTTAATATAATCATCAATAAAACCGATAGTTCCCATCCAAAGTGTTGTGACAATTAGCAAGATGATATAAATGTTATCCAATTTGGTAAAAAGCATAACTGGAATTAAAGTTGCAAAAATAATGATAAGCCCTCCCATTGTTGGCGTTCCTGCCTTTTGTGTTTGTCCTTCTAGACCAAGCTCTCTTACTGTTTCTCCAACTTGTTGATTTCTCAAAAAAGTGATTACTTTTTTACCATAAATAGTAGAAAGCATCAATGAAAGGATTAGCGCCATAGCAGAGCGAAACGTAATATATTGAAACACTCCAGCACCTGGAAGGTCAAATGTTTTATCTAAATATTCAAATAAATAGTACAGCATATCTGGTTATTTGTTTAGTTGTTCTAAAATTTCTTTTACAATTTTCATATCATCAAAATCGTGACGAACGCCTTGAATTTCTTGATAAGTTTCATGTCCTTTTCCAGCAATCAAAATGATATCGTTCGGGTTGGCTAGCTGACATGCCGTTTTTATAGCTTGTTTTCTATCTTCAATAGAAAGCGATTTTTTATAATTTTGAGGTTCAACTCCTGCTTCCATTTCGGCTATAATTGCCTTTGGGTCTTCCGTTCTTGGATTATCAGATGTAATAATAATTTTATCGCTCATTGTAGATGCGATATTTGCCATTACTGGGCGTTTTGTTTTATCTCTATCGCCACCACAACCTACTATTGTAATCAATTGTTCGTTCTTGGTTCGAATATCATTTATGGTTTTCAAAACATTTTCTAGAGCATCTGGTGTATGAGCATAATCAACAATTGCCGTTATCTTTTCGTTTGAAACAATAAACTGAAAACGACCAGAAACACTTTCCAACTCAGACAGCAATCTTAATACTTCGAAATTTTCTAATCCTAATTGAACAGCTGTTCCATAAATTGCTACTAAATTATAAGCATTAAAAGTTCCTATAAGTCTAACCCAAACTTCGTTATCATTAATTTTTAATAACAAACCAGACAATTGATTTTCTAATATTTGTGCTTTATAATCGGCATACGATTTTAGTGCATAAGTTTGCTTTTTGGCACTAGTGTTTTGAAGCATTACCAAACCGTTTTTGTCATCGATATTGGTTAATGCAAAAGCTGTTTTAGGTAAACTATCAAAAAACTGTTTTTTTACATCTCTATATTCTGCAAAAGTTGGATGGTAATCTAAATGATCGTGTGATAAATTGGTAAAAACGCCACCTGTAAAATGCAATCCTTCAGTACGTTTTTGATGAACACCATGAGAACTCACTTCCATAAAACAATAATCGCAACCAGCCTCAATCATTTGATTTAAATAATAATTGATTGTCAACGAATCTGGTGTTGTATGAGTTGCTTTATACTCAACATCATCAACCATTATTTTCACTGTAGATAGCAACCCTACTTTGTAACCTGCTTTTTTAAATAATTGGTACAATAAAGACGCAACTGTTGTTTTACCGTTGGTCCCTGTAATTCCGACTAACTTTAATTTAGCCGATGGGTTATCATAGAAATTAGTTGCTATAAAAGCCAAAGCTGCGTTTGTATCTTTCACTTTTACATAGGTTATTCCAGTGACAATAATGTTTGGAAATGTATCGCAAACAATGGTTGTCGCACCAAGATTGATGGCTTTTTCAATAAAATCATGACCATTAGAAACCGTTCCTCGAATAGCAACAAAGACATCGTTATCCTGAATCTTTCTCGAGTCGAATTCGATTTTATTCACAGGAATTTCTGTTGAGCCATTTACGGCTTCAATAGCTACTCTATATAATATGTCTTTTAACAATTTCATTTCTTTCTATTTTCTCTTCTCTTTTAGAGAGACAGTTTTGAGACTATGATAATTCTAATACTATTGTCGTGTTTCTAGTTAAAGGTTCACCTGGTTGGACTGATTGAGATTTTACCTTACCAATTCCTTTTATTTTAACTTTTACCCCCATATTTCCAAGGATTGCCACGGCATCCATTCCCGACATTCCTTTTAGGTTAGGTACCGTTTTTTTGTTTTCTTGTGTTTTTGAAATCTTTACAGAATAATCGGCGTAATTGATTTCTTGTTTTCCGTTTTTCTTGTTTAGATTTTTAATTTCATTCGTTGATGGTGAATCGGTAAATATTTTTTGTGCAATTCTTTTAAAAACAGGCCCAGCTACATCAGCTCCATAATAATTATTCAAAGAAGTGTCTGGCTCGTGGACTACCACAATACATGAATACTTAGGGAAATCTGCTGGAAAATAGCCTACAAACGAAGATATATAGTGCTTATCTGCACCTCCATTGGAACCATAATTTGCTTGCGCTGTCCCTGTTTTTCCTGCCATTGAAAAATCTTTTGAATACAACTTGGACCCTGTTCCTCTTTTCACAACGTTTTCTAAAACTGCTTTCACTTTATCAATAGTTTCTTGCGAACATATTTTAGGATTGATAATTTCGGTATCATATTTTTTGATGGTTTTATTCCACTCTTTTATTTCTGAAACAAATTGTGGGCGAACCATCATCCCATTATTGGCAACGGCATTATAAAAAGATAATGTCTGTAGTGGTGTTAACGAAACTCCATATCCAAATGCCATCCATGGAAGAGAAATATTACTCCACGCTCTATCTTTTGGACTTGGCACATACGGGATACCTTCTCCTTTGAGTTGTAATCCAAGAGGTTTGGTCAATCCAAAATTAACAAGGTGATTAACAAATTGTGACGGATTTGATTTGTAATTTTCATAAACAGCTTGAACCATAACCGTATTGGATGAAAGTTCAAAACCGCGGGCCAAAGAGATTTTTCCGTACCCACCATCATGTGCATCGCGTACTTTTTTTCCCGAGTACACTATGGTACCTCCAAAACTATTGTAAACTTGACTTGTGTCAACTTTTTTATCTTCTAATAATGCTATCAAATCGGCTAACTTATAGGTCGAGCCTGGCTCATGCGATTCGGCTACAGCATAATTTTCTGTTTCATAATAAGAACCATCTGATGCTCTTCCTAAATTAGATATTGCTTTTACTTGTCCTGTTTTGGTCTCCATTACAACCACACATCCATGATGAGCATTGTAAAGCTGAAGTTGTTTAAGCAGTGCATGATGAGCAATATCTTGTATATACACATCTATTGTTGAGATAATATCATATCCATCTTGTGGCTCTAATTCGTTCACATCACGAATAGGTTTCCATTGACCTTTTGCAATTTTTTGTTTCAGGATTTCTCCATCTTTACCGTTAATGTATTTCCTGAAAGCCCATTCAATTCCTTTACCCGTTAAAACACCAGTTTTTGGATCCACTCTTTCATAACCAATGGTTCTTTCAGCAATTTTTCCAATAGGATGTTCTCTTACTGTCTCTTGTTCAACTATGATTCCACCTTTAAAAGCTCCTAATTCAAACAATGGGAACTTTTTTACTTTCATATATTTGGTAAAACTCAAATCTTTTACAACCAACAAATATCTGTTTTTACTAGCTCTAGCTTTTCTAAACTCTGCTTGGTATTCACTAGAAGGCTTACCTGTTAACTTTGACAGTGAATCGGAAAGTGCTTTTACATTTTTTTCAAAAACTTCTGCTTTTGGAGCCAACGCATCAAAACGAATTATATAATTAGGAATAGATGTTGCCAACAAACTTCCATCTGCCGAATAAATATTCCCTTTATTGGCAGGAATTGGCACTCTTTTTACGGTTCGCTCTTGCGCCAATTTTCGATAATAATCGCCTTCTACCCACTGTATATTAGTGAGTTTTACTGTAACCGCAATCGCCATCAAAAAAATGACAAAAGCCACTAGGTAAATACGATAGGAAATATGTTTATCTTCTAATGCCATATTTTATCAAAAAAACTTTTTTCTTCTTCTTTAGCTACTTTTATTTTTACTGGCGGAACCGAAGCCGGAAAAATTTGTTTTGCTTCCATTTTTTGTGAAACTGTCGATTCCATTTTTAACTTCATTAATTGTGAACGCTTGTCAACAAACTTTGATCGCAATTCTTTTACTTCATTTGTTAACGATACAATTTTGAATACTTTTTGTTCATATCGCTGCGTATTTGCAATCATTATTATTGCCAGAAAAATGATAAATACAATAAACCTCCAATTTTTGGCAGCATTAGCCTCTTCGTTAATAAGAAACCTTGCTTTTAGTATATCGTATATTCCACTTTTCATCTTTTATTTTCTGTTTTATGTACTTACTTATCGAAAATTGAAATTTATTTCTTTTCTGCTATTCTCAACTTAGCACTTCTGGCCCTATTATTAAGTTTTATTTCATCATTTGAAGGAACTATTAGTTTTCCAACCAACTTAAACGGAACAGAAAAATTTCCATAAAAATCGCGCTCTGGCTCACCTTCAAACAATCCATTTTTCATAAATCGTTTTACCAACCTATCTTCCAACGAATGATAAGATATTACACTTAACCTTCCTTCTGGCTTTAAAATTTCTAATGATTGTGTCAAAAATTCTTGCAAAACATCCATCTCTTGATTTACCTCAATTCGAATTGCCTGATACATTTGTGCCAAAACCTTATTACTAATGTGCGCTGGCAAAAAACGACCTAGAACAAATTTTAAATCATCGGTTGTTTTGATTGGCCCATCTTCTCTTGCTTCAAGAATTGTTCTTGCGATTGCTGGTGCATTTTTCAATTCGCCATAATCCAAAAAAACACGTCTTAAATTCGCCTCATCATATTCATTTACAACATTATATGCACTCAACTCGCTGTTTTGATTCATTCGCATATCCAAACCTGCTTCAAAACGAGTTGAAAAACCTCTTTCTGCTACATCAAATTGATGAGATGAAACACCCAAATCGGCCAAAATACCATCAACTTCCTTTATTCCATAAAAACGTAAGAACCTCTTTATATATCTGAAATTTTCATTTATTAAAACAAACCTTTCATCTTTAATCGTATTTCCTAAAGCATCTAAATCTTGATCAAAACCAAACAATTTACCGTTTGCCCCCAATCGACTCATGATTTCTCTTGAGTGCCCGCCGCCACCAAAAGTGACATCCACATAAACACCATCTGGTTTTATATTCAAACCATCTACTGTTTCTTTAAGTAAAACTGGATTATGATATTCCATTGTCATCATTTACATTCCCCATTACATCCTCGGCTAAATCTGCAAAATCAACAACCGAGTCATCAATTGCCTTTTCGTATAAATCCTTATCCCAAATTTCAACTATGTTTACTGCCGATGACAAAACAACATCTTTAGATATTTGAGAGAATACCGTTAAATCTTTCGGAATTAATAATCTTCCTAAATTGTCAATTTCAACCACTTTTACACCCGCTGTAAAACGACGAATGAAGTCGTTATTTTTCTTTACAAATCGATTGAGCTTGTTGATTTTTTCCATCATAACATTCCATTCTTGCATAGGATACAGTTCCAAACAAGGTTG
>CAZLEU010000088.1:0-11928 GCA_964558625.1 uncultured Flavobacterium sp.
GTGCTTCTTCTGTATCTAGAAAAGTAGACTCATGGTATAATATATCTGCATTTTTTATAATCGTAATAATACGTTTATCATATGCAGTGTCAGAACAAAATGCATATTGCTTGCTTGACATAGGATCAAAAGTCAATAGTTCATTTTGTATCTCTGCTCCATTTTCTAAAATTATGTTTTTACCATTTTTAATTTTTTGGTAATAACAGGTTTCAATTCCATATTCGTTAATTGTCTCTAAATTGAGTTTTCTATCCCTTATTTTTTCTTGAAACAAAAAACCATTGGTATACACACGATGTTGCAGCGGAATTGTTTTTACAATTACTTTTTCGTCTTCATAGATTACTTCACTTTCTATAGATTCTAATTCATGAAAATACAAACCATAGGTTGTCCAAGAGTTTGATAACTTTAATTGTAATGTTATAATTTCTTTGATTCCTTTTGGTCCATAAATATGCAAGTCATTGGTTCGTCCTAATAGCATAAATGTTGATACAAGACCAATTAATCCATAAAAATGATCTCCGTGCAAATGGGATATAAATATATGGTTGATTTTGGAGAATTTTATTTTATTTTTTCTCAATTGTACTTGTGTCCCTTCACCACAATCGATTAGAAATAATCGATTTCTAATCTCTAACACTTGTGAGGTTGGATTGGTAAACGTTCTTGGTGTAGCTGCATAACAGCCAAGAATGGTTAATTTCATTTATTTACTTTTTACACTTTATAAAGCTATTATTACTTGTTCTTTTTTATTAAATGCTTGATTACTGTTTCTGCTGCATGCAATCCAAACAAACAGGGCATCCAACTATTGGTTCCATAAAATGATTTCTTAAAATTTTTACCATCGGTCAATTTGATGCTAGATTGATCTGGTACTTCAGTTGAAAAAACAGCTTTAACTCCTTTTGAAATCTTGTATTCTTTTAATCTTTTTCTAATATTTTTTGCCAATGGGCAATATTCAGTACGGCTAATATCACGAACTTTCACTTTACTTGCTTCGTATTTTCCTCCTGCCCCCATACTACTTATCACTTTAACCTTTTTGCGTTTTGAAGCAACAAGTAGATTCAATTTGGGTGTTAGACTATCAATGCAATCTAACACATAATCAAACTCTGGCGTAACCAATTCAAAAGCTCTATCAGGTGATAAAAACTCCTCTAGTCTAATTAGATTAAGCTCTGGATTTATGTCCATTAATCGATCACCAACGACATGAACCTTTGGCAAACCTACTGTAGAATGCAATGCTGGTAATTGTCTGTTTATATTAGTAATGTCTACTGTGTCGCCATCGACTATAGTCATTGAGCCAACACCTGCTCTTGCTAAAAATTCGGCTGCAAACGACCCAACTCCTCCAAGTCCTACAACAAGAACATTTGAATTTTTTAAGTTTGCCAACCCATCTGTTTTAAATAAGAGCTCTGCTCTTTCCTGCCACTTTGCCATTTATAAATCTTGAATATTAATTTTGAATGTTGTATTGAAATTGTTTTTTACGGTTTCTACTATTTCAGTTAGTTTCATGTGTTTATAATCTGCTGCTAATTGATAAACTTCTTTTAAAGATTCTTTAATTGTATCTGTTTCTAAAAAAAATCGATCATTGGGTATGGCATAAAAAACACTCTTTAACTCTTCGTTTTGCATTAAATATTTACCAAATGAAATATAAAATCCATTGTCTACCAATTGTTTTGCAAGTTTTCCTTGCTTGGAAAATCCGTGAATTATTATTGGAACCTTAATACCCAATTGTTTCTTAATTTGGATCACTTCTTGGAAAGCAGCAACACAATGCAAAATTAATGGTTTTTGATGTTTTTCTGCTATTAAAATTTGTTTGATAAAAACTTCTTTTTGAATCTCTAATGGAATTTCAATTCGTTTATCTAATCCACATTCACCGAGTGCTAAACATTCTTTTAACTTGAGTTTTTCATCAATAAGCTTTAAATCACTTTCAAGTCGATTTTCATCAATATACCAAGGATGAATACCAATAGAATATGCTGGAATTGTTTCATCAAATTCCCAAGGATATTGATTTACAATTTCTAAAATACTAGAATCGTTTGTAAATTGGTGAGTATGAAGATTAATAAATTGCATTAGTCATGAAACTTTTTTACACCAGCTTTAATTTCAATAGTTAAGTTATTTTCCAATGGGACAATAGGGCATGAATATTTGTGATTATATGCACAATAAGGGTTATATGATTTATTAAAATCTAAAATAATGGTTTCTGATGTTGGGATTTCTATGTCGATATACCTTCCCCCAATATAACTTTCCTTTCCACACGTTAAATCTGAAAATGGAAGAAATAAATAGTCTTCGTACCCAGGTTTTTTAATTAAATCTATATTTTGATAAACATTCAATTTGCACCTAACATTATCAATTGTAAAGTGAAATTCTCCATATTTCAAATATTCTGGAAGCCTTGCTGTTGATGTTTTCATTTTAAAAATCTTTTCATTTTCAGTTCTAACAAATTGAGCTTCGACTGCATATTTTGAATTTATTGGAAAAAAATCGAGCTCTCTAAATTCAACTCTATCCTCCTTTGTTAATGGGCTTTTTAATGAATCTGAAAATTTTGTGTTCATTTGGGTTTGAAATTCAACGACCGAGTTAGAACTCCACTTTTCTTGAGCACTTATTATAAAATGAAAAAGAATATTGACCAATAAAAAAAGTTTTTTCATGCTATATTTTTTTACAAAAATAGTTATAAAAGTTATAAAGCCACAACGTAATAAGTTTTACATTTGCAAAACTGTAAATAGCACCATGTTTAAAAACGCTTTCCGTAAATATATCAATAATTTTAGAGGATTTTCGAGAGAAATTTGGATTCTTACGCTCGTTACTTTTATAAATAGAGCTGGTACAATGGTGCTTCCATTTTTGTCAAAATATTTAAGAGATGATTTGCATTTTTCTGAATCTCAGATTGGAAATGTATTTGTTTTCTTTGGTGTTGGCTCAATGATAGGATCATGGTTAGGCGGCAAATTATCTGATAAAATTGGGTTTTATAAAATAATGATTTTCAGCTTATTCACAAGTGGAATAGCCTTTTTTGTGCTTCAGTATGTAACATCATACATCGCTTTTTGTATAAGTATTTTTATAATAATGGTTATTTCCGACATGTTTCGTCCAGCAATGTTTGTCTCATTAAATGTATATGCCAAACCAGAAAATAGAACACGTGCTCTAACATTGGTTCGACTAGCTATAAACTTGGGATTTGCAGCTGGTCCTGCACTTGGAGGATTACTAATTTTGGGGATTGGTTACCAAGGTCTGTTTTGGGCAGATGGTTCAACATGCATTTTGGCAATTTTAATTTTTTGGTTACTTGTAAAAGAAAAGAAAAAACCAATAGACTTGGAAGAACAAAAAAGAATCGAAGAAAATCGAGAATCGGTTTTTAAAGATAAACCTTTTTGGATTTTTCTAGCTTTATGCGTCATTATTGGGGTTCTATTCTTTCAATTATTTACAACTATTCCTCTTTATCATAAAGATCAGTTCAATCTTAATGAATTTCAAACAGGCTTGTTGCTAACAATGAATGGTGTTTTAGTCTTTTTTCTAGAAATGCCAATTGTGAGTTATATTGAAAGAAATAAAATTGATAAAGCCAAAATTGTGACCATTGGTTGCTTAATGATGGCAATTAGCTTGTATCTAATGCTTATTAATGCATGGGTTGGAATTTTAATCATAATGATGCTGTTTATGACCTTGGCTGAGATGTTTGCCTTTCCTTTTTCAAACTCCTTTGCCATGAGTCGCGCACCCAAAGGTCATGAAGGAAGATACATGGCTATTTTTACGATGAGTTATAGTTTAGCACACATTTTGAGCGCCAAAATTGGGATGGAAATCATAGACAATTTTGGTTACCAGATGAATTGGGCTTTCATGGGGACATTAGGTATAGTTGGTGTTTTGCTTGGAGTATGGATAATGCGTTTGTCCAAAAAAGAAAAAAAACAAATCAACGAAAGTGTATAATTAATACAGAAGACAGACTTATAAATAGTTTTGCCTTATTTCTTGAAATGATTGATTTGAAATTATCAATTGTTCTATTATTTCTCTTCTTACATTCTCTATATTTTCAACATTCAAATGTTTAGTCCAAGCGGTTTCTTCCAACAAAGTTCTTATTTGTCTAATCAATTTAGTGGTTTCGACCGAAGTTCTTAAAACCTTATCATTTCTATAATTTTCACTTTGTTTATGACAAAAATTGACTACTTTTTTTTCAAAATCAACATCAATAAAATATAATTTTTCAAAATCATTATCAGGATAAAAATCACTCCATTTTGCATAACCTAACTTTGTTCTATTAGGATTTGAAACATGAGATTTGGAACTTCCTTCTAGTTTCCATTTACAATTAGCTGCACGGCCCCAATGGTTTGAATAACGATAAACACCTTCATTTGTAAAATAATAACTACTACCAGATTTACTTTGGTAATTGCATTTCAACTTTTCAATTTCTTCATAATCCACTTCTTTAAAAATGCAAAATGTATGTTTATGAAAGTTAGTTTTATTATAAGTTTTCAATCGTATGGAGTATTTTTTCAAAGGTAAATCATTTTTTATAAAATCATAAATAAGACTTAAATAAGTTAAAAAATTGTAAAACCATTTTTGTTGAAAAAAATATAATTTTAAGTTTGTTTTGAATTTGAAATTAATCATCAACAATTAAATCAACAGGTTATGCAACTCAGAAAAAATAGTTTAAAACTGACTTTATTATTGGTTTTTACCTTTTTATTCCAACTCAATTTGCTTGCACAAGGAAACAAATTTTCTTGGAATAATGACAATGCTTCCAAAGACAATATTTATATGACTTGGAATAAGAATACTCCAGAAAGCGAAATGAAGGATGATATAAAAGCACTTGCTGATCATGGTGTAACGATTAAATATTCTAATATTAAAAGAAATTCTAAAGGTGAAATTACTGCTATAAAAATGGAATATTTTGACAAACATGGTAACAAAGGCTCCATTCAATTAGACAATCTTAATCCAATAAATACAATTAAATTTTACAAACAAGGTGACGAAGTTGGATTTGGAGAACCGTATGGAAACGATATGATTGCAAGTAATGATTTCTTCAATAATTTTGGTGGAAACAAAATGAAAGAATTTAATTTTAATTTTGACAATGATAGTCTGCAACCGCAAAAATTCAACTTTAGTTTTCCCGACGGACAATCTTTTGGACAATCAAAATCGAAAATTATTATCAAAAAAGATGGTAAAAAACCACTTGTAATTGAAGATGGTGAAGTAAAAGAAGGCGCAGAAGATTACACAAAAGAAGAGATTGAAGAAATCAAAAAAAATAATCGTGTAGAAGATTTTGGAAACGGACAAAGTTTTAATTTCAACTTCGATTCTATGGATAATATAAAGGAACAAATGGAAAAAATGCAAAATATGTTTCCAAATTCTAAAGGTGAAAAAATTAAAATTGAAAGAGATTTTAAATCAAGTGATGATGATTTAGAGAAGACTAAAGACGAAATGCTCAAAGCCAAAGAAGAGATGTTAAAAGCAAAAGATGAAATGCAAAAAGCCAAAAAGGAATTGGAAAAAGCAAAATCCTCTCTCAAAACACAAAAAGCTTAATAATACTAAAGAAACCATTCACAAATTGAATGGTTTTTTTAATTTCATACCATTTCTAAACTTAAAAAATAGTTAAATAACTATAAAAATAGTTTTGTAACTAAAAATATAGTTATATATTTGTCACAGTAAAATTATAATCATGCAAAAGTTAACAAATAAAGAAGAAGAAATCATGCAAATTTTATGGCGACTAAAAAAAGCGTTTGTAAAAGAAGTCATGGCTGAAATAAAAGAAGAGCAACCACATTACAATACACTTTCAACCATCATAAGAAATTTGGAAGAAAAAGGTTTCGTGAGTTACAATGCATTTGGAAATACACATCAATATTTTCCTATTGTAAAAAAGGAAGAATATAGAAAACGGTTTATGAATACGGCAATTGAGAACTATTTTGATAATTCTTATAAAAATATGGTTTCTTTTTTTGCCGAGGAACAAAAAATTTCAGCTGAAGAGTTAAGAGAAATACTTGCAATAATTGAAAAAAAATAAATTATGGATTCATTATTAATCTACTTATTGAAATCAAGTGTTTTACTCGCAATGTTCTACACGGCTTATATTGTTTTTATGCAAAAAGAAACTTTTTTTACAAGTAACCGTTGGTTTCTAGTAAGTGGATTACTAACATCTGTACTATTGCCTTTATTTTTCATTACAAAAATTATATTTGTTGAGCCCAAACCTATTAATCATTTTCAACACCTAAATAATAATACAAATTCAACCATTCAATCCTTTACTCCTATTAAAACAATTGATTGGATTCAGATTGGCTGGATAGTCTATGCAATTATAGGTTTGTTCTTAGTTTTTAGGATTCTAATCCATTTGCTTTCTTTATTTCATTTTTTATATAAAAAACAAGTTATTGTAAACAAACCATTTGTGTTTGTTGATGTAAAAGAAGAAATTAATCCTTTTTCATTTTTTAAGTACATCGTTTTCAATTCTAATAAATATTCTGAAACTGAACTGAATACTATTTTAAACCACGAAAAAGTGCATAGCCGCGAAAAACATTCTGTTGATGTTTTAATTGCAAAGTTATTTTGTGCTGTATTTTGGTTTAACCCTTTTGCTTGGATGTATAAAAAAGCGATTTTACAAAATTTAGAATTCATTGCTGACCAAAAAGCAATTCAAAATATAGAAGATAAAAAAGTGTATCAACTTACACTTTTGAAAGTAGTGACTGATCAACATTGCTTTCCGATTACCAATAATTTTTATCAATCATTAATCAAAAAACGAATTGTTATGTTAAACAAAAATCAATCAAAAAAAGTAAACTCCTGGAAGTATTTTTTAATTATTCCAGCATTGGTAGGTTTTGTATTTTTATTTCAAATAAAAGTACAAGCGCAAGAAAAAGAAAATAAATCGACAGTTGAAAAAACAACTTATGAAGTTACAACTGAGGCCACAATTGACAAAAATACAAGTGACAAAGAATTGAAAGAAATCGCAAGAACATTAAAAAAGCAATATAATATTCAAATGGAGTTTAAGAATGTGATACGCAATTCTAAAAGTGAAATTACAAGTATTACTGCTTCTTGGGATGACAACAAAGGAACTAACGGTAATCATGTTATTGAAAGTGATGAGGCTATTGAACCATTCAAATTTAAAGCAACAAAAGAAAAGAATGGAAAAGCTACATTAAATTTTAGTTCCGAAGACAATGAAAATCATTTGAATAACGCTATTGCGCACGCAGATTTTCCTGAAATGCCTGAAATGCCAGAGGCTCCTGAAGCACCCGAAATGCCTGAAATGGCAGGGCTTCCAAATCCGCCACAACCACCAAAATTTCCTGAAACACCAAATGTTAAAATTCCAACTGACCCAAACGATATAAAAGCTTGGAAACGATATGAGTTAGAAATGGAAAAATTTGCTAAGGCTTGGGAAAACAGTGATGAAATTAAAAAATATGAAGCACAAATGGAAGCTTACTCTCAAGAAATGGCAGCTAAGCAACCAGATATGTCAGCATTTGAAGCAAAAATGAAAAAATATGAAGCTGAAATGGAAATTTTCAATGAAAAAATGGAAAACTATCAAGAAGCTTTAAGAGACTTACAAAATGCTGAAAGAGAAACTTTAAGACATAAAAAAGATACAAATTAATTATTGGTCTTAAAAGTTTAGTAAATTTTGATGAATGAGTTCGATATTGTATCGAGCTCATTTTGTTTTAATAAAACCTGCTATATAAACATAAAAAAATGCCTCAAATAGTATTTAACTTTTTGAGGCATTAGCAACGTTAATCTTTTTTAGCTTATAACGGCTTGTTATTTTGCTAATTTAGCTTTCAGTGCTTTTTTCTCCGCAGTCATTTCTAAAGCTCCGTATACATTTAAAAGTGTTGAAGATACATCTTCATTGGTCGGGTTTAGTTCAAATGCTTTTTCTAGATATGGTAATGCGTCTTTAAAGATTGTCTCTCTTTTTACTTTAAGAACCTCATAACGCTTGTTATCTTTTTCAGAAGTTCCAAGTTTGTTCATCTCATCAATGATTGCTTTTTCACCATCTAATTTTAAGATTGCTAAATTCAAGTAAGCATTGGTATAGTTAGGTTTAATTGCAATTGCTTTTTTGTAATAAGCCTCTGCATCTGCACCATTTGTTTTAGAAGAAATTACACCTAAATTATATAACAAATCGGCATCGTTTGGATTTTTTTCCAAAACTTCCGTAACGATTTTTTTATACATCGCATAATCTTCTAATTTCAAATACAAATCTGCTTCAGCCATTGCTAATGAAATATCATCTGGATTTGCTATTCTAGCTTCAGATAATGATTTTTTAGCTTCATCATTTTTTCCTTGTTGTACATATATCAAAGCGATGTTCTTGTATATCTCACCTTTTTTTGATGGAATTTTTTCATCTCTAGGTTCTTTGTGCGATTTGATAGCCACCATTTTATCTCTTTCGGCTTTGGTACTGAACATTTCTTCTTGGTCTGTAATCAAGCTTTTTGCGTAATACGAAATTCCTTCTCCAGAATAATTTTTATCTTTCAATTCTTTGTAGTACGATAAAGCAGTATCATAATCACTACCATTTACTGCATAACTTGCAGCATAGTATAATTTTTCTAAATCGGCAGTGTCTAAATCATATACTTGCTTAAGCAATGCTGCCGCTTCTTTATAATTTTTTGCAGTTCCTTTTTCAACAGCACTATTAACCAATTTATTTTTAATATCGTTAATTGATGTAGTTGCTTGCGAAGTATATTTAGACTTTCCCGTTGCTTTTTCAGCTGCTACTAAATCTTGAAATGCTTTGGCTGCTTCTGATAAATTTTTAGAAGTTTCAATACTTTTGGTAGCCATATCCAAAGCGATATTGCCTTTCACAAATAAAAACTGTGCTTTTTCGGCATCAGTTGCTGCTGTCAATAATGGTTCGGCTTGTTGCAAAAGCGTTCTTGCCTCAACAGCATTACCAGATTTTAGTGCTTTTTCAGCGGCTTTAATTTCATTTTTTTGAGCAAAATTGCTTACTGAAATCAATAATGCTGATACTAGTAGTACATATTTACTTTTCATTTTTTAGGTTTTATTTTTAATTTATAATACTTCAAATCCCAATAAGTTATATGAAATCTGACTAATTTATTTATTCATCGTCTGAATCGTCTTCCTCAGAATCATCAACTTCATCTTCTACTTCATCATCATCATCATCGTCGTCGTCGTCTTCAACCGTATCGTCTTCCAATACTTCTAGAACCGGTTTTACTCTTTCTATTACAGTAGCTTCAATTACATTTCCATCTTCATCTACCATAACTTCTTCTGCATCATCTTTCATCACTTTGGTCACAGCAGCTATAGCATCATTTCCTTTAAGATTTATCAACTTAACACCTTGTGTTGCACGACCCATGACTCTTAAATCTTCTACAGCCATACGGATAGTCAATCCCGATTTGTTAATAATCATTAAGTCGTCTGCATCTGTAACTGCATTAATAGAAATTAATTTTCCTGTTTTTTCAGTAATGTTTAACGTCTTAACACCTTTTCCTCCACGATTCGTAATTCTGTAATCTTCTAGACTTGAGCGTTTACCATAACCATTCTCAGCAACTACCAAAATTTCACTGTTCATATCATTTACAGAAACCATGCCAATCACTTCATCACTTTCGTCTTTCAATCGGATACCACGAACTCCTGAAGCTGTTCTTCCCATTGGTCTTGTTTTGCTTTCTTCGAAACGAACCAATTTTCCAGATTTAACAGCTAAAATAATATGACTATTACCATCTGTTAACTCGGCAGAGAGTAATTCGTCGTTCTCTTTAATTGTTATGGCCGCAACACCATTTGTTCTTGGTTTTGAATATTTATCCAAAGATGTTTTCTTAACCATTCCGTTTTTGGTAACCATAATAAGGTTATGGCTAGTGGTATAGTCTTTGTCTTTTAAATCTTGAGTACAAATGAAGGCTTTTACTTTATCATCACTTTCGATGTTAATAAGGTTTTGTAGCGCTCTACCCTTGGCTGTTTTACTTCCTTCTGGAATTTCATACACACGCAACCAATAACATTTTCCTTTTTGTGTAAAAAACATCATATACTGATGATTAGTAGCTACATACATATTTTCCAAGAAATCTTGATCTCTTGTCCCTGCACTTTTTTGTCCTACTCCTCCTCTATTTTGTGTTTTATATTCAGACAATGGTGTTCTTTTAATATAGCCTGCATGCGAAATTGTAATAACGACATTCTCGTCTGCAATAAGATCCTCTATGCTCACATCACCTCCAGAATATTCAATTGAAGAACGACGTCCATCACCATATCTTTCTTTAATTTCAACTAACTCATCTTTAATTAATTGCATTCTAAGTTCTTTACTTGCTAACAAAGCTTTCAAATGTTCAATTAACTTCATTATTTCTTCATATTCAGCTCTTAACTTGTCTTGTTCAAGACCTGTTAATTGACGTAAACGCATTTCAACAATAGCTCTAGATTGAATATCTGACAATTTGAAACGTTCTATCAATTTTTCACGAGCTTCATCTGTGTTTTTAGATGCGCGTATTAAAGCAATTACTTCATCAATATTATCAGAAGCAATGATTAGTCCTTCTAATATATGAGCTCTTTCTTCTGCTTTTCTTAATTCAAATTGTGTTCTACGAACAACAACATCATGACGGTGTTCAACAAAATAGTGAATCAAATCTTTTAGGTTCAGCATTTGAGGTCTCCCTTTTACCAATGCAATATTGTTTACACTAAATGAAGACTGTAGTTGTGTAAACTTATATAAAGTATTTAGCACCACATTGGGAACAGCATCTCTTTTTAATATGTAAACGATACGCATACCATTTCTATCCGATTCGTCTCGGATATTGGCAATACCGTCAATTTTTTTATCATTAACTAAGTCGGCTGTTTTCTTAATCATCTCAGCCTTATTCACTTGATAAGGAATCTCTGTTACAATAATTGATTCTCGTCCATCAACTTCTTCAAAGCCAACTTTAGCTCGCATTACAATACGTCCACGACCTGTTTTAAATGCTTCTCGAACACCTTCATAACCATATATTACACCTCCTGTTGGGAAATCGGGAGCTTTAATATGATTCATTAGTTCATCTATCTCTATTTCTTCATTATCTATGTAAGCAAGTGTACCATCGATAACTTCTGATAAATTGTGTGGAGGCATATTAGTCGCCATACCCACTGCAATTCCCGATGCTCCGTTGATAAGTAAATTTGGAACACGTGTTGGCATTACAGTTGGCTCATATAAGGTATCATCAAAGTTTAATTTAAAATCGACTGTTTCTTTGTCGATATCTGCCATTATGTCTTCAGACATTTTTTTCATTCTTGCCTCAGTATAACGCATTGCAGCTGGACTATCACCATCTACAGAACCAAAATTACCTTGACCATCAATCAATAAATAACGTAAACTCCATTCTTGAGCCATACGAACCATTGCATCATATACAGAAGTATCCCCGTGCGGATGATACTTACCTAGTACTTCTCCAACAATTCTAGCAGATTTCTTGTGTGCTCGATTTGAAAAAACTCCTAAATCATACATTCCATACAATACTCTACGATGCACTGGTTTTAATCCATCACGTCCAACAACAGGATCGAGTTTTCCTTCTTCTGCCATTTCTGTTAGGTCAC
>CAZLEU010000089.1:0-11864 GCA_964558625.1 uncultured Flavobacterium sp.
AAGAAAAGTCCTTGCTCGTCGTAGAGCTAAAGGAAGACATAAGTTGACCGTATCTTCTGAACCAAGACACAAAAAATAATGATTAGGAATTAATCAATATCAAGCCGTTACTTTTATTAGTAGCGGCTTTTTTTTAAACCTTGTTTATAAATTTTGATAAGTTTTAGGAGCTATTTGCTTTGCCAGTTCGCAAGCTCGTGTCCTGCTATTCGTTACAAATGAAATTCATCGAATACCTATGAAAGTTTTTTTTAATGAGATAATCTTTTTATTTTTAAAGAAAAAAATAAAAAAGATTTTCACTGTTATCAGGGCTAGGGTTATATCTAACACAACAACATACAACAATAAACTACAAACCATAACAAACAATGCCAAAAGACAATTCAATCAAATCGATTTTAATTATTGGTTCAGGTCCAATCGTTATTGGGCAAGCTTGCGAATTTGATTATGCAGGTTCGCAATCGGCTCGTTCTATACGAGAAGAAGGAATCGAAGTTATACTTATCAATTCCAATCCTGCAACCATCATGACCGATCCATCAATGGCGGATCATGTATATTTATTGCCTTTAACGACCAAATCGATTATTAAAATCCTTAAAGAACATCCTCAAATTGATGCTGTTTTGCCAACCATGGGAGGACAAACGGCTCTAAATCTTTGCTTAGAAGCCGAAGAAAAAGGAATTTGGAATGATTTTAATGTGAAATTAATTGGTGTCGATGTTAATGCAATCGAGATTACCGAAGATAGAGAGAAGTTTAAAAACCTTCTCAATAAAATAGGTATTCCACAAGCACCAGCCAAAACGGCAACTTCTTTCTTAAAAGGAAAAGAAATTGCGCAAGAATTTGGTTTCCCATTAGTAATTCGTCCATCATTTACATTAGGTGGAACTGGAGCCGCTTTTGTACACAGAAAAGAAGATTTCGACGAATTATTAACTCGTGGATTAGAAGCTTCACCTATTCACGAAGTCCTAATAGACAAGGCTTTATTAGGTTGGAAAGAGTACGAATTAGAACTTTTACGAGATAAAAACGACAATGTAGTCATCATCTGCTCAATTGAAAATATGGATCCAATGGGAATTCATACAGGAGATTCTATTACGGTTGCTCCAGCCATGACTTTATCGGATACAACGTTTCAAAAAATGCGTGATATGGCTATTTTGATGATGCGCTCTATCGGAAATTTTGCTGGGGGTTGCAATGTGCAATTTGCGGTGTCACCAGACGAGAAAGAAGATATTGTTGCTATCGAAATCAACCCTAGAGTTTCGCGTTCTTCTGCTTTGGCCTCAAAAGCTACAGGTTATCCTATTGCTAAAATTGCATCCAAATTGGCTTTGGGTTATCATTTAGATGAACTCCAAAATCAAATTACCAAATCTACTTCGGCATTATTTGAACCAACTTTAGATTATGTAATCGTAAAAATTCCGCGTTGGAATTTTGATAAATTTGAAGGTTCAGATAGAACGCTTGGACTTCAAATGAAATCGGTTGGTGAAGTGATGGGAATTGGACGATCGTTTCAAGAAGCGCTTCATAAAGCTACTCAATCGCTCGAAATCAAACGAAATGGATTAGGAGCTGACGGAAAAGGGTATAAAAACTATGAACAAATTATTGAAAAACTAACTTTTGCAAGTTGGGATAGAGTTTTTGTGATATACGATGCCATTCAAATGGGAATACCATTGAGCAGAATTCACGAAATCACCAAAATCGATATGTGGTTCCTAAAACAATATGAGGAATTGTATTTCTTAGAAAGAGAAATCTCTAACTATAAACTAGATACTTTACCAAAAGAGCTATTACTTGAAGCTAAGCAAAAAGGGTATGGAGACAGACAAATAGCACACATGTTGGGTTGTTTGGAAAGTCAGGTATATAAATTGCGTGACGAAATGAACATCAAACGTGTTTATAAATTGGTTGATACTTGTGCTGCTGAGTTTAAAGCGCTAACGCCTTATTATTATTCCACATTTGAAGCAGAAATTGAAACCGCCAACGGCCAACGATTTGTGCATAATGAAAGTATCGTTTCGGATAAGAAAAAAGTAATCGTTTTAGGTTCTGGACCCAATAGAATAGGGCAGGGAATAGAGTTTGATTATTCATGTGTGCACGGTGTTTTGGCAGCCAAAGAATGTGGTTACGAAACCATCATGATTAATTGTAATCCAGAAACGGTTTCAACCGATTTTGATACAGCTGATAAATTGTATTTTGAGCCTGTTTTTTGGGAACATATTTACGACATCATACGCCACGAAAAACCAGAAGGTGTAATTGTGCAGTTGGGCGGACAAACTGCATTGAAATTAGCCGAAAAATTATCGAAATACGGAATCAAAATTCTAGGAACTTCTTTTGATGCGCTTGATTTAGCTGAAGATAGAGGTCGTTTTTCTGAATTGTTAACCGAACTAGGCATTCCATTTCCAAAATTCGGAATTGCTGAAAGCGCAGACGAAGCTTCAAAATTAGCGGATAGTTTAGATTTTCCATTGTTGGTTCGTCCTTCTTATGTGTTGGGAGGTCAAGGAATGAAAATTGTCATCAACAAGCAAGAATTAGAAGAGCATGTTATCGATTTATTGAAATCTATTCCTGGAAATAAATTATTACTAGACCATTATTTAGATGGTGCCATCGAAGCCGAAGCCGACGCCATTTGCGATGGGGAAAATGTTTACATCATTGGAATTATGGAACATATTGAGCCGTGTGGCGTTCACTCAGGTGATTCTAATGCTACTTTGCCACCATTTAATTTGGGTGAATTTGTAATGCAACAAATCAAAGATCATACTAAAAAGATTGCTTTGGCATTGCAAACAGTTGGTTTGATCAATATACAATTTGCGATAAAAGACGATATTGTTTACATCATCGAAGCCAATCCAAGAGCTTCTAGAACGGTTCCTTTTATTGCAAAAGCATACGGTGAACCATATGTAAACTATGCAACTAAAGTAATGCTAGGACAAAATAAAGTAACCGATTTTACTTTCAATCCACAGTTGAAAGGATATGCTATTAAGCAACCGGTTTTCTCTTTTAACAAATTCCCTAATGTGAACAAAGCACTTGGACCCGAAATGAAATCGACTGGAGAAAGTATCTTGTTTATTGATGATTTAAAAGACGACCAATTCTACGAATTGTATAGTCGAAGAAAAATGTATTTGAGTAAATAAAAGAATCCCGATGAAAGTCGGGATTTTTTACTCTTTTATTAACTTATAGATTTGTTGTGTTTGTAGCGTTTTTATTTTTAAAAAATATATACCTTTTTGAAAAGTACTAATATCAATTGGTGCTAAATTTTCAATATTTCCTTTCAATAGTATTTTTGAGTTAATGTCATAAATTTCATATGTGCTTGATTCTAATGTTAAATTTTTAATGCGAAATGAATCGATTATTGGATTTGGGTAAATTATAGAAACATTTTGTTTTGTTGAATTTTCTTCTATTTTAAGTATTGAATCATTATATAAAACAACCAATCCTATAAAATGTGCAGCTATTACAATATCTTTTTTGCCATCATTATTAATATCACCTATATCTATACCTTGTGGGCTATTATTACTAGTGTAAGGTATGTCATATAAATTATATTGACCATATATTTCCTGGTTTTGTTGATAAATGCTCATT
The DNA here is from genome assembly GCA_964558625.1 of uncultured Flavobacterium sp. Taxonomy (GTDB): domain Bacteria; phylum Bacteroidota; class Bacteroidia; order Flavobacteriales; family Flavobacteriaceae; genus Flavobacterium. Next base: position 3,691 of record CAZLEU010000089.1, read on the forward strand.
TTCGACCATCCGCCATGAATTGTTATTATTTCATTATATCCATCATTATTTAAATCAGATATTTCAATTGGTTCGGGTATATCGTAGGATGGTATTTCTGTATAATTATCTAATATAGATGTTGTCTGATTTTGAAATAAAAATCCAATTTTTGAATTTGGAGAATTACCACCAACACTTACTGCTATATCATTTAGTCCATCGTTGTTTAAATCACCAACACCTATACCATTAATTGAAGGGCAAGAATAGGTTGTATAAGCATTTAATGTTCCTGAATCATTTTGAGTGTATGTATGAACTTTTCCCGGATTACTTGATATATATATTAGATCATTTTTATTATCGTTATTAATATCACCAATTTCTATTTCCTTTAAAGTATTAATTGGTTTTGAAAAAGATAAATAATTAAATATACCAGGTGATGAGGTTTGATAATAGACTTTTATTGTATTTGCTGAATAATCTGTAGCAATTGCAATATCATTTTTCCCATCATTATTTAGATCTCCAATCTTTAAATTCTCAACTTTCAAATTTGTATCAATTTCTATGATTGGGTTCAATAACCCTATAGAATTTTGATAAAAAATTCCAATTTTATCATCATATGAAATAGCTATATCCATTTTGCCATCTTCATTTAGATCTGCTATATCTATTGAAGTTATTTCGGTAAAGGTTGTTGGATAATAATAGCGGATAGGGATATTTAATTGGCCAATATTATTTTGAATATAAACTAAAATGCTATAATTGTTTTGACTAGTACTATAAGAACCAATTCCAAGAACTACATCTTTTAATCCATCATCGTTGACATCTCCAATTGAAACCACTTTTGGATATGAATCCGTTACAAATGTAATATACGGAGAAAATGTAATTTGAGAGTAACAAAATTGGCTTAATATCAGTAAAAATAGTAATCTCATCTTAGTTGTCTTGTATTTATTTTATGCAAAAATAATTAATTACTGCTTTTCTTGGTTATCCCATTCGTATTCTATAGCATTTAGTTTTTTGTAGAAAAGAATTAACAAAAGGATTTCTAATCGTAACGTTATTTTGAAATCATCACCAAAAAAAGGTAAAACAATCATAGTAATTATACATAAACCTATACCAGTAAGAGCATCAATTTTACCTAGGTTGATGGCGTTGTCTTTTTCAAACCAAAGTGAATAGGCCACATAACCTTTGTAGAGAAATATAGATATAATAAAAAAACCTATTGGTGTAAGTGGTTCGTTGGTTTCAAAACCATATATTGATAAACTTGGATTATAACCCATAAGACCACCAATTAAACAAATTATTCCTGCTACAGCTCCAATCATGAATATCCAACAGAATATTTTTATCCATTTAGGTAAAAGAGTTCTTCTTATAATATCTTTCTTTTCAAAGATTTCAAATTGGCTTGGCGTTTCTTCATTCATAGGTTTTTGGTTTAAATTATTTTGTACTACCAATATCATTTATAATATGTTCAATCTGTTTATTATAATTTTGAATCTCTGAATTATACTTATTACTTCCCTCCGAAATACTTTTGTAGAGTAAATTGAAAAGTTTGATTCGTAACTCACAATATTTTTTCATTTTAGCATTCCTTTCATGAATTTCTTTTGGCAAGTCTAATTTATCTACTTCGTCAATAATGTTTATGTTTTCATTCCAGTAATATATGCCTCTATCTTTTATATTATAGAGTAAATTTTCCTTGGGATAATAATTAGCCTGATTATAAACTTCAAGTGCCATTTTCTCCATTTCTTGAAAGTCTTTCATTTTAGTATTATAAATCAAAATGTCATTGGTTAGCGAGTTGTACACCATAGTTACTAATACCAAAAAGACAACACTGATAATACCCAGGTTTTTGAATTTTAAAAACTTGTTTTCATAATCATCTAAGCTAATAATTAAGAAATACCCTATAGCAATGCCACTTGCTAAACCACCGATATGAGCTGCGTTATCAATACCGTCATTTAAACCAATTACTAAATTGAAAACTACAAAAATACCAATACTTGCTAGTAATGGTTTGCGAGCTTCAAGTTCAATCAAATCTGTTGTAAGTAAAGCAAGAAAAACACCATACATTCCAAAAATGGCACCAGAAGCACCAGCACTAACAGTTAACGGATTCCACCAAATACTTGTTGTACTTGCTACAATACCCGTAAGTAAATAAGCAATCAAAAATCTTGATTTTCCTAAAATTGGTTCTAGCAAAACCCCGATATAGGACAACGCATACATATTCATAACCAAGTGCAATGCACCTATGTGTAAAAAACATGCTGAAAGTAATCGCCACCACTGACCATCCAATGTAACAGGACGATAGTTGGCACCATATGAGAGTAAATCATCAATATTTGGTTCCATTATATCAACACCTAAAATAGCCATAACAATAAAAATAATGATATTGATATCGATAAGTATAGGTGTTATAAAGTAACCTTTGGTTGGAACAAAAATGGATAAAAAAGCTAGAAGATTTTCTTTGAGAGTTGGTTTTTTACCGGTATCTTCAGATGATTGCTCAGTGTTGTCTATATCATTTTTTGAAAATGAATTTTCGGATAATAAGTTTTCTTTTTTTTCGTTTTCAGAATTTTGTATTTGGCTCATAAATTGGTTGTTTGCATCAAATATATAAAAAAGTTTTATTTATTGTGTCACTAGGTTTTCACGAAGTTTTGCTATGGTATTGCTTTACTTAATTCTGTATGTCCAACTATTATTTTCTTATTAAAAATGTTAATAGGAACTGATTAAAAATATTTCCTTTAAAGGTTTATTGAGTAAAAGATGAAAAAATAAATTGTAGACTTAGTTTCGAGATTTATATTAATATTGAAATAGAAAGCTGCTTTTTATATTTACATAAAAAGCAGCTAGCAAAAAAATATTGATTTTATTCTTTAATTATTTTGCTTTCTTGTCTATATCCATTGTTATCTTCAATAATAAATAGATAAACTCCTTTTTTTTGTTTTTCTAAACTAATTTCTGCATCGATTTTTGAGTGATCAATGATTTTAGTTCCGTTAGAATCATATATTGTTACATTATATTTTTCTAAATTTTCACCACTGAATTTAATTATTGAATTTGTCGGATTAGGAGAAACTATTATTTGTTTTATATTGTTAGTTGTTTCAGATATATTTGTAAGCCTTGGTAATGTACCACAATTGCAATTTGAAAAAGTTGATGATATTATTGAAGTTATTGGTTTTGGAAAGCAAAAAACAGTATTGTTTAAACTAAAGTTAACAATTATAGTTGTTGATGTTCCATCTGCGAATCCAATAACAACAGTGTAATTTTTGTTCTTGCATATGGTTGAAGTTGATTGAAGAAAGAATGATATACAATATAAATTACAAGCATTAGATAGATTATATGTAACACAACTTGAACCAGTTCCACCAATTGGAGTAGCACATTTTATTGGAATCCCAAAATGTAAACCATTGGCAAACCCTTCTGCTATAGATGTGCAACAGCTATTTAAAGTTGTTGTAAATTGAGTATTCGTAGAATTCATACTCCCAATTAGAAAGGAATCACAATTTCCATTTAAATCACCTGTTGTAAAATATGGATTTATGCTTGTTCCACTTGATGATATTTTTATTCTAATTGGAGTATTCAAAGGGGCTCCTGGTCCTGAACTACTTACAAATGCTCCTGACAAATTGATGTTATGTTCATAGTATACATAGCCGCCGGTTAAATCTGTTACCGTCAGTGTTGAACCATTTGTAATAGCTTGTCCAAATGTAAAAAGAGAATTTAAAAAAAGTACTAAAAATAATGATTTAATTAGTTTCATAATATTAATAATTAAAGTTGCCTATTACAGCTAATTTTAGGTCGCTGTTTAGGTTTTTCCGACCAAAATATACCTTAATATTAATACTGTTTTTTTACTTACTATAAATCAAAGTTTTAGTAAATGATTATCCAGAATACAAAATTTATGTCATTATCCAGCAAAATAATTGCAGAATAAATTTGACAAAACTGATTTATTATAAAGTATAAATATAGGGCAATTTATGAATAAAATTTACAAAAAAAATCCCCATCATTGGGGATTTTTATGTACTATATTTTTACTATTAGACTGTCATTGAGAACAATTGCGTTTGTGGTGCTTTGCGTTTGAGACGTAGGTCAAATGCCATGCATAGGTTGCGGACAAAGGGTTTTCCTTTTTCGGTTACGGTTATGCTAGTGCTATTTATTTTTACCAGTCCGTCGTGTTCCATTTCGTCTAACTGGTGTATGATTTCTGGCAACTCATTAAAAAACATCTCTTTGTTTTCCCATGAAGTGGTAAATTGACACATAAGGTTTAATATGTGTTTGCGTATAATCAAATCTTCGTTGGTTAGCAAATGACCTCTGTAAACAGGTAGTTCGTTATGCTCTAACTTGGCATAGTATTCTTCGAGTGTTTTTACATTTTGTGCAAAACTATACCAACTATCACTAATAGAAGAAACGCCCAAACCAATCATGACTTTTGTTTTAGAAGAGGTGTAGCCCATAAAGTTGCGGTGCAATTTTCCATCTAAAAACGATTGGTACATGCTGTCACTGGCAAGTGCAAAATGATCCATACCTATTTCGTAGTAACCGTTTTGACTTAACGATTTTTTGCCTTCCTCGTATAGTTTACGTTTTTCATCATCTCTAGGCAAATCTTCATCATTAAAACCGCGTTGTCCGTTGCCTTTTATCCAAGGTACATGAGCATAACTGTAAAACGCCAAGCGATCGGGTTGGAGTGAGTTGGTTTTGTCAATAGTATCCATAACATCTTCAAGCGTTTGGAACGGTAAACCAAAAATCAAATCGTGTCCAATGGAAGTGTAACCAACTTCTTTTGCCCAAAATGTAACTTTTGCCACATTATGAAACGGTTGGACACGATGTATGGCATGCTGTACTTTACTTGAGTAATCTTGAACGCCAAAACTGACGCGTCTAAATCCTAAATTGTATAAAGTTTGCAAATGAATTCTGGTTGTATTGTTAGGATGCCCTTCAAAACTAAATTCGTAATTAGGTGCTTTTTTGGCTCTTGTAAAAAGTCCGTTTATTAGCGTAGTCAAATTTTCTGGTGAGAAAAAAGTAGGTGTGCCACCACCCAAATGAATTTCTTTGATGTTAGGTTGTTCTGAAAGTAAGTCACAGTACAAATTCCATTCTTTGAGAACGGCTTGAATATAAGGATGTTCTACATCATGGCGTTTGGTAATGCGTTTGTTGCAACCGCAAAATGTACAAAGGCTTTCACAAAAAGGGAGGTGTATATAAAGGCTGATACCTTCGGTAGTATTGCTTTCGTCAAAAGAATTTTGAAGTGTTTCTTTCCAGTTTTGTACAGAAAATAAATCTTCTTCCCAGTAGGGAACAGTCGGGTAGCTGGTATATCGTGGACCAGGAACATTGTATTTTTGTATTAAGGAAACTGACATGAAAATATTATCTTTTAAGGTACAAACTTAATTTTATCGATTTTAATAAAAAATGATAAATATCATGTGGAAGTACCAAGTTAGAAATACGAGGCAAGAAGTTTGGATGTAGATTGCAAAAAACAGGAGACAGATTTCAATTTTTAATAGGTTCTCGATACAATTTTGTGTTTCAAAAACTAGCGTTTTTAAAACATAAAATCACTCGAAGTGACGCTTGGTTTAGAAAGAAGTTTTGTGTTTTTGGGAAGTTTTGGTTTTATGTTTTTTAGAATTTTTACGTTTCAATTCTCACTTTCGTCACTTCGAGTTTTTTATAAAATGCATTAGCTTTTTATAAAAAGTATCGAGAACATAGAAGCAATATAATCCGTTTTTCATAGGTTCTCGATACAATTTTGTGTTTCAAAAACTAGCGTTTTTAAAACATAAAATCACTCGAAGTGATTAGTTAGTTAGGATTTTTGTGTTCTTTGCGCTTTTCCTTTGCGGTCTTTGCGGTTAAAACAAAACCCCGAAGTTTCACGTTCGGGGTTTCTATTTGTTTAGAGAAAAAAAAATTATTCTGCTTTTAGATTGCGAAGTTGTTTTAATTTCTCTTTTAAGACGGTTAATTCTTCTCTGTGTTTTTCGATGTTTTTACGCACTTCTAACACAATTGAATTTTCTTTTTTGGCATTTTTGGTATTGGTAAAAAACTGAATATTGTTTTCTAATTGAAAAATTTCGCCCTGCACTTCGTCAATTTTACGCATTAGGAAAACTTTTTCGTTTTCCAATTTTCTCGAATCGTCAGAACCAGCTAATTGTTCAATACGATTGTTGAAACGCATCATATCGGTTTCTTTTTTGCTCAAGCTCAATTTTTCGAATAAAACATCTAATATTTTATTAAATTTTCCTTCGATATGCCTTCTGCCAAAAGGAACTTTACCAAAGCCTTTCCAAGTTTCGATATGTGCTTTAATAGCATCTAAATCGGTTTTGTGATCACCTGTCATTTCAAAAGCGCGAATGGTTTCAAGGTATTCTTTTTTCTTTTCGAATGCTTCGATTTCTTCGGCGTTTTCTTCGTTTTTGCTTTCTTTTAATTTATCAAAATAATGATTACAAGCCGCTCTAAACTCTGCCCAAAGCTTATCGGAGAATTTTCTTGGTACATGACCAATGGTTTTCCATTCTTCCTGAATTTGTTTCATAATTGGTGTAGTAGTTGCAAAATCTGTACTGTCTTGCAATTCTACTGCTTTGGCAACTAGAGCTTGTTTTTTGGTTAAGTTGTCGGTTTGGTCTTTTTTAATGTCTTTATAAAACGAATTTTTAAGTGTATTAAAGCTGCGAACTGCCGTTTTGAATGCCATCCAAGTTTCTTCGTTTACTTCGCTAGGCACTTTTCCTGTTGAGAAAAACTCGTTGCGTAACGCTTCTACTTTTACTACTTGAGCTGCCCATAGTGCATGAGAATTTACTTTTTCGGTTGCTAAAACTTCAATTTGAGCAATGATGTTTTTCTTTTTATCTAAATTTTCAGTTTCGCCAGCACGCAATTTTTCAAAAATAAGTTCGCGTTTGTCGTGCATAATTTTGGTCAATTCACTGAATTTATTCCATATTTCCTCACGATGTTCTCTTGAAACTGGACCGATTTCTTCTTTCCAGATTTTATGTAAGTCTTGCAATTCACGGAAGGCTTTGTTCACATCTTCCATTTGTGTTAATTCTTCAACACGTGCAATGATTTTTTGTTTTTGCTCCAAATTATGTTTGAAATCAATATCTCGGGCTTCTCTGTCTAAGTGAAGGAAGTCATAGAAATTTTCCATGTGAAAATGGTAATTATTCCAAACATGGTTGTATTTGTCTTTAGGAATTGGACCAGCATTTTTCCAACGGTCTCTAATGTCGTTTAATTGTTTGAGAGAATTGGTAATGTTTCCAGGATTGGTTACCAAGTTTTTCAATTCTTCAACAAGTGCTAAACGATTTTTGAGATTAGTTTCTAGATTAGATTGTAAGCTTTTATAATGTTTGTTTTTTCTATCTCTGTACTGAGAATAGATATGGTCAAATCTAGTTTTTAGTGGAAAATGATATTCAAAATCCTCTGATGTATCTGGATTTTCGGCATGAAATTCTTCTTTTTTCTCATCGATAAAATGATGGTATTTTGCCAAAAATGATTTCTTAATTTCTTCAACATGATCTTTTACAGCCATTACCTTGTCGTTTTCGGCTACTTTTTCAAGAGCATCAACAAGTGCTTCCATTGACATGGCTTCATAATCTTCCATAGGAATCTCGTGGCGAATGGTTTCATCCTCGCTTTCGGCGGCATTGGTTTCGGCTATTTTATTGATAGCGATAATGCTTTCATCTGCTATTTCTAGAGAATCATCTGCGACTTGCTCATCGGTTAATTCTACGATGTTTTCTTCGGTAGTAGCTTCAACTTCTAGAGTAGGTTCGGCAATTTCTTCTGTCGAAGTTATTTCTTCGGCTTTTGCAACTTCTTGAATTTCAGAAGTAATTGCTTTTACATCATTGTTTTCATGGTTTCCATCTGCTAGATTTTCGTTACTAGGCAGGTTATCATTCTTTTCTTCAGACATTTTTTTAAATGTGTAAGGTTTATAATTATACTATATAATAGGGCGAAAG
>CAZLEU010000090.1:0-11703 GCA_964558625.1 uncultured Flavobacterium sp.
GCTTTAACTTCTTCTACTACTTGCTCTTTGATGGATTCTGCTTTTTCAATTTTTGGTTCTTCTTTAGAAACCATTCCTTTTGCTTGAAGCATATTATACCAATTCAAAACTTTTTTAATATCTGAAGGATATACTCTTTCTTCATCATAATTGGGTACAATCTCTTTGAAGTAAGCTATCAACTTTGCATTGTCTTCTTTATGAGAAAGAGCTGGTCCTTCATTTTCTTTGATAGCAATGGCTCTCAAGATTTCGACCAACGGTTTTTCTTCACTATAGGTATACATAGAAATTTCAGACAACAAACTCACGTTGCTTCTCATTCCAACAGTAATTTTTTTTCCATCAATCATTGATTCTGCAACGAATCCTGAGCGGGTTTGAATTTTTAATTCGTATAAACCAGGTTTCCCTGAAATGGCTAATATTTTTTCAACATTCATTTTTTACATGTATTTTTAAGCGGTGGCAAATATAACTAAATAAAATTCCAAAAAACAAAACTTAAATTTTTCAAAAACTTTATACTCAAATAATGTACCAAAAAGGCATTTTGGAAAGATTATTTTAGAGGTGATTTTAAAAAAAGTAGTTTGGGTTATCTTCCTTTTTTATTACAAAAACGCATTCTATAATCTGGTCGTGCTTTACCGTCCATTATATTTTGCAGCTTGTTCTTAATCAATTTTTTCTTTAAAGTAGAGATTAAATCGGTAAACAAAATTCCCTCTATGTGATCGTATTCATGTTGAATGACTCTAGCGATTAGTCCGTCGAATACTTCTGTTTTTTTATTGAAATTTTCATCGTAGTACTCCAATGTAATTTTTTCATGACGATACACGTCTTCTCGAACATCTGGAATACTCAAGCAACCTTCGTTAAAACCCCATTCTTCTCCTTCTTCTTTTATCATTTTGGCATTGATAAATGTTCTTTTAAAATTACTTAAAAGAGCTTGCTCTTCAGGCGTGAGGTCTTTACTATCACTAAATGGTTCGGTATCTATAACAAATAAACGGATGGCTAATCCAATTTGAGGTGCTGCCAATCCAACACCGTAAGCATTGTACATTGTTTCATACATGTTGTCGATGATTTCTTTTAGATTTGGATAATCTTTCGAAATCTCTTCGCCAACTTTTCTTAATACTGGATCGCCGTAGCCTATTATGGGTAAAATCATTTTTTTTATAATGAGTGTTCAGTGTTACGTTTTTAGTATTCTAATTTTTTACAATGTAACTGAATACTATTCTTTTTGCAAAAGTAATTATTTTTTAGATTAGTGAATCATGAACTTTACTGAAACTGCTCATTTACAACAAGTATTTCTCAATTGTTTGTGTTACTCCATCGGTATTATTATCAAAATCAGTACTATAATTGGACGTTTTGATAATGTCTTTATGGGCATTCTTCATTGCAAAACTGTATTTGGCTGTCTTCATCATTTCAAGATCATTAAGAAAATCGCCAAAAACCATTGTTTCTTGTTTTGAAATATTTAGTTTTTTTTGAATGGTTTCTATTGCTACTCCTTTATTAGCGTTATAACTAGTCAAATCAAGCCATATAAGTCCTGAAATAGCTACCTTAAAATCGTTTTCAAATTGCTTAAAATGAGGGTAACTGTTGGTTGGAACATCATTAAAATCACAAATCGTCACTTTCAAAATAATATCATCCACTAGTGCTAAATCATCAACAATGATTAATTGTGAATAATATTTTCTTACTTCTGATAGGAATCTCTCGTTAGTATTTTCAACATAGGCAGCATTTTTACCGCATAGGATTACATAACTATCCTTTATTGTTCTTCCTATTTTTATAAATTCGATTGCATGCTGTTTTGGCAAATCGTTTATAAACAATATTTTTCCATTATAATAGGCAAGTGTTCCATTTTCTGCTAAAAATAGTGTACGTTCTTTTATTGGATCGAATAACGAAATAATGTTGAATAATTGTCTTCCCGAGGCAATCGCAAAAAGTATATTTTTATCGGCTATCTGTTGCTCGATTTCCCAAAAATTGCTTGGTAGATTGTGATTATCATCTAATAAAGTGCCATCCAAATCTGAAACAATTAACTTTATTTTATCCTTCATTTGTAAGCTTTAATAGTTTTGAAGTTTTTGTTCTTATTTGGTTTAATAGTTCTTGATTATCATTTAAATGTATGCCAAAAGACGGAATCATTTCTTTTAGTTTTGTTTGCCAAGCCACTTCGTTTATTTTTTCTTTAAAACATTTATTAAGTACTTCTATCATGGCTGAAACAGCTGTTGATGCTCCAGGAGAAGCACCCAATAAACAAGCTAGTGTACCATCGCTTGAAGTTATAATTTCGGTACCGAATTCTAGTGTTCCACCATGTTCTTCATCTTTTTTGATAACTTGAACACGCTGACCGGCGTCGAGTAATTCCCAATCTTCCATTTTGGCATTTGGAAAATAGTCTTGTAATGCTTCGATTCGTTTTTCATCTGATTGCATGACTTGTTCTATCAAGTATTTTGTTAGAGGAAAATTATGCCAACCTGCATAAAGCATGGGTTTTATGTTGTCTAATTCGATTGAATCTAACAAATCTAAATAGGATCCATTCTTTAAAAACTTGGTTGAAAATCCTGCAAATGGTCCAAAAAGCAATTCTTTTTCGCCATTAATAATTCGCGTGTCTAAATGTGGAACAGACATGGGTGGTGCTCCTACAGAAGCTTTGCCGTATACTTTGGCATGATGTTGCTGAATGTTATTTTTGTTTTTACACTTCAACCATTGTCCCCCAACTGGAAATCCTCCATATCCTTCTGCTTCTTCTATGTTGGCTTCTTGTAATAGTAGTAATGAGGCACCTCCAGCACCAATAAAAACAAACTTAGCTTTCGATTTTGTTTTCTCTTTGGTTACTACATTTTTGATTTTTAAGCGCCATGTTTTGTTTTTCTTCTGTTTTATTTGCCTAACTTCATGATTATAATGTATAGAAATACCTTCTTGCTTTGCTAAATATTCTAGCATTTTCTTTGTTAGTTCTCCAAAATCAACATCTGTTCCGACATTCATTTTTGTGGCAGCAACGGCTTCTGCTTCGCTTCTATTTTGCATTACCAAAGGCATCCAATTTTTTAGTGTTTCCAAATCTGTACTAAACTCCATTTGGGAAAAAAGTGGACTTTTGATTAAAGATTCGTGTCTTTTTCTAAGATAATCGACATTTTCGTTTCCCCAAACAAAACTCAAATGTGGAATGGAGTGAATAAAGTTTTCAGGATGGGTTATTTTGCCTTTTTCAATTAAGTAACTCCAAAACTGACGTGTTATTTCAAATTGTTCGGCGATTTTGATTGCTTTTTGGGTTTCTATTGTCCCTTCACTATTTTGTGGTGTATAATTCAATTCGCAAAAAGCAGAATGTCCAGTTCCAGCATTATTCCATGCAGATGAACTTTCTTGTGCTGGTTTGTCAAGTCTTTCGTAAATTTCGATTGTAATTTCTGGTTGCAATTCTTTGAGTAAAACACCTAAGGTAGCACTCATTATACCAGTTCCGATAAGGATTACGTCGGGTTTATCCATTTTTTGTATAGCTGTATATTGTATTACTGTATCATTGTATTACTGTATATTGTACTATCGCATTTTGTATTGTTGTATTTTATATAATGTACAACTATAAAATGTTTTTTTACAGTATCAACAATACAATATACATTATACAATTTTATAACGTAGTAAATAATCTTGAAGCATAATTGTAGCGGCAATTTCATCTACTAATGCTTTGTTTTGACGTTGTTTTTTTTTCAGTCCGCTGTCAATCATCGTTTGAAAGGCCATTTTGGATGTAAAACGTTCGTCAACTCGTTCTACTTGAATTTTGGGAAATTCTTTCTGAAATTTGACAACAAACTTTTCGATTGCTTCGGTACTTTCAGAAGGTTGTCCGTTCATTTGCTTGGGTTCGCCAATAATAACTTTGATAACGTTTTCTTTGGAAAAATAATCTTTGAGAAAATCAAAAGCTTTGTCTGATGGAATTGTAGTTAACCCAGAAGCAATTAACTGAAAATCATCGGTTACAGCTATTCCAGTTCGTTTTATTCCGTAGTCTATGGCTAGTATTCTTGGCATTGTCTATTTTTGTTGTAAATGTAATTAAGAAAGAGGATTTCCTATTTTAAAAATTTTGTAGTTCTTTGTGCGTTTTAAAAATAAACCTATCACCTATTCACCATTTCAAATCTTGCAAGTGGTGTCATTCTTCCTTTGTTTAGAGAAAGAATTCTTCCATCCACAATATAATTATCAGTCATCTCGAGCACTTTAGAAAGTTCTTGTTCTGTTTTCATATCTTCACATGCCATCATGGTAGAAATAACTTTAGAGAAACTTATTTTGAAAGCATTCTCAACTTTGTATTCTCCTCCCATATTATTGCAACCCGCAAAAGCAGAAAACCGATTGGACTCAAAAAAATCAAGAGTGAATTTATTATTTTCAATCTTAACACCTCTTAATTCAATCAATCTCCATTTGGTTTTAAATATGTTTTTCGAATCCATTTTGGTTGCCACTTCTTTAGAATTTTCGTTTTTGCTAATGGTTTTATTACTGCAACTTAGGACAGTTAAAGTCCAAAATAATATCAAACTCTTTTTCATTTTTAGTATCGTTGATTTTTGACAAAAGTAATTATTTGTATTCTCAAATGACAAAAACCATACCTGTTTCTTTATAAAATAAATTATCTTTGCAATTCAAAACACAATAATCATGAACAACTTACAATCTACTATAGAAAAAGCTTGGGAAAACCGAGAATTATTAAAGGAAGAGGCAACCATATTGGCAATTAAAGAAGTCATTTTTGCATTAGATTCTGGTAAATTACGCGTTGCAGAACCGATTCTTACATCATCTTCTTCTGCTACAAGTTGGCAGGTGAACGAGTGGGTAAAAAAAGCAGTTGTAATGTATTTCCCAATTCAAAAAATGGAAACACATGAGGTTGGCATTTTTGAGTATCATGACAAAATGCTTCTTAAAACAGGATATGCCGAAAAAGGAATTCGTGTTGTACCGCCAGCAGTTGCAAGGTATGGTGCTTATATTTCAAAAGGTGTAATCATGATGCCGAGTTATGTAAATATTGGCGCTTATGTAGACGAAGGTACTATGGTCGATACATGGGCTACGGTTGGAAGTTGTGCGCAAATAGGGAAAAATGTTCATCTTTCTGGCGGCGTTGGTATTGGTGGCGTTCTAGAACCATTACAAGCTGCTCCAGTTATCATAGAAGACGGTGCCTTTATAGGGTCTAGATGTATTGTTGTAGAAGGTGTTCGAGTAGAAAAAGAGGCTGTTCTTGGAGCAAATGTTTGTTTAACAGCTTCGACAAAAATAATAGATGTTACAGGAAATGAACCTGTCGAATATAAAGGATATGTTCCTGCTCGTTCGGTTGTAATCCCAGGTAGTTATACGAAAAAATTTGCTGCTGGTGACTATCAAGTACCTTGTGCTTTAATAATTGGTCAGCGTAAGCCCTCTACCGACTTGAAAACTTCTTTGAACGATGCATTGAGAGAGTATGATGTAGCTGTTTAAAAAACGATCTATCCATTCCAAAATTTTGGATGATATCCAAATATAGTATAGACTCCAAGATGATTTTTGGGGTCTATTTTTTTAGTTTGCGTTTTAAGTACTTTTTTTTGGTAATCCTTCTTTTGAACTTTGTAGTTTTTTCAAGAAGAATAGCATGTAGTTTTTCTTTAGATTCTCCCGAAAGTTGTGCATATTTTTGGGCAACAATTTTTATCATTTGTTTAGAAAGCCACATTTTTTTAAAGTTATCCATTCGTTGCTCAATAGATAAGCTTTCAAACTTCATTCGGTTCAAATCGATTAAATAAAATTCATATGCTCCTTTTTCATCTTTTACAATAAGAGTATTACCTGGCGAATGGTCAAGAAAATTAACTTTGGCTTGATGCATCTTGAAAGTAAACTCGGTAAATTTTTCTAAAATTAGATTTCGCTCTTCAAATAATGGATCATGAATAAGTTCACGAATAGTGAAATCATAATTAATATGGTGGCTTATGTAATAGCTGTCTTGTAGAAGCCCTAGTCTGTTTCTGTTCTCGACATAGGCAATCGGAAAGGGTGTTTGGATATTGTTTTTTAATAAATAATTGGCGTAATCGTATGAACGTCTTGCTTTTGTACTTCGAAAAAAAGAGTAAATAATCGATTTTAAAAGACTAGGCTTCTGAAAATACTTGATAGTTATCTTTTCATTTTCTAAAAAATTTGATTTTATGCTATTCCGAGAGCCTCTTACAATCCATTCTCCTTTTTCAAAGAAATCTGTAACCAACTGAATGATAGCACTTTTTTTAGAAATATATTGAGGATGAATTATTATTTTCACATTAGTAAATTATAGTTGGGTAAAAGTATAAAAAAATAGTATTTTGCACCAAGATTTGAAAATTTATGAAGAAAATTTTAATTATTCAAAATAAGCGCATTGGAGATGTACTAATAAGTTCGGTAATAGCCAACAACTTTAAGAAAAAGTTTCCCGAAAGCGAAATCCATTTCATGTCATATCCTTTTACACATGGTGTGATTATGAATAATCCAAATATTGACAAAATAATTGGTATTGATGAAAAAAAATTAAAAAAAATAGGTAATCTAATACAACTTATTTGCGACGTTAGAAAAGAGAAATATGATATCATTTTTGATCCCTACTCTAAGCTACAAAGTAGGTTACTATGCAAATTTGGTGGTGCGAAAATTACAGTTGGACATAGAAGCAGAAAAAAACTTGGCAATTTGGGTTACTATACTAATCCTGTTGAAATATTAAAAGATAAAAGTCATATTTGTGGAAAAGCTATAGAGGATAGAATTCATTTATTACAGCAAGTAGCTACTTTTTCCAATATAGAATATGAGCCTAAAATTTTTCTTACCGATAAAGAAAAAGAATTTAAAGTTCCAGAAAAATACCAATCAAAAAAAATTATAATGTTGGGTATTCTAGGAAGTACTCCTCAAAAATCGATGCCATATAATTATGTCGCTACAATTGTCGATTATATTGCTACTACTTTTGATTGTTTCTTATTATTTAATTATGCGCCTAACCAAAAGGAGGAAGCTGACAAAATATATAATTTATGCAAAAATAAATCTAACATCATCTTAGATTTATATGCACCAACAATACGAGATTTTGCTATATTGATGAATCAATGCAATGTATTGGTCTCTAATGAAGGTGGCACTGTACACATTGCCAAAGCAATAGACAAACCTACTTTTACTATTTTTTCACCTTATGTAAATAAAGACCACTGGGCAAGTTTTGAAGATGGCAAAAAACATACTTCTATCCATTTGCTTGAAAAAAAACCTGATTTATTCAATCAGTTTACATTTGAAGAACGAAAAGCAATAGAAAAAAATCCAGATTATTTATACCAAGAGCTAACTCCTAGTATGATAATTCCAGATTTGGACGTTTTTTTAAAATCCAATTTGGGATAAGTTTTGGGATTTCAATCATCGTTTTTTAAAGACGAATTCCTTACTTTTATTTGTTGTAAAGTGTAAAATGGAATCCTATATATGCTATGCACCGTCATTTTTTATGATACCAAAGTCAGTCCAAACTTTCTTTTGATCACGTGTCTCTTTTCTAATTCGCTTGTTTTTTTCTATAGATTCTTTTACAGCATAACCACGAGGATGATCAAGATGAAGACAGACAGTACTATATCGAATTTGTTTGGGTTTTATTCCAAGATTAACCAATCGCTCACCTAATTCTCTATCTTGTCCCCCATATTGCATACGCTCATCAAAACCATTAATGGCTAAAATATCTTCTTTCCAACCAGATGCATTATGTCCATTCCAACTAGGATTTGTAGGTGTTAATATATTAAGTAACCAACTTTTAAATCCAGAAGAATCAATTTTATTATTTTTAAATGACCCTTTTATTCCGTTTTTCTTTAACCAATTCACATCAAAACAATCACCCGAATAGATAATGTCTTTGTCTATTTTCTTAGACAAATTCATTGGCAATTTGTAATATCCGCCAGATAGAAAATAACCTTCTTCTCTAAATTTTACATGCTCCTCAACAAAGTTGGTTTGGGGTATACAATCACCATCAGACATCAAAATATAATCGGTATTACATTGTAGTATAGCTTTATTAAGAATTTCAGATTTTTGAAAACCTTTGTCTTCATGCCAAACATGAATTATTGGAAAAAAGACTTCATCACGTATAGAGTCTATTAATTGTTTGGTTGTTATGTTCGAACCGTCATCGGCAATTACCATCTCGAAATTTCGATAGGTTTGCGTATTATAACCGTATATTACCTTAGCCAACCAATCAGGAGAATTGTAGGTACTTATAATTATAGAAATATTAGTTTTCATAATAGCGCAAAGGTAAATAAATTTACTAAATTTGCCACTTTAATAAAAATTTAATGAGCAAGCTTACTGTTATTATTCCAACTTATAACGAAAAAGATTATATCAAAGATGCCATCAAGTCTGTTGAGTTTGCCGATGAAATTATTATTATAGATTCCTATAGTGTTGACGAAACAAAACAGATTGCCTTGGAGTGTGGTTGTAAAGTTATTGAACGCAAGTTTGATACATTCTCTAATCAAAAAAACCACGCTATATCATATGCAACTGGCGATTGGATTTTATTTCTCGATGCAGATGAACGAGTTACCCAAAGGTTAAAAATTGAGATTTTAAAAGCAATTTCTAGTACAGAATACGTAGGATATAAAATAAAATTTCCACATTATTACTTCAATAGGTTTTTGTATCAGAAAGTGGACAAAGTATTACGATTGGTCAAAAATAATTCTATAGAATTTACTGGTGATGTTCATGAAAAACTTCAGATTGAAGGAAAAGTAGGGGTATTAAAAAATTTTATGATTCATTACACTTATAAAAATTTGTTTCATTGGATTCATAAAAAAGATAGTTATTCATGGTTTCAAGCTAAAGAATCGATTAAGAAAAATAAAAGTGTTACTTTCTTCCATTTGATTTTTAAACCAATGTATCGCTTTTTTTCCTATTATATTCTCAAACAAGGATTTAAAGATGGAATTCCAGGTCTAGCACTTGCAAGCGTAAATGCATATGGTGTATTCTCAAGATATGTAAAAATGTTACTGATAAAAAAAGGATTAGAATAGTCGTAGCTTACCAAACCGAATCTTTAGTTTAAAAACAAACATGCTGTCTTCTCCTTTGATATCAATTCTTTGAATTTCATATTTGTTTTTAATGGGAAGTTTATTTACCCTATTTCCTATTCTAAAAGCAGATACAATTCCATTTACCTGTAGTAAATTAAAAAAACTTTTTTTGTCTTTCTCTTTTTTGGGAAAATCACCATATGGATAGGCCAAAGAAGGAAAAACATTTAGGTTATGTTGTTTGATTACATTATAGCTACTATCAAAATCAGCGTTAATCTCCTCATCGGTAAGTGTACTATATCTATTGTGATTGAATGAATGATGCCCAAATTCTATACAACTTAAGTCAAGACTTTTAAGCTGTTCAATAGTCATTATTTTTTCCTCTATCGTTCCATTCTTTTTATTCCATAAATCTGTTTTGCCAATATAATTAAAAGGGATAAAAAAAGTAGCTTTAACGTTATATTTTTTAAGAATTGGAAGGGCATATAACAATTGATTTTGCGTAACATCATCAAAGGTTATTGCTATACTTTTGGGTGCAAAATGAGTCGTTTTAACAAGCTCTGAAGCAAAATAAAAAGTATATTTTTTTTCACATAAATACTGGAGCTGCTCTTCCAACTTATTGCTCGAAATGGTCAAACCAATACTAGTAATTGGATTGACATTATGATACATTAAAACAGGTAATTTGCCCACAAATTATTTTTTTAGAAAAAAACTGATGCAAAAATAGTATCTTTGTAGCATATATCGTTGAATTTATGACCGAAAATAACGAAAACATCAAAATAACTGCCTTAGCCATATCTTACAATGAAGAGCATAATGTAAAGCGATATATTGAAAGTTTATCGTTTGCCGATGAAATCATTTTTATCGATTCTCAGAGTAGCGATAATACTGTTGCTATTGCAGAAAGTATGGGAGCAAAAGTCATTCAAAATAAGTTTGAAGATTTTTCCTCGCAACGAAATTTTGGAATAAGTAAGGCTAAAAACGATTGGATTGTCTTCTTTGACTTAGACGAAATAATTACCAAAGAACTTGAGAAAGAAATAATAGAAAAAGCCAATTCCGAGAAAAATATTGTGGCATTCTTTGTAAAAAGAAATTTCTTTTTCATGGGTAAGCATATCAAATATGGTGGTTGGCAAAATGACAAAGCTATACGATTGTTCAATAAAAATTACTGCGTCTACAATGGCAATTTAGTTCATGAAGAAATCAAAGCTGATGGCAAAATTTGTATTTTAAAAAACCGTTTAAATCACTATAGCTATAAAAGTTTTGACAACTACAATGACAAATTAAATTTATATAGCAAACTACAAGCCGAAAACTTACACAATAAAAAAGTGCGTCCCAATGGTTACCATTTTTTCTTTAGACCTTTGTATCGCTTTTTGTGGCAATATATTTTTAGGTTGGGTATTCTTGACGGAAAAGAAGGCTTTATTTTGGCTTACATACATTCATTTTCTGTTTTCAAAAGGTACTTGCAGTTATGGATGCGCTATAGAAAAATTGAGTAACTATGATGATGCCTAAATGTACACTGGTAACACCAACATATAATTGGCCCGAAGCACTAGATTTATTGTTACTAAGTGTTTTGAATCAATCTGTTTTACCAAATGAAGTAATTATTGCTGATGATGGGTCAACTAAAGAAACCGAAGAAGTAATAAAAAAATACCAACTAAAATTTCCCGTTCCGCTCATTCATGTATGGCATGAAGATGTAAAGAATCGAAAACCAGCAATCATGAACAAAGCGATTGCTAAATCTAGTTATGAGTACATTATCGAAATAGATGGTGATATCATAATGCACAAACACTTTATAGAAGATCATTTAAATTTTGCCGAAAAAGGGGTTTACTTGTATGGTTCTAGAGTAAATATTCAAAAAAGTATAGTGGAATCTATTTTTAAGACTAAAAAGATAAATTTTAATTTCTTTTCAAAAGGGATAAAGAAAAGAACAAGAACAATTAGAATACCATTTTTGATGTCTTTTTCTAAAAAAACAAATTTACGTTCCCCAAAATTGAGAGGTTGCAACATGTCTTTTTGGAGAGAAGATTTTATAAAAGTAAATGGTTTTAACGAAAATTTGGTGGGATGGGGAATTGATGATTCTGAAATGATACAACGATTACACAATATCGGCATTTTGGGAAAAAGATTAAAGTTTGCAGGTCTTGCATATCATATTTATCATAAAGAACAATCGAAAAGTCACATTGAGATAAATAACGAAATAGAAAAACTAACAACCGAAAAAAAACTTACTTTTATAGAAAAAGGAATAAATCAATATTTATGATTTCTGAAAAAAGATATGATATTGCAGCTATTTTAATCAATTATAATTCTCACAACTATACGCAGAATTGTATTGAAA
>CAZLEU010000091.1:0-11600 GCA_964558625.1 uncultured Flavobacterium sp.
AATTTTTCTATAACTTTTTGATAATCATCTAAAATTGTAATTTTCATATCCTTATTTTCTTTATGGTTTGTTTATTCTTTATCTAAAAAATCTTGATTTCTTCTTTTGTCGGTATTTTATTGTTGACAGATTCTTTTTGTTGATGATAAATTTAAAATATTTTATAAAAACATATTACTCTTTAGAAAATCAACCCAAACTTTGTAACCAACATCATTAATATGAAGCCCATCAGAATCAGCATATTTTACATCAAGTTTGCCTTGTTTGTCTGTAAATATTTTATTGATATTAATGTAAATAATAGTATTGTTTCTGGCAAGTTTTTTAATTTGTCCATTAACCAATTTCACCTTATCATTTTTATTATATGCGTCAGGATAGAAGTTTTTGACATTGTCATTTGTAGGCAAAATACTGTGAATATAAATTTTGGTAAAAGGTGATTTTGCCTTTACAGTTTTTATAATGGTTGAAATATTTTTAACAATAATTTCAGTGGGAATGTTTTGTGAAATATCATTGATCCCGATTTTAATAAAAAGTTTGCTTGGTTCTCGATTTAGTACATCATCTAATCTCGCCAATACACCAAAAGTATTGTCACCTGCAATTCCTCTATTAACTACCGTAGAATCATTTAGAAGTTTTTGCCAATCACCAAATTCAGTGATGCTGTTTCCTAAAAAAATAATTTTTCCTTTAACAATAGAAAAGTGTCAATCGTTTTTGGTGGTGTTCCTTTGCATATTGAATAGTATCATAGACAATATTTTGTGCAACTACTAAGGTTGTTGCCAAACAAAAAGATAAAACAAATAAGAATTTTCTCATTTTTTTAATTTTAGTTTTGTGTTGAATTGTTCTGTTTAATAGTCATTTTTGAATGTATTTTTCGTACTCATTTACATTTACCCCCACTATAATTAAGAAAAATACCATTAATACTTCTCCAATCCAAGTATATTCGCTAATAGTAATATTTATACTGGGAAAAAGAAAGAAATTAATAAAATCAATAAGATAACCTATACATGTTATTATTAATAAGTAACCAATAATTTTTGGGATGTATTTTGATTTGATAACTAAATAGCCCATTGGTAAAAGCCATAATCCGAAGAAAATATCAATCAATTTTATACCATATTCATGTAGTTTTAAAAAAAGATGTAATAGCGCTTCGGTCTCATTTTTAGAAAAAACGAATGTATTTTTTGTTTTATCAATTAAAATTAAAATCGCAACATTGTTTAACTCATTTATTATGGTAATAGGAGTAAGTATCAGAGTGAAAATTACTATCCATTTAGCAATTTTATGGTTAACAATTTTTAAAACTTTAGAAATATACACAGCAGTAGCAATGGTAGCAAATGCACAAAGAATGGCACTCACAATACTTAAACGAAATGCAAATTCATTAGAGGAAAAATTA
Source organism: uncultured Flavobacterium sp. (assembly GCA_964558625.1). GTDB lineage: Bacteria > Bacteroidota > Bacteroidia > Flavobacteriales > Flavobacteriaceae > Flavobacterium. The sequence continues at coordinate 1,439 of CAZLEU010000091.1, forward strand.
TTAACGGTTTGTGATAGAGATCCTTGATTGATTAAAAATTTAGGTGCATAAATAATCCCAAATACACCAAGTGGTATTTGCAATAAATAAAGCAATCCTGCAATTCTTGCATTAAATATAATTGAAGAAAACATTATGGCAATTTTATTTTGAATCTATAAATCTTATTATTTATTATTTGTTCCATTTTTAGAACTTCAAAAGTTTTTTTACTTATCCAAAATTTTTCTTGATTGCCTTCTTCCTTGTGTTCTAAAACCCAACAGTTTATGGAATTACCATTATAGACGAATCTATCTTCTCCTGTAACTTTATATAAAATTTCTTTAGGTTTGTCATAACCAAATTCATAAAATGGAATTAAAAAAACAACGTTTTTCTTAAAAGGCAACATACTAAAAACTTCTAAATCTAAATGCCAATTCACATAAAAAGGTATGTTTTCTGAAGATTTAAAAGAATCATAACTCATTTTAAGTTTAGGATTTGCTTCAGTTTCTGTAACATCAACATCATTGTATGAGAATTTTTTGTTTTCTACATCAAATATTTGTTTCCCTCGTTTTTTATACCAACTATCATGATAAATTGGTCTGAAATCTTCTTGTAAAGAGATTGATTTTGAAGTATGTGCAATAGTATCTTTATAATACCATACTTGATTTACCATTATCGCTTTTCTATTTTTGTAAGATTCACGAGAAGTACTAATGTTCCAAATCTGCATATCAGATATAGGAGTGTTTTTATCATTTTGAATAAATACCAAATATTTTGATACCCCATCCTTTAATTGAGATGTTTTAATGTTTTTAGAATTAATATGTATGGTATCTAATTTTTGTGCAGGTAAAACATTAAAAATTATTAAAAATAGATACAAATAAAGTTGAGTTTTCATAGTTATTTTATGTTTTTAGATTAATGATTATTATAAAATTAGAAAGACTATTTTTCAGTAGATTCATTTATGTTTTAAAAATTTCAATTAAAATTTATTTGCAAGTTTTAGGCTCTAATGAGACTACCCTTTTTAAAGATTTTATGTTTTCTTCTCTATCTATTGTGAATATATTTGGAGGTAAATGCAGTCCTTGTATCGTGGTTATTCAATATTTTTTTTGCAGCGTTTTTAATGCCTGTATCAATTAAAAAATCTTCAATAGTGTAACAATTAATTGAATGTCTAGGCATCAATGCTATTTGCCAAACATCTTTTGCAACTTTCTTCATTATTATAATTTAGATGATTTTAAAAATTCCAAAAACACTTTCAAAAACCCTTCTTCATCTTCCAAAAAAGGCCAATGTCCTATATTATTTGACATAAAAAATATTTTTGGATTATTTATGAGTTCCTCATATCTTTTTGCCATATGCAAACCAGAATTAGGGTCAGAAGGTCCACATATATAACACATTGGAATTTTCGTTTTTTGCATTCCAACAACCCATCTTTTCAGATATTTTTTCTTTTCAAAAACTAATCGTCCAATTAGATAAGTAATCTGTTTTCCATTGTTATAATTTAATATTTCCCATTGTTCTTCAAGAAAATTTTCTGTAGGTTGCGTATTATTTCCATAAACAGATTTTACCGATTTATATATGGCATTTTTAGAAATTTTTTTGCTTAAAAATTTACCTAGAAAATTAGGACTTTGAGATAATAATCTTTGGATAAATCTTGGCTTATATACATTTATAAATAAACTCCCATTTACAAATGCTATAGAATCAATTTGAAATGTATTTTTTTGTTCAAAACCCCAAGAAATGAGTTCCTGAACTACACTTACTCCCAAATCATGAGATAGAATATGAGTGTTAGAAATTTTTAAAAAATCAAGTAATGAATTTACAATATCGCAATACTCTTCATAAGAATATTGATGATTTTCAGGCTTATCAGAAAATCCCATTCCTAACAAATCAAACGTAGTAACTCTAAACTTTTCCGACAAATTACAAACAATCTGTTGCCATTCATAAGAACCAAAAGGATAACCATGAATAATGAGTAAATCTTCACCTTTTCCTACTTGATTATAGAAAATTTTGAAATCTTTATGCCTGAAAAAGTTTCCGCTTTCTAAATATTTTTTGGCATTTTCTTTCATAAAATTTAAGTTAGATTACCAACGTTTTAATTTAATATTCACGGTTTCGCCATTTGATTTTATGGTGACAATTTTCTGAAAATTAGCATTTCCAGCTTGTACATAATCAAAAATATCGGTATTGAGTTGAGTTCCTGCATAATTTCCATTAATATAGACATCAGAAGTTCCTGTAACTTCTCTTCTTGAAAACGTATCAGTATAATTGAACGAAATGAATACAAAATAATCACCTTCTGTAAGATTGGTAAATTCAAAATTTCCTTTGTCATTATAAATTTCTGTTGTCAAAACACAAGATTTTGCTTCATCGGTTAATAGAATTGGTCTGGCTCCTTTTATTTTTGCTTGTTTTTTATTTAGTTCCATCCATTCTTTGAAATATTCTGTATAAGGCAACAAAATGACTTTAGTACCTTTCGGCGCAAATTGTTTTTTATTGACATTTAATACATCAATCCTAATTTTGCTATCATCTCTACCAGAACGGTCGTCTTTTGCAAATGCTTCTCCCGAAATGACAGAATTACCTTTGGTAACCATTTTCAGTGTGGCTTCTTTATCAAATTTATTTTTAAAAGGATTAAAATCGGTTTCTTTATCCACCAACATTAAGTTATTTCCTTTTGAAGAGACGTTGATTTTGTAGATTTTTCGAGAACTTTTATCAATAAAATAGTCATAAAGATTTCCTGTACTTTCTTCGTTTACAGAAACTTTCCAAACTTGATGTTCTCCTGTAAGTTCAGAATTGTAGATATTACTTTTTACATCGGTAATATTTACATTTTGAATTTTATCTTTATTTGCAGAATCATAATCAATCACTGGAATTGTGGCTTTATATCCTGTATTTAAAGGCAATGCACTTATAACCAAAGGATAAGTAGCAATATCAAAATAGTCCCCTTTGTTAATATTTGAATGCTTAATATCAAATGTTCGTGTTTCTCTTTCAGATCTTCTACTAATCGGTTTCAGTGTATTTTTATCCAAAATAATATACTCTTTCCACTGTTTATCTGATTTCAGAAAAAATAATTTTGAATTGAAAAATAGTTGGTCTCCCTTGGTAAAGACTTCTGTCTGATAGGTACTGATTTCCATAGCATTTCCATCTTTCACAAAATAGTATCCCATTGTAGAAGTACCAATTTTAATCAAATTAACATTGATAGACTGATTACCGGGTAAAATTTTATTTTGTCCGAATACAAAAACGGTACAAATAGTTATACAGAAAATGAGAAATAATTTTTTCATAATCTAAAGTTTTGATGATTACGTTTTAAGGAAGAACAGAAACTACGAAGAAATAGTACTCGCATTCTCGCCAGAATCATCGTTACTATTACTTCTACAAGAAATAAATAAAATAGTTGAAAAAGTAAGTAAAAGAATGGTACTTAAAGTTTTAACGTTTTTCATTTTTAGATATTTTTTTGGTTAATTTTTTAAAATTTTCTTCCAAGTCCAAGCCTTCCAAATAATAATAAGAGTAATTATACTTTCTAAAAAGGAAAGCATTACATAGAAAATTTTCCACTCAGAAATTGAAGAAATTCCAACCATTAGTGTGAAAATCGTAAGGAATCCTGCAACAGAAATATTCAAAATTCTGCTCATTTTAGGTTTTAACATCAATGAAAGAAAAATCATTAACGAAGGAACGGTGAGAACGATTGTTGCAAACAGTAATTTGTAGGGCGTATCCAAAAGATTGCTTCCACTGAGCAAACCTTCTACTTTTTTTGGAACATATAATTCAAAATAATCTCCGTAGATGTAGAGAAACATTACCGAAGTCCATAATCCTGAAAGTAAGATTTTGATATTCACTTTAAAATCTTCAAATTCTAATTTTTCACTTTTCATATTTTATTTCTTTTGAATTTTTAATTCCAACAATTAAAAGCCATAAACAAATCCCAATTTCTGCAATGGAAGGAATTTTACCAATCACTTTTGCAATTCCCCAATCTTGATAATCGGCAAATAAAGTGTTTCCCGAAAAATTTACGATATAGCCAAAACAACCTAACATTAATAGAATTCCGAATATTTTAGGAATAAAACCAGATCTGTAAACCAAATAGCCAAAAGGAAATAGCCAAAGTCCCCAAAAAAATGTAGCAATGAAAATTCCGTATTCATATTGGTTAAGATGTAACATTGCCAAAGATTGCAATTGAGATTCATCATAAATTTTGAGATACTCTTCTTTATGAATCATATCTAAAATAAGATACTTGTGATATAAATTAAAAAAAGAAATGGGTATGCTTACTAATACGGATACTACCATAATATTAGCCGCAAACTTATTGACTGGTTTAAACAATTCCCGTAAGACCAAAGGCAAGAAAATAAACGCCAGATAACAAATTACACTCGAAAAAATACCAAGCCTGAAAAGGTTTTCGTTTTTAAGAATATTGTTGAAAGTTGCCACTTTATCTTCCCAAACAATCAATTGTTTTGGGATATATCCTAAACTTACTATTCCTGTTATAACTACAATTAGATAAAGAATTCCTGCTATTCTTGCTGTTTTTTTTGATGGTTCCATATTAAAAAAGGCGATGAGGTTTTAGTATAAAAATTTGTTGAAAAAAGATATATAATAGCGCAATAAATAATATAAGTGCAAAAATAACTGCCCATTGTTTTATTGAAATTTTTTGAATTTCATACTTCTGTTTACTATCGCAAATTTCTCCAGGGCAATACTGTGCTTTATCTTTTTTGATAAAACCGTACAGTTTACACCCGAAGCAAATTCCAAAAGCAGATTCAGAAAACATTAAAATTAGACAGATAAGACAAGCAAAACCTGTAATTGGACTAAACGCATTCATCACAACTAAAAGAAAAAACATAATTACCGAAATCGTAAAACCAATATACCAAGCAAATTTTTTCTGTTCTGCACCCACAAATTCAGGATTTTGATTGCTCACGATAATTCTACCAATAATTAATAATGGCGCATATTTAGGATTAATTAATAAGCGAATGAAAAACTCTACTACAAAAACGGATAAAACATATTTCACTGGCACAAAATTCCCATTGCTTAAAATTAATATCAAAGAAATAAAAGCCAAAAGAAACATAATTCCTGCGGTTGCTCTTATTTCCCGATTGTTTAATACAGGAATTGAATAACCCTTTACACTTTCACCAAATTGTTTATTTTTCATCATAAATATTTAATTCTTGAATGATCTTTTAATTATTAGTTTTTAGAATGTTTTATGCAAATATGATTTTATTTATATCAAAATGCTCTTGACTTTTGTTAGGAAAATAAAAAATCTTCTAAATTTTAGAAGATTTTGATATTATTTGTTTATTCGTTTTCTGATTCTGCTTAAACTTTCAGGTTTCATTCCCAAGAGAGAGGCAATATATTGCATAGGAACATTTTGAACTAATTGCGGAGTTTCTTTTAACAATATATGATATCTTTCTTCTGCTGTTAAAGTAGCTAATTCTAATACTTTTCTATTTTTTTCTTCTATAATATTTTGAAATAACTGAATTGTATATTGCTTTACCGATATTCCTTTTTCAAAAACGATATCCATATCATCTCTTTTAATTCTAAGCATCTTGCAATCTGTAATTGTTTGCAAACTTTCTGTTGCAGGTGTTCTATTCATTAGACTCATATATGACGCCATAAATCTTGGACCAGAAGTAATTTCCACAGTTGTTTCATTTCCTTCGTCATCTGTGACAAATTTCCGCATAAAACCAGATAAAATATAATTTTGGTATTGAGGTATTTCTCCTTGTTTTTCGTACAAAGTATTCTTTGGCAACTCAAAATATTCAAAATAGTGATAACAAAGTTGCCTATCTACTTCATGCATAGGATAAACTTCGCTTAATTTGTCACAAAAAAAATTAAAAATCTTTTCATCTATCATAATTAAGTAGTATCATTTTTATATAAAAAGTTACAAAGTGAATTTAGCAAAAATTTCATTATTAACTTAAAGAAGTCATCATTTCCCCTCTAATTTTCTAACCACCCTCTTATTTTTCAATAAAAATTTTAAATTTTCTTCCATATCTGCGCTCACTTTCTTATCCAAAATTTTAACATAATGTTGTAAATTCTTGGAATACCTAACAGCTGAATTAGTATTAATTTTAGTACGCAAATAAAAAATAAAGTCATTCAAAAAAAAGGCGCTATTTTCACCAAACTGAAATTCGATTTTTTTGTGAAACTTCCCAAAATAAAAAAACCTTAAATACTAATATTTAAGGTTTTTTGTTAGAAACTGTTGTGTTTCCCATGGTTTCTCTCGAAATACCCTGTTTATTAGCTAGCGACAGCTTTTGAACCTACTTGTTGTTTTGAAGTTGGGTATTCCAATTTCAAATCATGTGTCAATTCTATTACAGTGTTTCCTTTGAGTTTTATGACAATATAAATCCTAAACTCTCCCCATCCAGATGACTCCAATTTGAATTTGGTTTTTCTATTGGTAACAACCCGTACAGGATCTAGAAAAGTGTTATGAAGATGGTACGTAACAGAACTTATTTTATCTAGTTTGTCACGGTCTTTAGACTCAATCCACACACTCCAGTTCCAATAATCATCCCCTGTGTACGTATACGATTGCTTTACGAAGTAGCTATTACTTTCTGCTCTACTTAGTCTTACTTTTTCAAACTCTATCATAATTTAATCTTTTTGAATATGAACATTTATTGAACCTACCGATACAAATCCAGAACTCCATGATAATCGTTGAGGGCCTTTTATTACAATCTCAATCGAAGCATCATCATCTGGAATATTTTTTACAACAATACCAAGTCCACCACCAAATTTTTCTACCACAGTACTTTCGTATTGGGTAGTTCTTGTCTTGACCATAAAGCGATAGACACATTCTATATCATTCGATGCCAAGTGAGGGCGAATATCTGCAATTACCTCTGGTGGTAACAACATAAATATTCTGCCACTAATTTTTCGCTTCTCATTCATTACAAATTTAGTAATTTCTAATAAAACTTCTGAAGTTTCTTTAAAATCATATCGTTGTCGATCACCATTAATTCCTTTTTGCGAATCTATCCCCAATTCTCGAATTTCAAAAATAGGTTTTCCTTTGTTGACAGCAGTTACCAACTCCTCAATGACCCATCTATGAGTAGGAAAGGTGCCATCTTCATTTTTTTTTCTTCCCCGTTTGGTCAACAACCCAATGCAAACATCTGCTTCGGTTATTCTGTTTATAACACCTTCGGACAGTCGTTCTCCTTGCATTTCTTCACCATTTACTACTACACAACCCAACGCCTCTACCAAAGGAATTACAAATTTCTGGACCCATTTATCTTGTGCGTTGTAACCATATCCTATAAATACTTTCATATGAGATTGAATTGTGTTTTTTGAGCATATTTCATGCCAATTGATAGTAAATCGCTGCTATTTTCATAATGATCCATTTCCTTTAAAGATTCTATTTTCTTATCGGTATAAGAAAACCCTAAGCTTGATAGACTCGATTGTGTAATGTCGATATTATGTCTCTCATAAGAGAAAAGACACTGTTGTATATCAAAAAAAGGAGGGAAGGCACTATCACTATATTGACTGTCAATAGGGTAAGAACGACCTACGTTTTTTCCTATACCATCTAGCAAAACCTGATTGAGTTCGAGTGCATCTGTCATATACAATTCGGCAAGTTTGGATGCCCAACCCAATGTCTTTAGATTTTTTAAATCATGAGGATTTTCCTTTACCGTTCCTTTGCCAGTACCAATAGAAGTAATATGGATTGCATCAGTTCCGGTTGGCCATTTAAAACCAAATGAGCCAACCGTTGCCGTTAAGAAAGAGGTCCATGCAGGATTGTTTGCTAGGCTCACACCACCATCAATAAAAGCAGCTATAAAAGATTCTCCATTTCTTTTTTTGAGGTTTAAAAGATGCGGTTTAAAATAGTATGGAGCTGCCGATGATGCTCTACATAACTCCCAAAGAGGAATGGCTTTGTTTGCCTCATAATATTTTCCATCGGGATGGTTGGCGACAGTCCATAAACTATACGTATCAGCTCTTTTGGAGTTAATAGCAAGACCACATTGAAGTTTTTTTGTATCACCCATTGTAATGGATCCAAATTCTTTTTTTAAGTAAGATTCTAACTTTTTAGAAGAATAACTTTCATTGAAAAGGGCTCTACATTTTGTCCAATCTCGAGGTATTAATTTCCATTTTCTACCTTTCCCAAAAATTTCTCCACTCAAGTTCAAATAGAGGGCTATCATTTCGTCTACCGATTTTCCAATAGCAAGACCACTTGCAATAATAGCACCAGTACTGGTACCGCATATTAAATCATAGTATGTTCCAAGTGTGGTTTCTTGCCCATGTTTTTCTTTTACAAGGCGTTCTATTTCTTTTAACACACCGAGTGTAAAAGTACCTTTTATACCACCACCATCTAAGCTCAGAATCCGTTTTGGGGCGTTGTTGTTATTCCATTTTTCAATCAAATCTATTGCCATATTATGTTAGTTGGTTATAAATACTTTACAGCGCCCTGACCAAACAAGTGGTTGTTGTGTAAATTTACTACAGTAGCTTTAAAATACAAAACGGAATATAAAATTTAAGAGAAATGCATAAACTAAGATAGACCTAATTGCAGAAAAAAGGAATGCTTAAGTTGTTGATTTCTAATTAAAAATGTATTGTTTGTCTGTATTATGTTGTTGCACAAAATTGTTGTTAATCTCTTTTCAATTTTGTAGTACAATTGTATTTTCTGTACTATTTGTTACTAAAAGAACACCATCAATAGGACTTTACCATTCCAAAGATAGGAATTTATTTTTAATTAATTTACTTTGTAGAATTGTAGGTTATTTTTTTGTCAATGCTACTTAACTCCGCTGTTTTGTGAATAGTATAATTTGCTATTTGAATACTGTAATTGTTGTTTTTCTTGGTTATAGTATATAACGTTTTGGAGGTTCTCTTTATAGTTATTTTCTGTTTTAAATTTTATTGCTTGAAACAATGAAATGGTATCGGTTGCCTCAATGGTGTCAATTGTAATTATCCTCTTTGTTTTATTAGGTTTAATGCAGAGCTATTCGCAGCCACCACATAATAAAAAAAAATTCTTTACGTTATTTCATTATCCGCCCCCGCCTACAAATGAATGTTATGAAGGAGAAGAAAATAATAAAGCAACTGCAAAAAGATGTTGAAACGCTCAAGCAATTGCTCTTACCAGAAGGGTATAACACCCTCAACGAAGTATGGCTCGATAGTGCCGACATTAAACAACAATTTAATATCAGCGACAGTAAACTTTACCGCTTGCGCAAAAACAACAAAATACCCGCAACGATAATGGGCGGTAGGTATTATTACCCCAAAAGCTTTTTTAACAAAGTGTTGATTGACCGAATTAAGAATAGGGAGAAAGATAGGTTAGACGAGTAGTGCTATTGTTTAGCCTATTAACAATTTTTTGATTCCTCAAAAAGATAACGTTTGTCATAGGAACTTCAAATTTTTCTAGCTAGTTTAACTATTCATCTTTAAATTTCTTTTTTTGTTGTCTTTCTTGATTGGCAACGTGATTCCCAACTATTTCCGTTATAATCCTACTGTCACAGTTGTGAATTGCTTTCAAAATTGTATTTTTACTGATGATTCCCAACTTCTTTAGCACTATAATTTATAGTATGTAGTTGTGAATTGCTTTCAAAATTGTATTTTTACTGATGATTCCCAACTAGAATTAAATTTTTCATCTTCTATATGAAGTTGTGAATTGCTTTCAAAATTGTATTTTTACTGATGATTCCCAACTCGTTCACATTCTTTTTCTAATTCAGAAAGGTTGTGAATTGCTTTCAAAATTGTATTTTTACTGATGATTCCCAACTAAAATTGCCTACTCCAACCCTTTTGAAGGGTTGTGAATTGCTTTCAAAATTGTATCTTTACTAATGATTCCCAACATCGTTTCAGTTATGCTTGAATG
>CAZLEU010000092.1:0-11526 GCA_964558625.1 uncultured Flavobacterium sp.
CACCAACCAAACGGCTCACGCTGTGGCGTTCTTGGTATTCGCTCATGTCGATACGTGTCATAGCGTTTTCGTCGTCAAACAGATATTCTGCTAAGGCTTTGGCCAATTCGGTTTTACCAACACCAGTTGTTCCCAAGAAAAGGAAAGTTCCGATAGGTTTTTTCATGTCTTGCAATCCGGCACGACTTCTACGAACAGCATCGCTCACGGCTTCAATAGCTTCTTCTTGACCCACAACTCTGTGGTGCAATTCGTCTTCTAGTTTCAAGAGTTTTTCTCTTTCTCCTTGCAGCATTTTCATTACCGGAATTCCAGTCCATTTGGCTATGACTTCGGCAATATCTTCTCGGGTAACTTCTTCTTTTATCAAGGAGTTTCCAGATTGATTTTCGGCTAATTGAATTTGTAAAGCATCTAATCGTTCTTGTGCTTCTTTTATTTTTCCGTAACGGATTTCGGCTACCTTTCCATAATCGCCATTGCGTTCGGCTTGTTCGGCTTCGGTTTTGAAATCTTCTATTTCTTGTTTTACATTTTGGATATTGTCAACGACATCCTTCTCTGATTTCCATTTGGTGAAAATCTCGTTTCGGTCTTCTTTTAGGTTCGCCAAATCCATTCCCAAACTTTTCAGTTTTGTTTCGTCATTTTCACGTTTGATAGCCTCAATTTCAATTTCAAGTTGCATGATTTTTCTATCCAAAACATCTAATTCTTCGGGTTTTGAATTGATTTCCATTCGCAGTTTTGATGCTGCTTCGTCCATTAAGTCAATGGCTTTATCGGGTAAAAAACGATTGGTAATGTAACGTTGTGAAAGCTCAACTGCGGCTATAATTGCTTCATCTTTGATACGTACTTTGTGGTGTGTTTCATATTTCTCTTTAATACCACGCAAAATCGAAATAGCACTTTCGGTATCAGGTTCATCGACCATTACTTTTTGGAAGCGACGTTCTAATGCTTTGTCTTTTTCGAAATATTTTTGGTATTCGTCAAGTGTTGTCGCACCTATTGCGCGTAGTTCACCACGAGCTAATGCAGGTTTTAAAATGTTGGCTGCATCCATAGCACCTTCGCCACCGCCAGCACCTACAAGCGTGTGAATTTCGTCAATAAAAAGTACAATATCGCCTTCGGCAGATGTTACTTCTTTTACCACCGCTTTGAGTCGTTCTTCGAATTCACCTTTGTATTTGGCACCTGCAATTAATGCACCCATATCGAGTGAAAAGACAACTTTATCTTTTAGATTTTCAGGAACATCGCCATCAACGATTCTATGTGCTAAACCTTCGGCAATGGCTGTTTTACCAACACCAGGTTCACCCACCAACATCGGATTGTTTTTGGTACGACGCGTTAAGATTTGCAATACACGACGAATTTCTTCATCACGACCAATTACAGGGTCGAGTTTGCCACTTTTGGCTAATTCGTTGAGGTTTTTAGCGTATTTGTTCAAAGCATTATACGTTTCTTCGGCAGATGCAGAAGTGACACGTTCACCTTTTCTGATTTCGTTGATAGCGGCTTCAAGACCTTTTTCGGTAACACCTTGATCTTTCAGAATTTGGGCAACTTTGCTTTTAGATTTGAAAATAGCCAAAATCAAATGTTCGATAGAAACGAATTCGTCGTTCATTTTTTTGGCAATGATTTCGGCTTCATTCATAGCGGTTCCTGCATCGCGTGAGAATTGTAATTCGCCACCCGAAACTTTTGGAAAACTTTGAATAGTGCTATCCAATACTTTTTTGAAAAGCGCCACATTAACGTTGAGCTTTTTTAAAATAAAAGGGGTTACGTTCTCATCGACTTCTAAGATGCCTTTGAAAATGTGTTCGTTTTCAACTTGTTGTTGACCGAAACTTTGTGCAATTTGCTGTGCTTGTTGCAAAGCTTCTTGCGATTTGATTGTGAATTTATTGATATTCATATATTTATATTGTTCGTTGTTTATTGTTGATAGTTATTTTTATTACTAGTATGTCATTCCGTAGAAATCTCTTTTAACTCACACTAGTATTCTTTGAAATGGATTGGTCAATATGTGTTCCAATCCTTATTTTCGGTCAAAATGACTGTTAGTTTATGTAAAAAGCGTTATTTTTGCGTCAAAATGTCGGATTAAATGTCAAAAAATGAGTTTGTTTAAGAATATATTTGGAAGTTCAGATGAGAAAACGACTGACTCAAAAGTAGCTTGGAGGTATTTGACTGATTTGGGTGAATTGAACGATATTGTTGCATTGTCAAATGTTGGTGTAGTTCTAATTTTTAAGCATAGTACACGTTGTGGTATTAGTAGAAGCGTGTTAAAGCATTTTGAAAATGAGTTTGATTTGAAGGATAAAATCACACCTTATTTTTTGGATTTGCTTCAATATCGCGAAATTTCGAATGCGATTGCTACTCGATTTGGTGTTGAACATCAATCACCGCAAATTCTTTTGATAAAAGAAGGCAAAGCTCTTTTTGCTGCTTCGCATGGCGATATTGATGCTAGTTTGTTGAAAAGGTTTGTTGAATAAAAAAACGCATTTGAATTTTCAAATGCGTTTTTATTTTGCTTTATTTTTTAATTAACTGCTTTGTGAATTCTTGATTTTTAATTGTCGTTTTAATAAAATAAATACCTTCAGGATATTGGGAGATATCTACTGTTTTTTGAAAATTATTTTCTTCAGATAAAGATGAAATATTCTGCAATAACTTTCCTGTTGTATCGTAGATAGCAATATTGATTTCTTCGTTTAAAACATTTTGAATTTTTATATTGAATTCGTTTTGTGCAGGATTTGGAAAAAGTGAAATCTCTCTTGCTTGTATAAGGTCTGTATCGTAACCCATTCTTGCACTACAACTTATTGCGGTTACGGTTCTATTTCCATTTGAATTATTGAGTGTTCCCACGCTATTTTTGGCAACAACGTAGTAGGTATATGTGGTTCCAGCAACAATAAGGTAGGTATTTAAAAATGAGGTACCAGTTACATTGGCTGCATATAGGTTTCCATTTCTATAAATATCATAAGATGTTGCATTGGCAGAAGCAGTCCAAGTTAGGTTTATGGCGCTTGTGGTTCCGCTACAGGTTGCTGTAGCTGTAGCTGTAAATGCGCCTGGAGCACATGTCAAGGCAGTTCTTGATAATGTCCCATTTGAATTGTTTATTGTACCAACACCATTTTTAGCTGTTACACTGTAGGTATAGGTTGTACCGCTAGTTACATAGGTGTTTAAGAATTGATTTCCTGTTATGTTGCTGGCATATAATGCCCCATTTCTATAAATATCATAACTGGTTGCATTAGCAGAAGTTGTCCAAGTTAAGTTAATTCTGCTTGTTGTGCCACTGCATTCGGGTGTTGCTGTTAGGGTAAAAGTGCCAGGTGTTGAGGCACAGGTAAGGTTTAAACTTGATTTTAACGAATTGAAATAAGACAATGCAAAAGCATTTCTCCATGTTTCGCTTGTTAATTTTGCCGCGTCTGTTGCATTATCTACAAAACCAATTTCGTTTAAGCAACCAGTTGCATTAGAATAACGTAAAACACCCAAATGGTAACCTAGAAAACTATTGTCTTCAACACATCGTCTGTTGTTGAATGATCCATTGGTAACCATATCTGCTTGAATTTTTTGCGCAAATGCAATGTCTGGAGCCGTATTGGTATCGTCTGTTGTGCAATAAAATGTTTCAGTTCCTGTTCCTCCACCTGCGTTGCAGTGAATACTTAACAGCCTATCAGCATTCCAGTTATTAGCCATTGTGGCACGTTGTGTTACCGAAATCCAACTGTTGAGGTTGGTGGTCCTTGTCATTTGGACAGTCCAAGTAGTACAACTATTTTGAATGAGTGTTCTTGTTTTTAATCCGACGGCTAGTGAAGTTTCAATTTCGGTAGCTGTTCTTCCGTCTGGGTTATTGGCAGTTGTAGCGCCATAACCATGACCAGGGTCTAACACGACTATTTGTGCATTTGAGCTAAAAGCGCACAATATAACTAGTATTATATGGAATAAATTTTTCATAAGATTATAGTTTTATGTTGGAAATAAATAGATGACCGCTTCTATCGTCTGCATAAATTATTTTGTCTGATCCATCAAAATAAGGAAACATTTCAAAAACGTTTTCGGTAGTGGTTATCTTAATTTGTTTTGGATTTAAGGTGTCAAAAAGATATAAATCTGAATTAGAAACTGTATGTCCGTCTTTACTCTCGTCTAGGAAGCCAATAAGATAGCGGTTGTCAGGTGACCAAGAAGTCACTAATCCTGTTCCTATTTTTGTTCCAGTTCCATCACCTTTTAAATCATAAATGTATACATCTGCACCATTATGAACAGCCACTTTTTTTCCATCATTCGACATAATTGCATTATAAAACTGCCCCTCTTCTTTGGTTACTACCCATTTTTCTGATGTAGCTAAATCAATGGCTTCAATTTTTAAAGTTGTTAGATTAGTATATACGATTACATTCGTTTTTTCTTTTTTGTTGTAACCCGAAAATGAGGGTAAGTAGGTATTATGGATGTTTTCTAATGCATTGATTTTTCTTGATATTATATCATAGCTGTATACTTTGGCGTTAGTGTTATAGTCACCTTCAGCTTTTTGTTTGAAGTAAAATGTAGAACTGTTTTTGTCCCAACTGTAGCCATAACCACTACCTTCGGTATGTGTGATTTCAGTTAATTCATAGGTCTTATTATTTAACAGAAAAACACCATGATAATGTTCGCTTGTAAGTAATACGAAGTTTCCGTCGGGTGAAACAACAGGGTTTGTATAAAATCCATCAATAGGTAATTGCCTAGTAGTACTAATTGCTTGACAAAAACCTTTGGTAACGCTCAATAATAGCATTGCGCCAATAAGTAACTGTTTTTTCATAAGTTCAAATTTGGTTAATAATTGTAAATGTACTAATAAATGTGAATTGTCTGATTAATAAATTATTAACAAAATGTGTTTAAAAAAAACGTACCTGAAATTTTCAGGTACGTTTTTTTAAATGGTTTTTATTTTAGGTTACTTTTTATCTTCTAAACTTATTTCTAGCAATGATATCTTTTAGTTTCAGTTTTAAATCTTCGCCGCAATCATAGACCATTTGTTCGTTGCTAGGAAAAGGAACAGCTCTTTTGTCGAAATAGTTTAAATAATCACTGTCACAAGCATTTCTATCACCATTGTATTTGGAGTAAATGTTTTCAAAAATAAATTCGCTGCTCAATGGATAAGTATCCATTAATTGATTATTCTTAAAATCGATATAATCTACTTTAGCCGTTACTTGACATGTTTTTAATTGTCTAAATTCGTAGATGTTAACTCTGATAGTTTTAAAATTGTCAACTTTTATAGGCTTACCCAAACTGTCTTTTACAACATTTCCATTGGCATCCAAAAGTGTTTTTACACCATCTTTTATTTGTTTTTCTTTTATAAATTCTTTTTCTTTTACTTGTTCGGGAGAAATGTTGATTTGTCTAAAATTTACAATTAAACCGTAATCATATGTGATTCCTTTTATTTTGTTATTGTGGTATACTGTCCATTTATCGTTTAAACCAAATGTGCTAAAATCTAACAAATCATTTTCTAATCTTACTGGAATCACCATATTGGTTTCGTTTTTGGTGAAGACATTTACGTAGTCAGTTCCTTTTTGTTTAGCTTGATCAATTAATGAGTTAACATCTTTGTAGTTGGGACTTAAACTATTCAGATATACTAAATCATCGTAGGCGCGTCGGTAATTCATTTTGTCTTTTGTTGCCAAGAGCCCTTTTGAGTTATCATATAGGTGTTTAGATAATGCGTTTTTACTGCTAATAATCTGATCGGAGTAATCTTCCATAGGGAATGTTGCATTTTTACCTGCTTTTAGTAATCTAAGAGGTAACAGTGGTTTTATGAGTTCTTGACGGTTGTTTAGTTGTAAGTAGGTATTGTATATCTTTTCGGTATTGCTTGGGCTAGCGTCTTTAAACCATAAGTTAATATTCTGTAAATCGCGCTCTTTTGCTTTTGCAAATGCCTCTTCAAGGATATAAACATAGTCTTGTTTCCCTTTGGCATCTTTTCTATTTTTGAGGTTTTCTACAGCCATTTGTATGGCGGCATCATAATCACCAGATGTCAATGATTCTCTTGTCTGGCGAACACCACATGAGAGAATAAGTAAAGTAAGGGTAGCAAAAAGTAATGTTTTTTTCATAATTCTTTATTTTTTATTTAGAGGCTATTCACTTTGTTAGATGGCTAGGTGTTTTCATGTCTAGTGGAATCTAATCAATCTTTCAAAACGTAGACACTCATCTTTCATTTTCTAACAAACGGTGGTAACAATTTGCTGGAAACTTCACCAAAACCTATTCGAACAGAGCTATTTTGACAATATCCTTTCATAATTACGGTATCATTATCGTTTATGAACTTACGTTCACTACCGTCTTTCATTTTTATTGGGTTTTTGCCGTTCCATGTTAGTTCTAACATTGAACCATAACTATCTTCTGTAGGGCCAGAAATCGTACCAGAGCCCATCATGTCTCCAGAATTTACTCTACAACCGTTGGATGTGTGATGAGTTAATTGTTGACTCATAGACCAGTACATGTATTTGAAATTTGATTTACTAACCAGGGTTGGTTTCACATTTTCGGGTTCTATATAAACTTCTAAATTAATATCAAAAGCATGTTTTCCTTTTTGTTGTAAGTAGGGAAGTGGTGTTGGTTCTTGTTTTGGCCCTTTTGTTCTAAAGGGCTCTAAAGCATCCATTGTAACAATCCATGGTGATATTGATGAGGCAAAGTTTTTTGCTAAGAATGGACCTAGAGGTACATATTCCCATTTTTGAATGTCTCTTGCGCTCCAATCGTTTAATAATACCATTCCAAAGATATAATCTTCGGCTTCATTTACAGGAATGTTTTCTCCCATGATATTAGCATCGGTTGTAATAAATGCAGTTTCTAGTTCAAAGTCAATAGCTTGTGATGGTCCAAAAACAGGTGTAGATTGACCATTTGGTAGGGTTTGTCCCATTGGTCTATGGACTGGAATTCCGCTTGGGACAATAGTCGAACTTCTTCCATGATATCCTACTGGAATATGAAGCCAGTTTGGTAGTAATGCATTCTCTGGATCACGGAACATTTTTCCAACATTGGTTGCATGTTCTTTGCTACTGTAAAAATCGGTGTAATCACCAATTTGAACCGGTAATAGCATCTCTATTAATTTCACATTAAATATTACAATGTCTCGATGTGCTTTGTTGTCTCTGAGTTTTGGGTTGTTTTCATCAAATAATTCAGCCAAACGATTTCTGACCAAACGCCATGTTTTTTTTCCGTCGGATATAAAATCGTTTAACGTGTCTTGCATAAACATATCGTCGGTTAATTCAATGCCTTCAAAGTAACCTAATTGTTGTAGAGCGCCCATATCAATGGCACAATCTCCAATTCGAGTTCCTATTGTTATGACATCGTCTTTGGTTATAAAAACACCAAAAGGTATATTTTGTATGGGAAAATCACTGTTTTCTGGAACATTTATCCATGATTTTCTGTTTGGATCATTGGCTAGATTAGGCATATTTTTTTTGTTGATTTGTTGTTGAAAAATTAGTAATCAAATATATCATTTAGAATTTATTTGACAAACATATTTCGTAATTTTGGAAAGTTTTTAACGAAAATCTATAAAAATGCAACGCGACGAACAAATTTTTGATTTAATTCTTGATGAACAAGATAGACAAATTCATGGTATAGAGCTTATTGCCTCTGAGAATTTTGTAAGCGACCAAGTAATGGAAGCAGCAGGTTCATGCCTCACCAATAAATATGCTGAAGGTTATCCAGGAAAAAGATATTATGGAGGCTGTGAAGTGGTAGATATTGTAGAACAAATCGCTATTGATAGAGCAAAAGCTTTATTTGGTGCTGAATATGTAAATGTCCAACCGCATTCGGGTTCTCAAGCTAATACAGCAGTTTTTGCAGCCTGTTTAAAGCCAGGTGACAAAATTTTAGGATTTGATTTGTCTCATGGAGGGCATTTAACACATGGTTCTCCTGTAAATTTTTCAGGTAAATTATATACGCCAAGTTTTTATGGTGTTGATGAAGAAACCGGAATTTTAAATTACGATAAGATTCAAGCAATTGCTACTAAGGAACAACCAAAATTAATCATTGCTGGTGCTTCTGCTTATTCACGAGATATGGATTTTAAGCGATTTAGAGAAATTGCAGATTCGGTTGGTGCTATCTTGATGGCAGATATTTCGCATCCTGCAGGTTTAATAGCTAAAGGGTTGATGAACGATCCGATTCCACATTGTCATATTGTTACGACAACCACTCACAAAACACTTCGTGGCCCTCGTGGTGGTATGATTATGATGGGTAAAGATTTTGAAAACCCTTGGGGGTTGACAACACCAAAAGGTGAAATAAGAATGATGTCTCATGTTTTGGACATGTCTGTATTTCCTGGAAATCAAGGTGGTCCTTTGATGCATATTATTGCTGCTAAGGCTGTAGCATTTGGTGAATGTTTAGACGATGCGTTTTTTAGATATGCCATTCAGGTTCAAAAGAATGCCAAAGCTATGGCTGAAGCATTTGTGAAAAGAGGGTACAATATCATTTCTGGTGGAACCGATAATCATATGATGCTTATTGATTTAAGAAATAAAAATATTTCGGGTAAAGAGGCTGAAAACGCATTGGTTAAAGCCGAAATTACCGTCAATAAAAATATGGTGCCGTTTGATGATAAATCACCTTTTGTAACCTCTGGAATAAGAATTGGAACACCAGCTATAACTACACGTGGTTTGGTTGAAGAGGATATGGAAACTATTGTTGCATTTATCGATAGGGTTTTAATGAACCACACAGATGAAGCTATAATTGAGGAAGTTGCGGATGAAGTAAACGAAATGATGAGTGAAAGAGCTATGTTTGTTTTCTAAAAAATAACTACAGTCAATATTCTAAAATCCTAAGTTTCGACTTGGGATTTTTTTTATGAAATAACCAAATCATGTTTATAGAGTAATCCTCTTGCTCCTTCTAATGAAAAAATGGCTTTCTTCAATTTCGTTTTGGATGGATCGATAGTATAGTTGTAGCTAGTTTTAAAATTGGTTTTGTTAGCTGTCGCTTTTGCAAATTCGGAACGATATAGATCGCAGTGGTCAAAAGTGACTCCAGTCAAATCTGTCGCCATAAAATCGACTGCAATCATACTACAGTTGGTGAATGAGTTGGTTCTAATTTTTAGAGTATAAAATTTTGTAAAGTCTAGAATACAATTGTTGAAGTGCATTTCAAAAATGAGCTTGTCACACATGGCAAAATTGACTTCTCTAAAACTACAATGATTGAAATGTACTGTTCTAAATGCTACATAATTTACTTTTGTTGAATCAAAATTGCAATTATAGAATATACAATCTATAAATGTTACTGCAACGAATAGGCAGTTTCTAAAATCACAATTGGTAAATGTACATTGTTCAAATTCTTTGAAATTGACTTCTTCTTTTTGGTAAACAATTCCTTCATAGGTAATCTCATAAAAATAGTCTGTCATGTTTTTATAGGTCTAAATCAAAGGTTTTACGAAGCAATTCTAAGTTAGGATTTAATTGATTCAAACGATTGTATTTGTCTTGAGTTGTAAAAGCAAATTTGTTTTCAACAGTTTCATTTACAACCACCTCTATTGTGATATCGTGATTATGTAATCGACCTCGTAAATAACCTAAAAGGTCTAATTTTTCAGACTCAAAATCAATTTTAGAACCTTCATTTGGTAATTCATGAATGATATTGGTACCATCAAGTTTAGGGTCATTTAATAACAATAATGACTCCATTATTTTATAACCTTTATCCCCAAGACGTTGGGCATATTTTGTCCAATGTAATAGCATATCGGTTTCTGTAAATGGCTCAGTTGGTAAATGAACGGTTTCTTTTACAGCAGATTTATTCTGTTGTTCTAGTTCTCGTTTGGCACGAATACTTGCAAGTGAAAGTGCGGATATATTGGATGCTGGTTGTTGACTACTAGGTATTGGTTTTTGGAAGTTTGGTGTTTCTACGACTTCTTCAATAGAAGCTTCTTTAACAACATTTTCTATTATAACTTCCGATTTTGAATTTTCTACTTCGTTGATAGAAGCATCATTTTTAATCGGTATACTGGTATCAGATTTCTTTTCAGTAACTTCTGTAATTGAGAAATTGTTATTTCTATAATAGGTGGGTGGAATTATAAAGTCAACTTTTTTTTTTTCTCCATCAAAAGTGATAGAGGCCAATTGCATCAAGCAGAGTTCAACTAATAAGCGCTGATTTTGTGATAATTTATATTTCAAATCGCAGTCGTTGGCAATTTCAATTCCTTTTAATAAAAATTCTTGAGAAGTTTTTTGTGATTGGTCAAAATACAATTTTTGAGCTTGTTCACCTATTTCCATCAAGCTAATAGTTGCAGGTGTTTTGGAAACTAATAAATCTCTAAAATGAGAAGCTAAACCAGCCACAAAATGATGTCCATCAAATCCTTTTGAAAGAATTTCATTGTAAGCCATCAACAATTCTGGAATTTTATTTTCTAAAATTAAATCCGTTACGTTGATGTACGTTTCGTAATCTAGAACATTTAAGTTTTCGGTTACAGCTTGACGTGTTAAGTTAGTACCACAATATGAAACCACTCGGTCAAAAATTGACAAAGCATCACGCATCGCACCATCTGCTTTTTGGGCAATGATATGCAAAGCATCGTCTTCAAATTGTACACCTTGACTTTGCGCTACTTCAGCTAAATGTTCTTTAGCATCTTTTACGGTAATTCTCTTGAAATCAAATATTTGACAACGTGATAAAATCGTTGGGATAATTTTATGTTTTTCTGTTGTTGCCAAAATAAAAATGGCATGTTTTGGCGGTTCTTCTAATGTTTTCAAAAACGCATTAAATGCAGCTGAAGACAACATATGAACCTCGTCAATAATATAAACCTTATACTGTCCAGCTTGCGGCGGAATTCGAACTTGGTCAATAAGGTTACGAATATCATCTACCGAATTGTTAGAAGCGGCATCCAACTCAAAAACATTGAAAGCAAAGTCTTCATTGGGATCGTCATAACCAGGTTGGTTGATTTTTCGAGCCAAAATACGTGCGCAAGTTGTTTTTCCAACCCCCCTTGGACCTGTAAACAACAGAGCAGAAGCTAAGTGGTTGGTTTCTATGGCGTTCAACAAAGTATTGGTGATAGCTTGTTGTCCCACAACGTCTTTAAACGTTTGCGGACGATATTTACGAGCCGATACTACAAATTGTTCCATAGAAAATTATTGGTTCACAAATGTAGTTAAAAGTTTAAAAGTTTAAAAGTTTAAAAGTTTAAAAGTTTGAGAAATAATTCAAAAATCAAAAATCCTCAATCTTAAATCCTAAATCTCTATCTTT
>CAZLEU010000093.1:0-11317 GCA_964558625.1 uncultured Flavobacterium sp.
AAAAGGTATAGAAAAAGCGATTAAAATAAAGGATAGTATGTTGATTTCCGAAAATTATTTTTTTCTAGGTATCAACCATTTTGAATTAAATGAATATAATGATGCTTTGAAAGCACTATTGATTTCCAAAAAATATTTTCCAAGAAAACCACTAAAACATATAAAAGACTGTATTCAACAAGAACATATCTATAATAATATTGCTCAAGTTTATCTAAAAATAAATCAGTTTGAACAAGCAAAATCAAACAATAAAATTGCTTACAATTATGCAATAAAAGCAGATAGTAAAAGAGGTATTCCCAATTCCGAACAGACATTTGGAGAAATTTTTCTTTCAAAAAAACAACATGACAGTGCCACTTTTTACTTCAAGAAAAGTATTGTTTCTGCAAAAAAGAGTTTGTATTATGATATTGTACTTATGAATTATTCGTTTTTAATGAAGAGCGAATTTGATAATTTAGAGCAAATTCAATATTGGTATAATTCGGGTTTAGATTTAATTACTAAATACACCATTAATGATACTTATAAAAAATATTTTTATTCTTTTGCTTTAGAAGTTTTTAAGCAAAAGAACGATACAAATCAAATTATTTCACTACAAGAAAAAATCATTAATTTAGATGCTAAAAAGCAGGAAGTAGGTAATTTTTACATTCAAAATTTTACAAACAAATACATTGAAAGCGAAAAAAAACTCTTGTCTTTGGAAATCAATGAACTTAAAAGACAAAAAAACATTTCTTTTTTACAATTAATTGCTGCCGTTTTATGTGGAATCGCTTTATTGTTAATTACAATAATTTTTAGAAAAAAAAAATAAAGTAGCAAAACGATTATTAGAACAAAAAAATCAAATAAGCAAAGATCTTCATGATGATATCGGAAGCGGCTTGAGTAGTATCCTAATACATGCCGACTTACTTTCAAAAAGTACCGAAACAACTCCAAAACAAAAAATATTTTTATCAAAAATTAATGAAACTGGAAAAGACATTTCCCAAAAACTAAATACTTTTATTTGGTCCTTAAATGTCGAAAACAACAATTTACAAGATTTTATTGAATATATTAAAAAATATTCTTTAACATTATTTGAAGGGAATTCTATTGAATTTATTTTCATAGACAAGGTTCCAGAAGAATTTAAAAACCTCTTTATTGACGGGAATGTTCGTAAAAATTTGTTTTTATGTTTAAAAGAAATCTTAAACAATTCTTTGAAGCATGCTGAAGCGACATCAATAAAATGTAGCATTTCAATTATCGAAAAATCAAAACTTGAACTCATGATTCAAGATAATGGTATTGGATTAAGAACAGAAAATCTGTATGGAAATGGAATTAAAAATATCAAAAAGAGAATTGACGACAGTAAAGGAACCATCACAATTAAGGAAGAAAATGGACTTAAAACAACCATTTTAATACCCTTATAAACAATATTTTATCTGTAAGAAAAAGAGGTACTACTAAAGAAGTAGATGCAATTGAATTTCAAATCTTTTATTTAACTTTTTTGTACGACAAACTACACTTTATCAATAAATTAATCATTTTTTGATACGCCTATTATCGTATTGTACAAAACAATGTAAATCTCGAATTTTATACATATTTAATAGAAGCCTAAAAACTAGGCTCAGAACAAGTATAAATTATGAGAAAAATAATAGTACTCTTTTTTATAATCTCGATTAACAGTCAAGCTCAGATAGGAATAAATACTACAAATCCCAAAGCGCAACTTGATATTCGTTCAAGCAATCAAGCCGCACCGAGCAATACCGATGGAATTTTAATTCCAAAAATTGACGCTTTTCCAGCCACAAACCCAACGGCTGCTCAACAAGGAATGTTGGTATATCTAACCACAACATCAGGAAGTAACTTGCCAGGTTTTTACTATTGGGATAACACAACAATTGATTGGAAACCTATAATAGGAAACAATCTAGGAACGCTTGACCAAGCCTATGACTATGGCGGATCAGGAAATGGAAAGACCATTACTGCAGATGCAGGTGCAGTAATAATTAATGGTACAGATGGTTTGGTTTCTACAGGAACTGTTGGTAGCGGTGCGATTGCACCAAGTGGTGCTGGTTCAAGAATGGTTTGGAATCCTAATAAATCTGCTTTTAGAGCAGGAACCGTTACTACCAATCAATGGGATGATATCAATATAGGCAGTTATTCAGTAGCATTTGGAAACCAAACCATAGCCAGTGGATCTTATGCATCTGCTTTCGGCTTTTTATCTTTGGCAAGTGGACCAAATGCAACAGCTTTTGGTTTAGGAACCAATTCGGCTAGCGGAAATACTTTTGCTGCGGGTTTTAATACTGATGCAAATGGATATCTTTCTACCGTCTTTGGGGATTCTAATACAGCATCAAGTTATGGCGAAACTGTTTTTGGAATAGGAGCTACAACCTATACACCATCAGCTAGTGGTAATCTGAATTTTCAAATAGCCAATGCATCCGATAGATTGTTTGTTATTGGAAATGCAATCGATACGAATGCAAATTTTTTTGTTGAAAATTCAGAACGCAGAGATGCTATGGTAGTATTAAAAAACGGGAATGTTGGTTTTGGTTCTTCTATACCAACAGAACGATTACATATAGTAGGAAAATTTAGAATGGTTGATGGTAATCAGGCTCTTGGAAAAGTTTTGACTTCCGACGCTAATGGAACTGCTTCTTGGCAAAATGCTTCAGCCAATGCATGGGGATTGGTTGGTAATGCAGGAACCGATCCAACGTCCAACTTTATCGGAACAACTGATAATATTGATTTGGTTTTTAGAAGAGGTAATATTATATCAGGAAAACTTGGAGATACCAATACTTTTTTTGGGAGAAACAGTGGAGTTGTTAATACGGGTAGTTCAAATACTTTTATCGGCGAACGTACAGGTATTGCAAATATTTCTGGTGGTTCCAATACGTTTGTTGGTCGTTTAGCTGGTGCCAATGGTTCAATAGGAAATTCTAACACCTATTTGGGATATGCAGCTGGATTGAACAATACTGGTAATAGCAATCTAATACTAGGTTCATTTGCTAGCCAAAACACAACTGGAAATTTTAATGTCTTTGTGGGTCCTAGCGCTGGAACAAATAATACAACAGGAACAAGAAACACGACCATTGGATTCCAATCCGAAGTAGGTGCTTCTAATCTTACCAATGCAACTGCTATAGGTACCCATGCTCAAGTAGACGCAAGTAATTCCTTGGTTTTAGGTTGTATTAATGGTGTCAACGGTTCTCTTGCTTCTACTAATGTTGGTATTGGAATAACTAGTCCTATCACGAAATTACATCTGGCAGATAATTCTGCTTCAACTACAGTAGGGCAATTGTATTTGGAACAACAAGGAACTGGCGATGCATTGATTCATATAGGAAATACAGGTTCTCGGCATTTTAATTTAGGATTGAACACTTTCACAGATAGTTTTAAAATAGGTACTAGTCCAACAGCAGCTACCTCAGCAACAACAAATACTTTGATGACCATACAAGCTACAGGAGAAGTCGGAATTGGCACTACAACTCCATCTCAAAAATTACATGTTTCTGGTCCGGCTGGATTAACTGCTATTCGTATAGCCAATACTTCTGGAACAGGAATAACTTCTAATGTGGCATTGGATTTTTTTAGAAATACAGCTATCAACACCGATTGGCGTATTTACAATATTGGAGCTAATCTAACCGTTGGAAACAGTGGTGATGATTTAGCAACAGTCAACGATTTATATCAATTTCAAGGTATTCGTTTTATGCCAATGAATGATGGAACACAAAGCTTAGGTCAAGCAGCTAACCGTTGGAATACACTTTTTGCAACAAATGGAACCATCAATACCAGTGATCGCCGAGAGAAAAAGGAAATTCAACCACTCAATTATGGCTTAAACCAACTGATGCAATTGAAACCCGTAACTTTTAAATGGAATAATTCGCAAATTGACAACAACAGTAAACACTTGGGGTTTATTGCGCAAGATTTGCAAGAAGTACTTCCTGAAGTTGTGGTCGATTCCGAATGGATGGAAGACGGAAAAAATAAAGTATGGAAAAAAACACCGCTTTTAGGAGTAAATTACGCTGAAATAATTCCTGTTTTAGTACAATCTATACAAGAACAACAAGTTATCATTGAAGCACAAAAAAAGGAAATCGAATATCAAAAAACAACACTAGAAATAATATTGAAACGATTGACGGTTTTAGAAAAAAATAATTAATTAAATCATACAAAATGAAAAAAACAATACTACTATTGGCAATTACATTTTTAAGTTTCAAAGGTTTTTCACAAACCAATCAAACAACAATAAATTATCAACTTTTAAAATTTAACAACGCTTCACAGATAGGTGGCGACTTGATAATTGACAATATAACCAATACTTCCATCTGCGCAAATAATGAGACCAATTTACAAGTTCTCTTTAATTCATCAACGTCCAGCACACTTTTTATTGATGTAAATAATCGTGGTGGTGGAGATAGTTGTGTAACGTTAGTTGTTGAAACATTGGATGGTATCACTAAAAAAGAAATACCAGCAGATGCACAAACAGGAGTTCTTAAATTTTTAAAAGTAAAAAAAGCTTATTTAAGTATTCAAAAAAGATTGATTAATAGCACAAATGATGTTGCTAAAAGTATTGGAACAGCTACGATTTGGTTTTGATATCTAATAAAGAAGGTTGTTTTCTATCTTTTTTTTCAGATGAAAGTGATTTCTTTATACGTTTTTAATCACGTATGTCACGATTCCCCATATAATTAACTGATTATCATCGGTAACTTTTATGGGTTGATAATTTTTGTTTTCTGGCATCAAGTAGATGCCTTCATTTTCTATTATTATTCTTTTTACCGTAAATTCTCCATCAATAAAACAAACTGCGATTTTATTGTTTTGAGGTTCTAGGCTTCTATCTACTACCAAAATATCTTTATCATCAATTCCAGCATTTACCATCGAATTGCCTTTGACTTTTATATAAAAAGTAGCCAGAGGGTTTTTGCATAATTCTTTATTCAAGTCGATATTGTTTTCCATAAAATCGGTTGCTGGTGATGGAAAACCTGCCGAAACTCCTTCTTTTACATATGGAACTCTGATTTGACTTTCAGAATCAGGACAAAAAAAGGTTAATGCTATTTCTTTTTTTACAGACATTTTATTTCTAGAATTTCGTTGAATCTTGTTGTGTATCTTGGTGACAAATGATTTTGATTCATATTCCACGTTAGACTTAAGTTTTGTGTTCCTAATTTTACTTTTCTATCACCAATTTTGGCATTCAAATAATCCATTGCTTTCATTATTGCCAAATGCTTCGGATTTTCTTCTTCAAATAACTGAAGTTGCTTTTTGTCTTCATCTATTAATTCGGTCACAATAACTCCAGCTTTTTTGAACTTTATATCTTCATTTCCTTTATGCAATTCTTTCAATATGGAAATAGCCACATTCGAGATAGTCAAAGTAGAATTGGTGGCAAACGGAAGTGTTACGGCTTTATTGAAATAATATTTTTTCGATTCATATTTGTGTTTATCAATAACCAACATTACAATAATAGTTTGACAACACGATTTTTGTTTACGCAATTTTTCAGCGCAAACCGATGCAAAAGTAGCTACACGCTCTCTCAAATTGTCAAACTCCGAAATTTGTTTTGGGAAACTTCTTGTGGTGGCAATGCTTTTCTTTTGTTCACGAATAGGTTCTAAATCTAATATCGACTTACCTTCTAATTCATATTTCAAACGCATTCCTACAACGCCCATTTCTTTTTTTATCCAAGCTTCGTTTTGTGGCTTGGTAAAATCATAAGCTGTAAGGATATTATGTGCTATCATTTTTTTTCTCAATCGAAAACCAATGCCCCAAACATCTTCAATTTTGGTCCATTTTAAGGCTTTGATTCGTTTTTCATAAGTATCAATCACATAAACGCCTTGTGTTTTTTCTTGAAACTTTTTAGCAATTCTATTGGCCACTTTCGAAAGTGATTTAGTTGGTGCAAATCCGATACATACTGGAATCCCTACCCATTTTTGGACACGTTTTTTCATTTCAATTCCGTACTGATGGAAATCAGAAATTGTCATTCCTTCAAAATTAAGAAAAGCTTCATCTATACTATAAATCTCAACATTTGGTGTAAATCCTTCTAAAACTTTCATCACACGATCACTCAAATCACCATAAAGTGGATAGTTTGAAGAAAAAACTTTAACCTTTTTCTCTTTCAGAAGTTCGCGTATTTTGAATTCGGGTGCACCCATAGGAACACCAACATCTTTCGCTTCATTGCTTCTAGAAATTACGCAACCATCATTATTAGATAAAATCACAACTGGTTTTCCATTATATTGAGGTTGGAAAACACGTTCGCACGAAGTATAAAAGTTGTTACAATCGACTAAAGCATACATGTTGTAAAATTAGTCAATATATAAAACGAGTGAATGAAATATTATCAACAAAATTTATTTTGATGATTATTTATCATATTTTATAATCTTGTGATAATTTTTTAATCTTCATTCTAATTATCACAGATTAAATTCAACCCCAAAAGTAAATTCTTAAAACGCACATTAGTAGTATAAAACTTTTGGAATAACAAATTGTTTTTCGGTTTACTCTTTTTAGATGCGTTCGTATGGAAAGGTTGTTTCTTTCTATTTGATTAGTGCCATATCGCTTTACTTTATGAATTTTTGAAGTTAGTAAGCTTGCATATTATTTTAAACCATCAGTAAAATTCTTTTAGGGGAAGACAAAAGCAGACTGTTGGTTACATTCTGTAAAGTTAGCAAAGTTCTTCTGCCAATAGCAAAGCTTACAACTCTTTTGGTTTTTCTTTCTAAGGCATAAATTAGCCAAATGGGGTTGTCTTTTCTTTTTAGATACGTTCGCATCTCGTCCACTTCATATATTTTGCCTTTGTAAATGGGTGGCGATTTGATACTTTTAGCTATTGTAATAATACGTTTTAATAATGTAGTCGCTGAAATTTGCAATATTCTTGCAGTGCTTCTTATGCCTAGACCTTCTTTGGTTAGTTGGATTATACTTTTGTTTAGATGGGTTGAATAGGCTTTATAAGTATAATTTTCTACTCGCGTTTTATTACATGATTTGCATTTATAACGTGTTTTATTTGCTGATGATTTTCCATGTTTAATTAGAAAATTATTACATGAACTGCAAATTTCTTTACCACCAACACGTTTGATACATGAAGTCTCAATTTCTTTTATTTTAGACGATTTAAGAATATAAAAATAAGAAAGACGACCAAGTGGTCGCCTTACATTTTTAATTTTTATTTTGAAATTATCCTAATAACTAATTAGTTATAAATTATTTTTTTGATAACAACACATTTGATACATTACCTGAAATTATCCTAATAATTAATTAGTTACAAATTATTTTTTTGATAACAACACATTTGATACATTACCTAACAACACATTTGATACATTACCTTTTATATTGATAATCAAAGTGCTGTGATTTTATTTTTTTAAAACAACACATTTAATACACTACCACCCTATTTTTTGACTTGATTAATAGAGGGAGCCGTAATTACTTCTAATCCATTTATATCTATACTTTCATAAAGCTCAAATCCAGTTTCGGTGCATATTTTTACCATTGGATAACGCATAATGCACCTTTCGAATTCCATATAACTGCCGTTTTTTTCTTCCTCACGAGGTTCGCTTACCCAAGTTAATCTCATACGATAAATACTATCAACCTTGATTTTTTTGAAGTCCTTTTCCCTTCTATTTATTTGTTTGTCGTAGGTTATTGGAACCATCGAAGAGATAATTTTATAGCCTCTCCCATCTTTAGTTCCTTTTGCATAAATGAAGTAATAATTTTCAAACCTATCAATTCTAATAATTTTACAATCTGTGAACGCTATATCATTTTTATAATCCGTTGAAGTGACACCGGTTGGGTGGCCGCAATTATAAAAAATCAATGCTAATACAAAGACAGAAAAATTTATTCTAAAATTAATTGTCCAATTGTTTTCCATTTGCATAATAATTAGTTGTTACACTTACTGTTCCCGCAGGCACAAAACCTTCGGCATACGTACTACTCTTTCCAAGAAAAAGGCCAGCAGATCTTCGAGCACCAGTTCCAGTGCCTGCGCCATAAAAACTATGAACTTTACTCACTTGTGCTGGCTGCGGCGCTATCAATTCTGTCGCAAGATGTGCTGCTTGATATACACTTCCAGCAACTCCAGCCTTGGGAGACGAAACTCCACTTGCCTGAGACATTTTTGCGCCTTCGGATGCTTCTACTACTCCGTGCAAAATTGTACCTCCTGGTTTATTTCCAGCAGCGTCTAAACTTGCAGTTTGTCTAGTGTTAACAGCTTGGTCAGCAATTACAATGTTCTTGCCAGATTTAGAATCCACATTTGACGTAACAGTATTTCCCATAAATGCTTCACCGTAGTCTATTGAATTGTTAGAATTGTCCGCATTTACGTTGACAACAATTGAGTGGTCATCAATAACAGCAGCCAATTTAGCTGCATTTCCCGTTAGCGGTGCGCCAGTATTGTTAGTATATGTCACATTGCCATCAGTTTCACTTCTAGTTATTGTTATATCTGTTCCTGCCGAAGCCTGAAGTTGGCTAACCGCTTCTTGAGAGTTCGGACCTTTAATACCTAAATCATCACCAGGTGCTGCCATCATTCCATCAGGGTCAATAAAAAATACGGGGTTATTGAGTACATATGTATAAGGATTATATCTTCTGCTTTTCTCCGCTAATGGGTCAATGTTCATCCATCTTCCCAAAGCAGGGTCATAGTTTCGGGCTTGATAGTCGTACCAGTTTAATCCTAGTTCATCCTGCAACTCTTTACCGTTATACTTATACTTGTACATATTAGACTCAACAGAAATCCCATCATCAGGAATTGCTCTTAACTCCACTTTGGTTTCGTTTTGTACTGCTTTGTACTCTTTTAAATCACTATTGTAATTAGTGTGTTTGAGCCCAAATGGGTAGTAGTTGTTTTCTTCAATTATCTTAAGAACGTTCAAATCATAATCCCATGCGTAGCTCATGCGTATATTACCCAAATGATCCAGATAATTAAAAACATAGTTAAAATTATCTCCTCTTGTCCCATCATTCTTTAGAGTTTGGGTATTGGTTACATAACCTTCTGCATGTGGAAAAAACTGTAAGACAGCATCTTTGTGTTGAAATCCATCTAAATAGTCCGTAGTAACAACACTCGTACCGTTTGTAACTATCTTTTGCAACTTTACACCCTGTGCGTTGTAAAGATAAGTAATTTTTTTTGAACTATTGTTATTAAAAATAATTTCGGTTGGTAGGTTCAAATGGTTGTATTTGATACTAGTTATCCCTTTGTTGGCATCGGTTACCATGTTTCCGTTGGCATCATAGGTATAGTCTATATCGTTAAGAGTGCTTCCCGATTTGTCTTTAAAACCTTGTAAACTATTAGAACTATCATGGACACCTCTTAACTGATTGTTTTGAGCATCATATTTATAGTACAAATCATCTATACCGACAGGCTGGTTAATAGGTTGGTCTTGTCCACCATTGCGCAATAGGCTTATAATATTCCCATTCTTGTCATAACTCATGCTTTC
The DNA here is from genome assembly GCA_964558625.1 of uncultured Flavobacterium sp. GTDB lineage: Bacteria > Bacteroidota > Bacteroidia > Flavobacteriales > Flavobacteriaceae > Flavobacterium. The sequence goes on from CAZLEU010000093.1 coordinate 9,726, forward strand.
GTTATACATGTTGATTGCAATTTTCTTTTTACTCTTTACCACCAACACGTTTGATACATGAAGTCTCAATTTCTTTTATTTTAGGCGATTTAAGAATATAAAAATAAGAAAGACGACCAAGTGGTCGCCTTACATTTTTAATTTTTATTTTGAAATTATCCTAATAACTAATTAGTTATAAATTATTTTTTTGATAACAACACATTTGATACATTACCAAAAATAAACCCACTTCGGTTTGAAGTGGGTTTTTGATTTGGTTCAGCAGTATTTTTTTACTACTTAATTTTGACATATTATTACAATTATTAACTAACTGTAATGTTTTATTATTTCATAAACTATTTTCAAAACTAAAATAATTATCAAAAACTTAGTTCCTGTATAAAAGGTTTTAGAGTAAACTTGGATAAACTGATGATAATTTCTTATTTCATTAATTTTTAATTCTATTGGATTTCTTTCTTCATATTGTTTTATCCATCTTTTTAAAATCATTCTAATTACTATTAATAAAATTAATAAAAATATTGCTGGGATTAACTTTTCCATTTTTTTAGATGCTAATTTAATATTGAAACTTGTCCCAACTGTCTTCAATTACTGGAACTACATACGTATCTATTACTTCCTTATAGCCATCTACTAAATATCCAACTTTTTGATAAGGTATTTTTTCAAATGCCTTACCCATTCCAAAAGATGCTGTAAACTTTATTACTCGATAACTAGCAGAATCAATGTCTAAATCGATAAGATCTAATGCTACATTCCCTGCCATTCCATAAAAGGATATCTGTGCGCCTCTAGCTGCTAATGGTAGAGAAGCTCCTTCAGTAAATGGTGCAGCCATTAAACCTATAGCTTCGGCTGTTCCTCCATAAAGTTCCATCGAATCAAATGAAGCTCTTAAAAGAGGTTTGAATATGTTATTATAACTATTTACAAAACGATTAAAACCATTTCTTATAGGATTAACATATGGGCTATTATTATTATAATGCTTTTCAAGCATTCCTTTAGTAATACGTTCACCTCTTTTAATTGATAAAGCTGGTAAAACATAACCTGGCAATCCAACTTCATTGTCAGAGCTTACATGTATTCCATTTTTACTGAAATTCATATACGTATTAAGGTCTAAACTTCCCCAATCTAAGTTTATATTAAGAGTTCCACCAGGAGAAGAAAAAGAGCTAACACTCAAAGTAGATGCACCATTGCCCATCCAAAAAGCGTCTCCAGAGCTACCCATCATATGGTCGCCGTTTGCTAAGTTTCCTGCGCCACCTGTTAAGAATGAGTTTGAAGCACCGCCACCAGCATAATGCCAACTGTTAATTGGTACCCCATCCAACCCACTAGGGTCAGCCCAAAATACTGGATTTCCATCAAAAGCATTATAAGGTGATTGTGAGAAGTGCGTAACAGGGTCAATAGCGAGCCATCTACCAATAGCTGGATCGTAGTCTCGCATGTCCATATCATACAAGTTTAGTGCTAACTCACTTTGATACTCCTGCCCATTAAACTTGTATTGGTTTAAACTTGTTTCAACCGTTCCACTACCATCACTTGGTATTTCTCTTACC
>CAZLEU010000094.1:0-11232 GCA_964558625.1 uncultured Flavobacterium sp.
TTTTAAAGTCTTGTTTCGTAAATAGAAGTCAGCCAAAACGATGGCTGTCATGGCTTCAACAATAGGAACTGCTCTAGGAACAACACATGGATCATGTCTTCCTTTTCCTTGTTGTACTTTTAATTGATTTTGGTTGGTTAATACTTCTTGTTTTTGAATTAAAGTGGCGACTGGCTTGAAAGCTACTCTAAAATAAATATCCATTCCATTGGAAATTCCGCCCTGTATACCTCCCGAAAGATTGGTTTTGGTTGTGCCATCTTCATTATATAAATCGTTATGTTCGCTACCTCTCATTCGAGCACCGCAGAATCCGCTTCCAAATTCGAAACCTTTTACCGCATTTATTGATAACATTGCTTTACCTAACTCAGCATGTAGTTTATCAAAAACGGGCTCACCTAGACCAATAGGAACATTTTGTATTATACAAGTAATAGTTCCGCCAATTGTGTCGCCTTGCTTTTTAATCTCCTTGATGTATTGTTCCATCTTTTTTGCAGTTTCCATATCTGGGCAACGTACTGCATTGGTTTCTGTTAATGAAAAGTTTAAATCTTGGTATGGCTTATTTATAAAAATTTCTCCAACAGAAGAAACAAACGCATTTATTTTGATACCCCCAATTATTTGTTTGGCAATTGCACCAGCCACAACTCTACTCGCTGTTTCACGAGCAGAACTTCTTCCGCCACCTCGATAATCTCTAATTCCATATTTTTTTTCATATACATAATCGGCGTGACTGGGTCGGTAACTATCTTTTATATGGGAATAATCATCTGATTTTTGATTGGTATTGGGAATTATAAACCCTATGGGAGTACCTGTTGTTTTTCCGTCAAAAATTCCAGACAAAAATTGAACTTTATCCTCTTCCTTTCTTTGAGTTACAATTGAAGATTGACCAGGTTTGCGACGTTGCATCTCATTTTGAATTTCCTCAAAATTAAGTTTAATTCCAGCTGGACAACCGTCAATTATTCCACCAAGGGCTTCGCCATGCGATTCTCCAAATGTGGTTATTCTGTAAAGCGTTCCATAACTATTGCCTGCCATTGTAGTTTGTTTTGAACAAATATAGCATATTTTTCCAAGTTTGAAAGTCATTTCATATAGGCTATATTTAGATTTTTACACAATTTATTTTTAATTATTATTAAATTACTATTTTAGCAAAAAACTTACATATAAAAATTATGAAATTCCCTTATTTTTTTATTTTAGTATTATCTCTATTTATCATTAGCTGTTCAAGTGATGATGATGCATCACAAACTAATCTACCAACTGATGGAAATAATATTCCAACGGTATACCAACCCATAAAAATAGCTAATTATTGGAATTATGAAACAGAGAATATTCCTGTTTTACCAGCAGGATCTACTGTTGTTGGCCAAGATAAACTGTTGGTTGATAGTGATGTCGTTTTAAATTCATTTACTTATAAAAAAATGAAGACTGAAGTTAGTCCAACAGGATTTTATGGCAACATGCTAAACAATAATAGTTTAAGAATTGACGGAAGTTCATTAAAACTTTCAGGTTCTATAACAGTAAACCTAGATGCCTCATTGCCATTGGAGTTTAATGTAACAGATTTTGTTATTTTTAAAGAAAACGGAACTGTAAATGAAATATTGAGTCAAACTAGTCCTGTGTCTTTTGAGAATACTAGCATTTTACCCAATAATGCCAAATTGACTTTTGTATACTCTTTAAAATCAATATGCTTAGGGGATGTTGCTCCTATGGTTGTTAAGAATCAGACCTATAATGACATAAAGAAAACAAGAATTGAAGTGAATTTAAAAGTGGTTTTAGGAGATTTATCAACAGGAATCACAATATTAACTCCACAAAATGTTATTGTATCGGAACAATATTATTCAAAAAATATTGGTGTTATTAAAGCAAATACTGTTGTTAAATATTCTGCTGAAGCTAGTATAGCTCCTTTATTGGCTAACTCTGGTATACCACAACAAGGCGAACAAAACATAAATGATTATTTAACAACTTACTTGATAAACTAATACCATCATTATGTAAAATTTTATGAAAATTTTATAAGTTTAATTGATATTTTACGTTATAACTTTGCAATAACAATTAATACAAAAAATAATTAAACATGAAAAAACTTATTTTATCAGCTTTTATGCTTGTAGGACTTGCATTCAGCTCTCAAGCGCAAGACATTTCAAAAAATGCGTTAGGATTGAGATTAGGAGATAGTGATGGCTTTGGTGGAGAAGTTTCTTACCAAAGAGGTATTAAAAACAATAACAGACTTGAGCTTGACTTGGGGTGGAGAAATTCAAATAATGTTGATGCAATCAAAATTGCTGGTTTATACCAATGGGTTTGGAATATTGATGGTGGATTTAACTGGTATGCTGGTGTAGGTGGTGGTGTTGGTACTTGGAACTATGATTATAAAGGCATTAGTGACAGTGGTACTATTCTTTTTGCTGCTGGTGATATCGGTATCGAATACAATTTTGACATTCCTTTGCAATTATCACTTGATATGCGTCCAGAATTATATTTTGATTCTGAGAACTATAGAGATGATAGTTTTGGTCCAGATATCGCTCTAGGAATTAGATATAAATTCAACTAATAAGTATTAAAAACCCCGTTAATAATAACGGGGTTTTTTATTTTATAATAATTTCTTTTTTCGAATTTATTTTCACAATTGTGTATGGGTTGCTTATTACATCAGTCACATAACCATCTACATTAGGTTTATTCTCTTTTACTGTTACAATAATTTGGCTAGCTGTTTCTTCTACCGATTCAATCGTAACTGAATAACCTCCAGTCGTTTTTTCTCCTAAGTTTAAAATAATAAAATTGGCCGTTTTTATATCTTGAGGTTTAATTTTCTTTTTTAAATTTTCATCGCTTAATAACATTGTGATTTCTTTTTCTTCTGTTAGAATTTCATAAAATTGTATAGAAGCGCCTCCATTATTTTGCTCAGTCAATATTTCAAATAATGGTTTTGTTTTTTGAGAAGAATTGCTCGCACACGAGTACAAGATGATAATTAAAAATAAAATTATTATTTTTTTCATGATCTTATATTGTTAGGGCAGTTTTGTATAAAGCTTCATACATAGGAAGTATATTCTTGATATCAAATTGTTGGGCTACTGCTAAGGCCCTTTTCTTGAATTCTAAAAGTGTATCTTCATTTTCTAAAATTCTTAAAGCATTTAAGGCCATTTCATCAATATCTCCAACATCACTTAAGTATCCTGATTGCCCTTCAAAATTTACTTCGGATAAGCCACCTGAATTACTTGATATAACGGGTACACTCCAAGCCATCGCTTCTAGAGCAGCCAAACCAAAGCTTTCAGTTTCTGATGGTAATAAAAATAAATCTGAATAAGAAAGAATTTTATCTATTTCATTACTATTTCCAAAGAAAATTACTCTGTCTGCAATTCCTAATTCTTGGCACAAAATCTCTGCTCTTTGTTTTTCTGGCCCATCTCCTACCATCATTAATTTGGCAGGTATTTTTTCTTGAACTTTGAAGAAAATTTTAATAACGTCTGGTATTCTTTTAACTTTTCTAAAATTACTTATATGGGTAATAATTTTTTCATCAGATTTGGCCATAACAGAGCGTTGACATGAAATTAATGTTTCATTTCGATGCTTATCAAGTTCAATAAAATTGGGAATTACATTTATTTCTTTTTTGATGTTAAATAGCTTTAAAGTATCCTCTTTTAAACTTTGTGAAACCGATGTTACTATATCGGATTTATTGATGCTAAAAGTTACCGCGGTTTTATAGAAAGGATGATTTCCAACAAGGGTTATATCCGTTCCATGAAGTGTAGTGACCATTGGAAGATGAATACCTTCATCTTTTAACATTTGTTTAGCCATATACCCTGCATATGCATGTGGAATTGCATAATGTACGTGTAACAATTCTATTTTATATAATTTCACTGTATCAACGACTTTGCTTGATAGTGCTAATTCATAAGGTTGATAATGAAACAAAGGATATTCGGGAACATTTACTTCATGAAAATAAACATTAGGATTTAGTAATTCGAGACGAACAGGTTGTTTGTATGTAATGAAGTGAACTTCGTGACCGCGATGAGAGAGCTCTATACCCAACTCGGTAGCAACAACACCACTACCACCAAATGTAGGATAACAAACAATTGCAATTTTCATTTTAAAATTTTTAGAATTACGAAATTAAATATACTTAATTAGAAAACTCAAAAAATGAAGTTAAATTATTTGATAATGGCATCTTGAATAATTTTTTGAATATCTTCTCTAATGTTTTCCTTTGATAAGGTATTGTATGTTGAACTTGGAAATGTTCTGTTTGATAAAAAGACATAAATTATCTCGGTTTCGGGGTCAGCCCAAGCTATAGTACCTGTAAAGCCAGTATGACCAAAGCTTAGCATTGAAACGCAATCACAAGTTGCATCTTTTTTGTCGCTTTGAGGCTTATCAAATCCCAATCCGCGTCGGTTTCCCAAATCACAGTAATAACAGTTATTGAATGTATTGAATGTTTCTTCAGAAAAATAACGTTTAGTTCCGTAACGCCCTTTCTGCAAATACATTTGCATCATCTTGGCAATATCCATACTGTTTGAAAAAACGCCAGCATGACCTGCAACACCACCTTCTAAAGCCGCTGCCATATCATGTACATAACCTTGAACAATTGTATGACGAAAATAATCATCATCTTCTGATGGTGGAATAACCGATTTATCAAATTTTTGTAATGGATTATATAGTGTATAATTCATACCCATTGACTTATAAAAATTGTCATAAGCCAATCTATCGATAGTTTTTCCTGTAGCTTTTTTTAAATATTCTGCCAAAATCATGAATGCAAAATCACTATATTTATATGTTTTGGTTTCGGCCAATTTACTATCGGCAATATATTTCATTATGCTATCGTGATAATCTGTTCTAAAGTATAGACTGTCTACAACTTTACGAGAAAATATTGAAGAGTATGTTTTACTATAATATTTATCTAATGGGCAATGCAAACTATCTAATGTTTCTTTATAAAATGGTTTCCATGCTTGTAATCCACCGTAATGAGATAAGACATCAAGAAGGCTAATATTTTGTTTATCTGTATTTTTAAAAATGGGTAGCATCTCACCCAAAGTTGTAGTAAGTGTTAACTTCTTTTTATCAAAATGCTGCATAATATTGGGTAGTGTTGCAACCATCTTTGTTATTGAAGCTACATCATAAATATCTGAGTTTTGAACTTTTGTTATTTGATTATAAGTATGATATCCAAATGATTTTTGATAGAACACTTTCCCTTTTCTAGCTGCTAAAACCTGCATTCCTGGTGCCATTTTTCTAGAGATGGCTTTATTCGTGTAATTTTCAATTTCTTTTAATTTTTCTGAGTTAATTCCAACAAACTCTGGCGATGAAAATCCTAATCTATATAAATTTTGAGTTGTAATTCCATCATTTATTTTGAAAAATGAATTAATAGAAACGGGTAGTTTACCTTTAGCTTGTGATGCACCAAAAATAATTTCGGAAGATACAACTTGCGCTATTGGATTATTTTGATACGAAATAATCAATGCTTCAAAGGAATCAAAATCGGTAAAAGGCAAAAGTGTGTAGGGTTTAGCAAACAAATCAACAATTACTTTATTATGAGAAGCTAACTCATTTATAAGAGCAACTTCGGCATCGTTTAGATTTGTATTTCTCCATGCTTTATCTGAAGGATGATATCCTACAATAACGATATCAAAATATTTAAGTTTTTCGTTTAATTCTATACTGTTTTCGCCGATAACCTCTGTCACCGAAGTATATTTTTTTAGTGTTTCGATAAAGTCCGAATTTGAATCTTTACCAATCTTAACATAAGCAATTTTTTTTGATAAATCTTTAATTGGCAGTATTTTAGAGTCATTTTTTAAAACTGTTATTGCATTTTGATAAATTGCATATTGTAATGAATCATTAAGAACAGGATTAATATCATTATATAAATTATCTATTACAATAGGTTTGTAATTTTGCAATCCCATTTTATATTTATGACGTAGAATTTTTTTGACAGATTCTGCTAATCGTTCTTCAGAAAAAAGTGTATCGTTGTATGCTTTTTTGATTGTTTCAATTGCTACTGGAACATTTTCGGGCATCAATAAAATGTCATTACCTGCTAAAAAAGCAGCTAGTTCTATTTCACCTGGTTTTAGGGCATTACTCGCTGCTTTCATGTTAAGAGCATCAGTAAAAATCATTCCTTTAAAACCGAGTTCTTTCTTTAATAAATCGGTAATAATATTTTTAGAAAGCGAGCTTGGTGTTGCAGGATTAGGCTCTAATACTGGTACATTTAGGTGTGCAACCATAACCGATTGCAAACCTTCGGATATTATTTTCTTATATGGATAGAGTTCTACTTCGTCAAGTCTAAGTTTGGTAAAATTGATGACAGGTAAGCTATGGTGAGAATCGGTAGCAGTGTCACCATGCCCAGGAAAATGTTTTGCTGTTGCAAATACACCTTGACTATTAATCCCTTTCATGAGTGCAATAGCTTTGTTGGTTACATCTTCTTTATCTTCTCCAAAAGAACGAACACCAATTATTGGATTCTTAGGATTTATATTAATATCTACAACAGGTGAAAATGTGTAATGAATTCCCATTCTTTTGGCTTCTGCTCCCATTTTTTTCCCAACTGCTTCGATTAAATTCAAATCTTTAACCGCCCCTAGAGTCATGTTAAATGGGAATTTATAGGTTGAATCAACTCGCATACTTAATCCCCATTCTGCGTCAATACCAATTAACAATGGAATTTTGGATTTGCTTTGAAAACGGTTGTTGAGTTTGGCTTGCTTTACTGGTCCACCTTGAAAGAATATTAAACCTCCTACCTTATATTTTGATATTAAGGAATCTACTGTAGTATAATGAACTTCATCTTTATTAGGATAAGCAGGTATCATCATTAATTGGCTTATCTTTTCGTCTAGACTTAATGTATTATAGATACTGTCAGACCATTGTATTTCAAATGATGAATCTGGAAAGTAATCTGTAGAGTCTTTGGTATATTTTGGAAGAACTACTTCTTGGATTTCTTCAACAATTTCATGATCATCACCTATTATTTCTTTTTTCTTTATAACTTGAACAGCAGGTGTCTTAGCTACTGGAATAGAATTGTTTTTTTTGGAAGCACAGTTTATAGTAACAATAACGATTATTGCCATAAATAGTGCCTTGATAAAAATGTTATTTTTATTGTAATTCATGCTGAAAATTTGATTTTTTTAAAAGAAACGACTGTGCCAACTTTCTGAAGCTGGTACTTCCCAACTTTCGTTCCATTCTTGTATGGTATTCACTAAATTATTGAAAACAATTGTGTTACCAGAAACTGCTTTTTCTTTTGCAAGTTTTTTAAAATCGAGTAGGTTTTTGTATGTAATAAATTCGCCTTGTTTGAAAGCTACATTCATTTTATCCAATAAATCAACGTCATACTTTTTTTCAAGGTTTTGAATAAATAATACTGATGCATCAATTGAACAACCAGTGGCTGGGTGAACTTCTTGATTGATTGCTATGATAATAAATCTATTATATTTTATTTGATAAGAGGCTTCTAATGCACTTCCATGAGCAGACCAATTGGTAAGAAATTCAATCAAATCTTTTTCAATTTCTGCAATTTCCGTATCAGAAAATTTGCGACTGGATTGGTATATCCAAATACGTGATTCTTCGGGCAATGTTTCAAATGGTACGTACATTTATATTTAATTTCGGGGATTATATTTTAGATTTTGAAATTATAAATCTTGTGCATTTGCTATTAATTCAGCAATATCAAGCACTTTTACATCGGCTTCTTTTTCTTTATTTTTTACACCGTCTGTTAACATGGTATTGCAAAACGGACAACCAGCAGCAATGATTTCTGGTTTTAATACTAAAGCATCCTCAGTTCTTTCTATATTAATTTCTTTGTTTCCAGGTTCAGCATCTTTGAACATTTGTGCTCCTCCTGCTCCACAGCATAAACCATTTGCTTTTGAACGTTTCATTTCGACCAATTCGGCATCCAATTTTTGAATTAAATCCCTTGGTGCTTCATAAATATTATTCGCTCTACCTAAATAACATGGGTCGTGGAATGTAATTCTTTTTCCTTTGAATTGTCCGCCTTCTATTGTTAATCTACCTGAATCTAGCAATGATTTTAAAAATTCAGTATGATGAACTACTTCATATTTCCCACCTAATTCTGGGTATTCATTTTTAATTGTGTTAAAACAATGTGGACATGCCGTTACAATTTTTTTTACCTCATATGCATTCATGACTTCAATATTCATCATGGCTTGCATTTGAAATAAAAATTCATTTCCAGCACGTTTTGCAGGATCGCCTGTACAACTTTCTTCAGTTCCAAGTACAGCAAAATCAACCTTTGCACGATTTAAAATTCGCACAAATGCCTTTGTAATACGTTTTGCTCTATCATCAAAACTACCAGAACATCCAACCCAAAATAATACTTCTGGTTGTTTGCCTTGGGCCATCATTTCGGCCATTGTAGGCACAATTAAAACTTCTGACATAATTTATTGTTTATTCGTTTATTCTATATACTTACGAATTCGGTTATCCAAATAACCAAATACACTAACAACCAAATTAATTACTCATGTTGTCCATCATCAAAAACTTCGATGGTTACTTCTTTTTCTATTAAATCGGTAAATTTACCTCTATAACGAGTTGCTTTTACCAAGTGATTGTCTATCCAGTGGTAATTTCCACCACGAGGTTTTCCAAACAAAATGCCATGGTATTTAAAACCATGTTGTTTTAACCAACGTTCGGTATAATCTCTATGTGCCTCAGTCCTTGAGGTGAAGAAAAATATAATATGGCCTTCATCATACCATTTATTCAATGTAACTAATGCATCTGGATACACTTCTGCTGTTAACATTCTTTCGGGTTCTTCATTTGGAATGTCGTCACAAACAGTACCATCTATGTCGATTAGATAATTTTTTACACCCTCAGGTAATATTGGACTTAAATGTTGTCCGTTTTCGGTAACAGTTTGTAAGGTTTTGTCTATGTCTTCCGCTTTCATTTTCTATTTTTTTAGTTCTTTTCATTTGACAGTTTCCCAAGCCTCACAAAGGGAAAATATCATTTTTGTTATTATTTAATTTTCGTCTTTCCAGTTTAATCTATCCATTTGGTTGTATTGCCATGGTGCTCCATTATTTTCGATATTGCTCATCATGGCATTTAGTGATTGTGGTGCCGCACTTTGCTCCATAACTAGGTATCTTCTCATATCCATAATAATGGATAATGGGCTGATACTTACAGGACATTCCTCAACACATGCATTACACGATGTACATGCCCAAAGCTCTTCGGTAGTGATATAATCGTTTAATAACGATTTATTATCTGGAACAAAAACTCCTTTATTTGCATCCAAATTTCTACCAACTTCTTCTAATCTGTCACGCGTTGCCATCATGATTTTTCGTGGTGACAATTTTTTACCAGTTTGATTTGCAGGACATGAAGATGTACAACGACCACATTCTGTACAAGTATAGGCGTTTAGCAATTGAACCCAATTCAAATCTTGAACATCGGAAGCACCAAATTTGCTTGGTGTTGCATTTTCATCGACAGCTTGTGCAGCAAAAGGATCTGCATTTGGATCCATCATTAATTTAACCTCTTTTGTTACACTCTCAAGGTTATCAAACTTTCCTTTGGCGTTCAAATCGGCATAAAATGTATTTGGGAAAGCCAATAAAATATGCAAATGTTTTGAAAAGTATAAATAGTTTAAAAAGCATAAAATTCCTACGATATGTAGCCACCAAAATGCTCTTTCTAAAATAGCTACCAATTGATTGTTCATTCCATCAAAGATGGGTGCAATAAATTGTGAGATTGGAAATGATCCTGCTTGATGGTAATGTCCAAAACCACCTGCTACATTTTGCAAATGAAAATCTGCTGCATTCATTAGTAAAAATAATGACATAAGTATTATTTCGAAATACAAAATTGTATTGGCATCTTTCTTTGGAGTGCCATTCAAATCGGAACTTGTAAAACGTAATAGTTTGATACCGTTTCTTCTTATCCAAAATGCAATTACCGCTACTAATACTAATAACGCTAGTATTTCAAACGAACCAATTAGGAAATTATATAGACTTCCTAAAATAGAGAATACTCTGTGTGTACCAAAAAGTCCGTCGATTATGATTTCAAGTAATTCGATATTGATAATGACAAAACCAACATAAACTATAATATGTAAAAATCCAGCTATAGGTCTTTTCACCATTTTGGATTGACCAAGTGCTATCATCGTCATATTTTTCCATCGTTGTGATGTATTATCTGTTCTATCAATGTCTTGTCCTAACTTAATGTTACGAATTAGCTTTTTTACATTAATAGTAAAATAGCCAAAACCTATTGTAAGGAGAATTGCAAATAGTATATTATCTAAAAAACTCATAGTTGGTCGTTTTTACTTTTTGATTGTATCGGATACTGGTTCTACATAAGGTTTGTTTTTCTTTCCAAAAAGAGAAACATTTACATATCGGGTTGGATTTAATCGTAAATCTTGAAGCAATAATTCTAATTCTTTGGAGGCTTTGGTAAAATTGGTGTACATTTTATCATCTTTCATCAATTTGCCAACAGTTCCGTTACCCGAATCGATGCTCGCCATAATTTTATTGACATTGTCTAGAGTAGTTTGCAATTTAGTAACCATTTCATTCAATTTAGCTTTTTCCAAATCAGAAGAAATGTTGGCAAAACTTTGAGTTGTTTTATCTAAATTAGAAACTGCCGATCCAATTTTTGTTCTATTTTCAACCAACATTCCGTCAATATTGGAAGAAACATGACTGAAATTTGCTAAAGTTGTATTTAATTCTTTTACAGCTGCTTTTAGATTGGTTTGTGTTTGCGCATCTAAAACTGAGTTTATATTGGTAATCATTACATCGGCATTGGCCAACAGTTTTTCTAAACGTTCTTGAAGCGGTTCTAATTTATCTCCAAAAGATGAAATTAAACCAATTTTTACATTAGGCATCAGTTTATCACCACTAACTGCCATATTTTGGT
>CAZLEU010000095.1:0-11093 GCA_964558625.1 uncultured Flavobacterium sp.
TAAAAGTCAGTTTTACAGTGTGTATCATCGAATGTCTATTTGGTTATTATATGTCTTAGATTTTGAGTTGCCACAAAAATGAGAAAAAAACGTTAATTATAAATATCGAAAATGAATATTTAGCAAGAAAATAAGAAAAAATAGGATAGTAATTCAGGGAAAATCGAAGATAAGAATAAAATACATACTATTTTTATTTATTTTAAATTATTTTGACAAAGTTAATGACTTGTTTTAGTATAAAAAATCCCCATTAATGGGGATTTTTATGTCTATTTTTATTCTTTATGTCATAAAGTAGGTTGTCAAAATATAACAAACTAATTAGTAAAGGATGTAATAAAATTGGAGTAATTACTTTTAGTAAGTGTTTTAGCAAAATCTAACTGACTTCTAATTCCTTCTTGTTCCATAGTTTTTTAGCTTGCTAAACTTTTCCTTTCCTAAAAAAGCTTACAATTGAATGAGTTAAGCTTGTTTTGATTTGTTTTAATTCTAACTCTATAAATTGCATTTCTATCAGAATCTGAACTTTTGACTGTTGTTTATTTAATAGTTCCTTTTCTTGTTTGATTTTTTTGTTTAAGAATAATAAAATATCTACAAGTTTTTCTGTCGTCCCAACTGGCAATTCACGTTTACTAGTTTCATATAGCGCCAATTGACTTAATCTTATTGAAAGATATATTGTCAACACTTGTTGTGAAATCCCAAGTTGTTCACGAATAGTTGTGCAGTTTTCATTTGTGATAATTTTTAAAATAAAATAGAAAATTATCACAAATAAAAAACCACCAAAATTGCTTTTGATGGTTTTTTATTTGTGATAATTTAAATCTTATTTCAATAAATCGGTAATCATTGAAGGGAAAATTCCGATTAGGATATTTAGTAGGATTGCAACAACTGCAACAGCGTAATATACAAATGGTACAGTTGGTTTTTGCGTTGTTAGTTCGCTATTGTTCGAGTCTTCGCTAGCATCTTTAGTGTACATCGCTAAAATTAATTTGAAATAATAACCAACACTTATAATTGAGTTGATCACACCTGCAATAACTACAATTAAGTAACCCGCTTTTATGGCTTGGTTAAACAACATTAGTTTCGCAAAAAATCCAGCAAAAATTGGAATTCCTGCCATTGATAATAAAGATGCCGTTAAAATAGCCGCCATTAATGGATTTGTTTTCCCCAATCCATTGAAATTAACAATATCTTCGTTGTTTTTGTTTTTGGTTATCAAAATAATTACAGCAAAAGAAGCGATACCTGCCAATGCATAAGCTGCCGTATAATACAATAGACTACCTGCTGCAGATGAAAAACCTAATAATGCCATTAACATAAATCCTGCATGAGAGATTCCTGAAAAGGCCAACATACGTTTCACATTATTTTGACGTAGTGCCATAATATTTCCGACTGTCATAGATAATATTGAAACGACCAAAATAACAATTTCAAATTTATATTCCACAGCCACATTTAAAGATGTAACCAGCTTATACAAAGTTGCAATAGCAACTACTTTGGCCAATGTACTCATAGTTGCTGTAACCATTGATGGTGAACCTTCGTACACATCTGGTGCCCAAAAATGAAATGGTACAGCCGCAATTTTAAACAACATCCCAATAACCATCATAGAGATTCCTATGAAAAACCAAGCTGGTAATCCTGCTCCTTGTGATAAATCATATATTTCAGTTACATCAAAATAACCCGTTGCTCCATAAACTAAACATATTCCAAAAAGTATAATCCCAGATGCAAACGAACCCATCAGGAAATACTTCATTCCCGCTTCATTACTTTTTATGTCTAACCTTTTGCTTGCTGCTAAAATGTATAATGAAATAGATAAAACTTCAATCCCCAAAAAGAACATAGCTAAGTTTCCAAAAGAAACCATAGCAACAGCTCCAGACAATAAAAATATTTTGATTGCTATAAAATCGGAAATTTTAGTTTGCTGCTGTTTGTAAAAATCGTGACTCAATGCTACCAAAAAAATCGTAAGAAGTATAAACAACCCTGAGAAAGCAACCGAAAAATTATTGGTTACAATCATATTGTTATAAAAACTAGCTGGCATATTAAATTGAGTGGCATTTAATCCAAAAATGGCTAGTAAACCTATAATTGTTACAGGAACAATGATTTTTCTGGCATTGAAAATTTCAAATGCAAGACATAAAACACCTAATCCTATTATTGCTATTAATGTCGTCATTTTGTAAAACTAGTTAGTTCGGTTAATCTGGTTGATGATATTTTCGATACTTGGTGTGATCAAATCTGTTAATGGTTTTGGATACAATCCAAAGAAGAATAAAACGCCAATAATAATAATTAATGTCAATCCTTCATTGAAAGTTACATCCCTAAAAACGCTTGTGTTAGTTTCTCCTAACATTACATTTTGGAACATTTTTAGCATATAATAGGCTCCCAAAATAATTGTTGTTCCACCTAAAATGGCAAACCAAATATTTGTCTGAAATAAGCTATATAGAACTGTAAATTCTCCAATAAAGTTGAAAGTACCTGGTAAAGCAACAGATGCGACAACCAAAATCATAAACATAGATGTAAATTTTGGTGCTTGAGAACGAATGCCTCCCATTTCGGATATTTCTCTTGTTTGGTATCTTCTATAGATTATTTCGGCAGCAAAAAACAATCCAACTACAACAAATCCGTGTGCTAACATTTGCAATACAGAACCTCTCAAACCATCAAGGGATAAAGTATACGTTCCTGCCGCTATTAATCCAACGTGTGCTAATGAAGAATACGCCAATAATTTCTTTAAATCTTTTTGTCTTAAAGCAACAATTGAACCATAAATTACACCTGCAACTCCGATTGTAATAAATACATTTTTGTACTCAATTGCAGAAAATCTTGCCAATGAAATTTGCCAACGAATAACGCTGTACAAACCCATTTTTAACATAATCCCTGACAATAACATAGTTCCTACTGTTGGTGCTTTTTGGTATACTTTTGCTTGCCAGGTATGGAATGGTATCAAAGGAATTTTAATAGCATAAGCTAAGAAAAATGCTAAGAAAATCCATGTTTGTTCACTAGTTGTGATTTTCATATTATACAAATCTTCTAGCAAGAAACTTCCAGCTCTCTGGTATAAAAAGATAAAGGCAACAAGCATAAATAATGAACCTGCCAATGTGTAAATAAAGAATTTGACAACTGCTTTTTTACGTGAATCTTCTTCTCCATTACCCCAAAGTAATGCTATAAAATAAATTGGTATTAAGGATAATTCCCAAAAAACATAGTACAATAAAGCGTCTGAAGCAAGAAAAGTTCCAACCATTGCAAATCCCATAAACAACACTAGGGAGTAGAAACTTTTTGAATTTTTATACTCATTCCCAAAAGAAGAATAGATGATAATCGGTAATAACGACGTTGTCAATAAAACCATTATGAGTGCTAGTCCATCGGCATTTAGAGCAAAAGAAACTTTAGGCTCACCAATCCAAGCAGAAAAGAAACTTACATCTTGACCTGCATTGAACGAGTTGAGAACAAAAATCGTTGCTACAAAAGCAGCTAATCCAAAAAGCAATGCTACTTTAGAAGCTAACTTGTCTCCCGAAAAATAGGTTGCAATTGAGCCAACCAAAAGTAAAAGTAATATAGTAGTTACATCCATTATGTAAAGATTATTGAGCTAAAAATAAATAAAACAATATAGCACTTACGCCAATTACGAAAGCAAAAAGATATAAACCGATACTTCCGCTTTGAACTCGTTTTCCGGCATTTGCTAATGAATTTGCCATTTGACCAAATCCGAAAACTAAACTCGAAATTCCTCTTTCGATATATTTTCTAAAGAATGATGAAAGCGTGTTGATAGGGTTTACAATAATTGCTGTGTAGAATTCATCCACATAATATTTATCATATAAAACCTTAGAAAATCCTTTAATATCATCGTCTTCAGCTGGAATTTCACTATTCTTAATGTATTTTGCGAAAGCAACTCCGATTCCGATAATTGCACCCAACAAGGCAATGGCCATTAACGCATATTCTGTTGTACCTAAAACGTGTTCTTCGTGTGCTGCTGCACTAAAAAGTGGTGCCAAATAATGATTTAACCAGCTATTTGTTGGCAAACTAATTACTCCACCAACAAATGATAAAATGGCTAAAACAATTAATGGGAAAGTAATCAAAGAAGGACTTTCGTGTAAATGACTTTTTTGATGCTCAGTTCCTCTAAATTCTTTGTAGAAAGTTAGATACATTAATCTGAACATGTAGAAAGCGGTTAAGATTGAAGCGATTGAACCTACAACCCAAAGCACAATATTTCCGTGGAAAGCCGAGATTAAAATTTCATCTTTAGACCAGAATCCAGCAAAAGGAAAAATTCCAGCAATGGCCAATGAAGCTATCAGCATTGTCCAAAAAGTTATTGGCATTGCTTTTTTCAATCCACCCATTTTTCGCATATCTTGCTCGCCGTGTAGTGCATGAATTACCGAACCTGAACCTAAGAACAAACAAGCTTTGAAGAAAGCATGCGTGATAACATGGAAAACGGCTACTTGATAAGCACCCATCCCCAAAGCAAGAAACATTAACCCTAATTGAGAAACTGTTGAATAAGCTAATACTTTTTTAATATCATTTTGAACCAAACCAATTGTTGCGGCAACTAAAGCGGTGATAGCTCCAATAACAGCTATTATAGTTTGAATTTGAGGTGCTAAATCGAATAAGAAATTTAATCTTGTTACCATAAAAATACCAGCCGTTACCATTGTCGCAGCATGGATTAGGGCAGAAACAGGAGTTGGACCAGCCATTGCATCAGGCAACCAAGTATATAATGGAATTTGAGCCGATTTTCCTGTTGCACCAATAAATAAAGCGAAAGCGGCAATTGCTATCCAAACGGTATTTCCAGAATTAGTTCCGTCAAGAATAGCTTCTTTTAATTCAATAAAATTTAAGGTTGAGAACAAAGCAGCAACAATAAATATACCGACTAGTAAACCTAAATCTCCAATTCTATTCATTATAAATGCTTTTTTGGCAGCATCGTTATAGTCTTGGTTTTTATACCAAAATCCGATTAGTAAATAAGAACAAAGTCCTACGCCTTCCCAACCGATAAACATGACTAAAAGGTTGCTCCCAACAACAAGTGTAATCATGAAGAAAATGAACAAATTTAAATAAGCAAAAAACTTATGCATATTTTCATCATCGTGCATATAACTTATAGAATATAAGTGAATCAGCGAGCCAATCCCCGTTACAAATAGTAACCAAAGTAAAGATAATTGATCTAATAAAAATCCAAAATCTAGTTTGAAATTACTAATTTGAATCCAGTCAAATAAAGAAACTTCTATCGGTTTATTTGTTTGACTTAATTGCATAAAAAACACAATAGAAATCACAAATGAAACTACAACAGACAAAGTTCCGATGACACCAGAAACTGATTTACCAAGTGTTTTTCCAAAGAAGACATTAAGTAAAAAACCAATAAAAGGTGCTAAAACTAAAATAAGAGCTAAACTTGTATCCATTGCGAACTATCCTTTTAAATTTTTTAATTTGGCAATATCAATTGAGCCCAAGTTTCTATAAATAGAAACTAATATTGCTAATCCTACCGCTACTTCGGCTGCCGCCACTGCCATCGAAAAAAACACAAAAACTTGCCCTTCTGCATCTTGATGATACGTTGAAAAAGCAACAAACAACAGGTTTACAGCATTCAACATGATTTCGATTGACATAAAAACTATAATAGCATTTCTTCTATACAATACCCCAAAAACGCCAATACTAAAGAGTATTGCCGAAAGGAAAAGATAGTTTTCTATACCTATTTCATTTAAAATATTACTCATTGTTTTTTCCTGTTTTTTCTTTTTTAGACAATAAAACGGTTCCTATCATTGCTGTTAATAACAATATTGAAGCATATTCAAATGGCACCATATATTCGTTCAACAATACTTTTCCTAAAGCTTTTATTGATTGAAAATCATTTCCATTACTATCGTATTCGCCAACAATTGGTTTTGAATTTACAAAGATTGCTAATAAAACCAAACATGTTATACTCATCACAACTACGGCTCCTAATCGTGTAATTCTAGGTTTATGAACTTCATCTTCTTTATTTAAATTCATCAACATAATAGTAAATAAAAATAAAACCATGATGGCTCCAGAGTAAACAATAATATGTACTAGTGCTAAAAACTGAGCGTTAAATAGTAAATAATGCCCTGCAATAGAGAAAAAACAGATCACTAGATAAATCGCACTGTGAATTGGGTTTCTACTATAAATTGTCAAAAATGCAGTTGACAATGTTATTGCCGCTAAAATGTAAAATAGTATAAGTATCGGTGACATAATTAATTCAGTTTTTTAGTATTTGCCATAGCCATTTCAAGTGGCATCACTAATTTATCTTTTCCGAAAATAAAGTTTTCTCTATTATATTGTGGCGGAACCAATTCTTTTGAAATTGTCAGGTAAATTGCATCTTTTGGACAAGCTTCTTCACACAATCCACAGAAAATACAACGCAACATATTGATTTCATATATCGAAGCATATTTTTCTTCTCTATACAAATGTTCTTCGCCTTTTTTACGCTCTTCAGCTTTCATTGTGATAGCTTCTGCAGGACAAGAAAGTGCGCACAACCCACAAGCAGTACAATTCTCTCTTCCCTGCTCATCTCGTTTTAGCATGTGTCTTCCTCTATAAACTGGGCTAAACTCACGCACTTGTTCTGGATAATGGATTGTTGCTTTTTTCTTAAAAAAGTGTTTGATGGTAATCCATAACCCTTTTACAATAGCAACCAGATATAATCGTTCTAAAAACGTCATTTCCTTATTGGAAACCTGTTTTTTCTTACCCGATAATGAAATACTTTGTATTGATGTTGACATAATTTCTTTTCCTATTTAAAAGCTAAAATGCAAATTCCTGTTATAATAATATTGACAATTGAAAGTGGAATTAAAATTCTCCAACCTAAATTCATCAATTGATCGTATCTAAATCTTGGAATTGTCCATCTAATCCACATAAAGAAGAAGATGAAGAAACATAATTTTATAAACAATGCTCCTATTCCGATTATATTAGCAATATTAACGCCCCAATTTTCTAATGCCCAAGCCATTCCTGGATAGTTATAACCACCAAAGAATAATACTGAAATAATGGTTGACGAAATAAACATATTAGCATATTCAGCAAACAAATAGAATCCCATTTTCATTGATGAATACTCTGTATGGTAACCACCTATCAATTCCGATTCACATTCTGCTAAATCAAATGGTGTTCTATTGGTTTCAGCAAAAGCACAAATCAAAAAGATTAAGAATGATAATGGTTGATAGAATACATTCCAATGCATTCCATGTTGTTGAACAGAGATTTCTTTTAAACTTAATGTTCCTGTCATCATTAACAAAGCAATCATTGATAGTCCCATGGCAACTTCATAAGAAACCATTTGTGATGCAGCACGAACCGCTCCCATTAAAGAGAACTTATTATTAGAAGCCCAGCCCCCAATCATAATTCCATATACACCTACAGAAACTACTCCAAAAATGTATAATAATGAAACATCAATATCTGTTGCTTGAAGAATTACAGTTCTGCCAAAAATTTCTAATTTATCGCCCCAAGGAATAACAGCACTAGTCATAAGAGCAGTACTCATTGCAATAGCTGGTCCAACAAAAAATAAAAATCTATTTTTAGTATTTGGTTCAAATTCTTCTTTGGCAAAAAGCTTCATACCATCGGCAAGTGGTTGCAATAATCCTCCCCAACCTGCTCTATTTGGTCCAACTCTATCTTGAAGAAAAGCAGCTACTTTACGTTCTGCCCAAGTAGAATACATTGCCATTATCATCGTAAAAGCAAAGATGACAACAATAAAAATACTTTTTTCTATTATAAATGCACTATCCATTTTTTACGCTTTTTTGTTGTTATCTAATGGAATTTGAGCCATACTAATTTTCTTTCTATCAATCTCTCTTCCTTCAAGTATTCCTTTTTCGGTTTCAATCACAACTTTATCCATTTTGCGGGTATAGTTATTTTGATTGATAACAGAATCTTTTTCAAATTTTCTTGGTCCTTCGATAACCCAATCCGAAACTTCTTTTTTGTCAAAACGGCAAGTATTACAGATAAAATCTTCTACTTCATGGTAAATATCCTTTCTTGCTGTAACTCTCTGTATCTCATTTCCAAACATCCAAAGTGTTGTTTTTCCACAACATCCAGGTGTTGTACACTCTCTGTGAGCATTAAATGGTTTGTTAAACCAAACTCTCGATTTGAATCGGAAAGTTTTATCGGTTAAAGCACCAACTGGACAAACATCAATCATATTTCCTGAGAACTCATTATCGATTGCAGCAGAAACACATGTTGAAATTTGTGAGTGATCGCCACGATTTAAAACCCCGTGGACTCTTTTATCTGTTAATTGATCGGCAACTTCAACACAACGTTGGCAAACGATACAACGATTCATGTGCAATTGAATATAAGGACCAATATCTTCTGGTTCAAACGTTCTTTTTTCTTCAATAAAACGAGTTTCTGATTTTCCGTGTTCGAAGCTTAGGTTTTGCAAATCACATTCACCCGCTTGGTCACAAACTGGACAATCTAATGGGTGATTTATTAGAAGAAATTCGGTTACTGCCTTACGTGCTTCTTTTACACGATCCGACTTGGTGCTTGCTATTTCCATACCGTCTTGACAGCCTGTTACACAAGATGCAACTAGTTTTGGCATTGGTCTTGGATCGGCTTCGCTACCTTTGGTAACGTCTACTAAACAGCAACGGCATTTCCCGCCAGTTCCTTTTAGTTTAGAATAATAACACATGGCTGGCGGAACAGATTCTCCACCAATCATACGAGCAGCTTGCAGGATGGTTGTTCCTGGAGCGACTTCTATTTCTTGACCGTCTATGGTTACTTTCATTATAAAATTGTTTAAAAGTTTAAAAGTTTTAAGTGTTTAAGTGCCTCCACTTTATACTCGTAACTTCTAACTTCGTACTTTTTAACTTAAACTTCTTGTTTTGTTACTAAATGTTTCACTTTTTCAAATGGTTCAGCAACAAAATGATCTCTATTTTTTACTTTTTCTGGGAAACGAATATGGTATTCAAATTCATCTCTAAAGTGACGAATTGCTGCCGCAACTGGCCATGAAGCTGCGTCTCCTAATGGACAAATGGTATTTCCTTCGATTTTAGATTGAACACTCCATAATAATTCAATATCTTCTTCGCGACCTTGACCGTTTTCGATTCTCCACAACACTTTTTCTAACCAACCCGTTCCTTCACGGCAAGGCGTACATTGACCGCAAGATTCGTGGTGATAGAAACGTGAGAAATTCCATGTATTACGAACAATACAAGCGCGATCATCATACACAATAAATCCTCCTGAACCTAACATAGAACCTGTTGCGAATCCGCCATCTGATAAGCTTTCGTACGTCATTAATCTGTCTTCACCTGTAGCTGTTTTATATATTAAATGAGCTGGTAAAATGGGTACAGAACTTCCTCCAGGAACTAAAGCTTTTAGTGGTCTGTCGGTTTGCATTCCTCCACAATATTCATCAGAATTCATGAATTCGTAGACCGAAACACCTAATTCAATTTCGTAAACCCCTGGATTTTTGATATTTCCCGATGCAGAAATTAATTTTGTTCCAGTAGAGCGACCAATTCCTATAGCGGCATAATCGGCTCCTGAATTGTTTATAATCCATGGTACAGAAGCAATACTTTCTACATTATTTACAACCGTTGGGTTTTGCCAAAGTCCTTTTACTGCTGGAAATGGTGGTTTCAAACGAGGATTTCCGCGATTTCCTTCTAAACTTTCGATTAGGGCTGTTTCTTCTCCACAAATATAGGCTCCACCTCCTATTTGAACATGAACTTCTAAGTCGTATCCTGTTCCTAATATATTTTTACCTAACCAACCAGCAGCTTTTGCTTCGGCGATGGCTCTTTCTAAAATTTTGTAAACCCACATATATTCTCCACGAATGTAGATATATGAAAGATTGGCTCCCAAAGCATAACTTGATGTAATCATTCCTTCTATCAGAAGATGCGGAATATATTCCATTAAATAGCGGTCTTTGAAAGTTCCCGGTTCAGACTCATCGGCATTGCAAACTAAGTGTCTTGGATTTCCCGATTTTTTATCGATAAAACTCCATTTCATACCAACTGGGAAACCTGCACCACCACGACCACGAAGTCCTGACGTTTTTACTTCTTCTGTTACTTCATCAGGTGTTAGTGTTTTTAGGGCTTTTTCTACCGATGCATAACCGCCTTCTCGACGATATACTTCGTAGGTTTTAATACCTGGAACATTGATTTTGTCTAATAATATTTTTCTTCCCATGATATTATTTATCGTGTAAAGTGATTTTTCCGTCTTTGCAATCAGCAATTAACTGATCTATTTTTTCTTTGGTCAAATGTTCATGGTAGAAATCGCCCAATTGCATCATTGGAGCATATCCACAAGCACCTAAACATTCAACACCTCTAACTTCAAATTGTCCGTCTGCCGATGGTTCGCCTACTTTTACACCTAGCTTTTCGCAAGTGTAATCCATCAAGTCTTCTACACCACGTTGACAACATGGGGAAGTTTGACAAAATTCGAACATATGTTTTCCAATTGGTCTTTGATTGAACATGGTATAAAAAGTTACCACTTCATAAACTTCGATTGGGAGAATTTCTAGGATTTCGGCAACTTTATTTTGTAATTCAATACTTAACCAATTGTCATGAGCGTCTTGAACTTCATGCAAAACTGGTAATAAAGCCGATTTCTTTTTATCTGCTGGATAATGACTGATTAGTTCATTGATACGATTCATCAATAATTCAGTTATGTTTATCTCTTGAGTATAATGTGTTTTTTCCATAATTATTAAGCGTCTAATTCGCCTGCAATTACATTTAAACTTGATAATATTACGA
>CAZLEU010000096.1:0-11087 GCA_964558625.1 uncultured Flavobacterium sp.
TTGACGGTTTTCCAATCAATCATAGTTTTTGGTTCTTAAAATTTAGTGTAAAAATAAACGATTTTTAGTATCTTTTGTCAAAAAACAACGGGAAGTTATCCAATTTTTACCGACGTCATGGTTAGTGAACCTGCTACAGGTTTGTCATTGAAAAATTGAATTTCATCATTGCCTTCTTGCAAAGCTATAGTATATAATAATGGAAAATAATGATCTGGTGTTGGAATTGCTAATTTGGCAGCAGGATTTAATTTTTCAAAATTTATCAAAGCATTATAATCACCATTTGCAATTTTATTTTTAAAAATAGAATTCATTTCAATTGCCCAATCATAGCCATACTCTGGTTCTTGTATTTTATCCCAAGCTATCATTCCAAGATTATGTACCATGTTACCACTTCCAATGATTAGAACACCTTTTTTGCGAAGTGAAGCTAATTGTTTTGCCAAATCGTAGTGGTATTGTGGAGGTTTGTTATAATCTATACTTAATTGTAAAACTGGAATATCAGCATTTGGGTACATGTGACGAACAACTGTCCATGTTCCGTGGTCTAATCCCCAGTCATGATCGAGTCCAACATTTGTGGAAGTAATCAATTCGCTTGTAGTTTTTGCTAAAATTGGATCGCCTTTTGCAGGATATTGTACATTGAAAAGTTCTTGAGGAAAACCTCCAAAATCGTGAATGGTTTTTGGGTTTTCCATCGCGGTTATGTGTGTTCCATTTGTTAACCAATGTGCTGAAATGACAAAAACCGCTTTTGGTTTTTGTATTTCCTTTCCGAATTTAGTCCAAGTTCTTGAAAACTCGTTGTCTTCTATTCCGTTCATCGGCGAACCATGACCTATGAATAAAACAGGAAGTTTTTGATCATCTTCTTTTAAACTTTTTGACCAACTATATAAAGGTTGTAATGAAGCCACTGCTAATCCTCCTAATGTTAATTTTATAAAATCTTTTCTTTCCAAATTATGAAGTTTTTATTCTTTCACTAAATAAATACCGTCTTCTTTAATTTCGATTAATTTGTCTTTATACAATGAACCAATTGCTTTTTTGAAGGTTTTTTTACTCATTTTCAAAACTGTTTTAATATCTTCTGGATGCGAATTATCATTCAATCTCAAGAAACCACGACTTGCACGAAGTTCATCTAATATTTTTTCAGCATTTGGTTCTACATTTTCGTAACCTTGTTTTTGCAACGAAACATCAATTTTTCCGTCTGGGCGAATATTTTTAATATATCCTATTGCTCTATCACCTGTTCGGATTGATTCATCATAAACTTCATCTTTATAGAGTAATCCTTTGTGTTTTTCGTTGATAATTACATTAATACCAAGTTCGGTAATATGAGAAACTATTAAATCAACTTCTTCACCTTTTTCAACTGTGACATTTTCATTACTTAAGAATTGATTGGTCTTACTTGAAGCTACCAAACGATTTGTTTTTTCATCTATATAAAGGTAAACCAAATAACGCTTTCCTTTTTCCATTGGACGTGCTTGTTCTTTGAATGGAACTAGAATATCTTTTTCCATTCCCCAATCCATGAAAGCACCAACTTGATTGACATAATTTACTCGCAAAAGAGCAAATTCATTTAATAAAATATAGGGTTGAAGTGTTGTTGCCACAGGTCTTTCTTCGTGGTCAAGATAGATAAAAACTGTTATTTCTTCTCCTATTTCAAAAACTTTTGGAACATATTTATTAGGTAAAAGAACATCATCTTTATCATCGGTTTTATTCCCTAAGAACAAACCCACTTTGGTATCTCTTAAAATTGTAAGTGTATTGTATTTTCCTATTTCGAGCATAATCTATCTAATGTAATGATACAAAGGTACAAAGATTTGCGGGTTTTATACCTGAAAGTTTTAGTCATAGCTTTCATTAAAATAAGCATTCAACAATCTAGAAGCGGCATCAAAAGGTGAAATTTCATTTTCTTGAACCGATTTTTTGTTGTCTTCTATTAATTTTACTATTCGAGGATGATGATAGAAATGATTTTTAAGATTTTCATTTATGGTTTCTAGCATCCAATATTGGTTTTGATCTTGACGTTTTTTATCAAAATAATGGTTATCATAGGTAAGTTGCAAATAGTCTTCAATGATATTCCAAACGTTCTCAATTCCGTCTTTGGTAACGGAACTACAGGTTGAAACTATAGGTTGCCAACCAGAGTTTTTAGCAGGAAATAAATGCAAAGCACGATTAAATTCAACTTTAGCCAAATTTGCTTTCTTGATATTATCTCCATCAGCTTTGTTAATGATAATTGCATCTGCCATCTCCATAATACCGCGCTTAATACCTTGTAATTCATCACCTGCTCCTGAAATTTTTAATAATAAAAAGAAGTCTACCATACTATGAACGGCTGTTTCGCTTTGTCCAACACCAACAGTTTCAATAATAATGACATCGAATCCGCATGCTTCACAAAGAATTATGGTTTCTCTAGTTTTTCTGGCAACACCGCCTAATGTTTCTCCAGATGCACTTGGTCGAATGTAAGCATTTTCATTTTTAACAAGTTCTTCCATACGTGTTTTGTCTCCCAAAATACTACCATGTGAGATAGTACTACTCGGGTCAATAGCCAAAACAGCTATTTTTTTT
The DNA here is from genome assembly GCA_964558625.1 of uncultured Flavobacterium sp. Lineage (GTDB taxonomy): Bacteria > Bacteroidota > Bacteroidia > Flavobacteriales > Flavobacteriaceae > Flavobacterium. The sequence continues at coordinate 2,644 of CAZLEU010000096.1, forward strand.
CCAATACTAGTTAAATATGTACCAAAAGCTTCAATGAAAGTACTTTTTCCAACACCTGGTACACCCGTAATTCCTATTCGAATAGATTTATTTGCATAGGGTAAACATCCATTTATAACTTCGTTAGCTTGTTCAAAATGATTCAAATTGGTGCTTTCAACCAATGTAATAGCTCTACTTAAGGCTACTTTATCATGATTTGTTATTCCAGTAATTAAGTCATTGGAAGTTGGTTTAACCTTACGAAGATTCTTAATACTAATAACAGATGATGTACAGATATTTTCAGGTTGAGAAATACCTTCTTTTTCGTTTAGAGCGGAATGTTTTTTCGAGTTCATTGACAGAATTCCTCTTTTTTGTAAAATTACACTTTTTTTGAATGAAATATCAAAAAAAATAACCAATTTTTAATACATTCAGTTTGAATATAAATAGTATTTTTGCTACTTAAACTTAGTATGTGGACACTCAACAATCAATACTTGACTCTAAAGAGGTTTTAGTTCAAAAAACTGTCTTTTCTATTCTATTTTCGATCAGTTTTGCACATTTGTTAAATGATTTGATTCAGGTTGTAATACCTTCTGTTTATCCTATATTGAAGGAGAATTATAAACTAAGCTTTACTCAAATTGGACTCATCACATTTACTTTTCAAATTACAGCATCGCTTTTTCAACCACTCGTTGGGTATTATACTGACAAATACCCCAAACCTTTTTCACAAATTTATGGCATGTTATTTTCACTTGCTGGAATAATATTACTTTCTTTTGCAAATTCCTTTTATCTTATTGTTGCAGCTGTAAGTTTTGTTGGTATTGGCTCTTCAATATTCCATCCTGAAGCATCTAGAATTTCATATTTAGCATCAGGCGGAAAACGCGGTTTAGCACAATCCATTTTTCAGATTGGTGGCAATCTTGGCACGGCATTCGGGCCTTTATTAGTTGCTTTGTTGGTTGTTCCAAATGGGCAACGTCATATTATATGGTTTGTTATTGCTGCCACCATTGCATTGTTTGTTTTGTACAAAATTGCGCATTGGTATAACAATCATTTACAACTTCGCACTTTATCAAAATCTAATGGTATTATATACCATACACTTTCTAAAAACCAAATCGTTTTTTCGATTGGTATTTTACTTGTTGTCATCTTTTCAAAGTTTTTTTATTCTGCGAGTTTATCAAGCTATTACCAGTTTTATATCATCGATAAATTTCATTTATCGATAAAACAAGCTCAGTTTCATATGTTTTTATATTTGATTTCATATGCTATCGGTACAATGTTGGGTGGTCCATTGGGCGATAAAATTGGTCGCAAATATGTTATTTGGTTTTCAGTATTTGGTGCAGCTCCATTTGCGTTACTACTGCCATATGCTAATTTGTTTTGGACAGATGCATTGATGGTTATTATTGGAATTATAATCTCCTCTGCATTTCCAGCCATTTTGGTATATGCACAAGAGTTATTACCTAAGAAACTAGGAATGGTTTCTGGTCTTTTCTATGGATTTGCTTTTGGAATGGGTGGACTAGGCTCAGCATTACTTGGAAATCTTGCTGATGTAACTTCAATTCGATATGTTTACCATATTTGTTCTTATCTCCCATTGATAGGTATTATTTGCTATTTTTTACCTAATCTCAAAAAAATGTAACTTAATAAATGCCCTTTTAAAAACACAAATTATTAAGTATCTTTGCTTCAAAATTAATTATAAAATGAAAAAATATTTACTTCTCTTTACCCTTATTCTATCTACTACAATTACTTTTGCTCAGAAAAATGAAAAATTAAAAGGCTCAAAAATTGTTACACTTGAGCAAAAAGAAGTTGAAGATTTTGACGCCATTGAGATTTCCGATGATATTGAAGTTTTTTTGGTAAAAGGAGACAAGTGCAGTCTTGAAATTGAAGCCGATGATAATATTCACGACGCAATGGGAATAAGTGTAGACGGAACAACTTTACGTTTAATGCGTGTTAAAAAAGTTTCTAGCTACAAAAAATTTAGTGTTCGTATCAATTATACAGAAAATTTAAAATCTGTTATAGGTAAAAACGAATCAAAAATTACTGCAATAGCCGATATTAGCTTGGCTGATATTAGTTTCAAACTTACCGATCAAAGCCAGTTCTTTTGCAAATTCCTTTTATCTTATTGTTGCAGCTGTAAGTTTTGTTGGTATTGGCTCTTCAATATTCCATCCTGAAGCATCTAGAATTTCATATTTAGCATCAGGCGGAAAACGCGGTTTAGCACAATCCATTTTTCAGATTGGTGGCAATCTTGGCACGGCATTCGGGCCTTTATTAGTTGCTTTGTTGGTTGTTCCAAATGGGCAACGTCATATTATATGGTTTGTTATTGCTGCCACCATTGCATTGTTTGTTTTGTACAAAATTGCGCATTGGTATAACAATCATTTACAACTTCGCACTTTATCAAAATCTAATGGTATTATATACCATACACTTTCTAAAAACCAAATCGTTTTTTCGATTGGTATTTTACTTGTTGTCATCTTTTCAAAGTTTTTTTATTCTGCGAGTTTATCAAGCTATTACCAGTTTTATATCATCGATAAATTTCATTTATCGATAAAACAAGCTCAGTTTCATATGTTTTTATATTTGATTTCATATGCTATCGGTACAATGTTGGGTGGTCCATTGGGCGATAAAATTGGTCGCAAATATGTTATTTGGTTTTCAGTATTTGGTGCAGCTCCATTTGCGTTACTACTGCCATATGCTAATTTGTTTTGGACAGATGCATTGATGGTTATTATTGGAATTATAATCTCCTCTGCATTTCCAGCCATTTTGGTATATGCACAAGAGTTATTACCTAAGAAACTAGGAATGGTTTCTGGTCTTTTCTATGGATTTGCTTTTGGAATGGGTGGACTAGGCTCAGCATTACTTGGAAATCTTGCTGATGTAACTTCAATTCGATATGTTTACCATATTTGTTCTTATCTCCCATTGATAGGTATTATTTGCTATTTTTTACCTAATCTCAAAAAAATGTAACTTAATAAATGCCCTTTTAAAAACACAAATTATTAAGTATCTTTGCTTCAAAATTAATTATAAAATGAAAAAATATTTACTTCTCTTTACCCTTATTCTATCTACTACAATTACTTTTGCTCAGAAAAATGAAAAATTAAAAGGCTCAAAAATTGTTACACTTGAGCAAAAAGAAGTTGAAGATTTTGACGCCATTGAGATTTCCGATGATATTGAAGTTTTTTTGGTAAAAGGAGACAAGTGCAGTCTTGAAATTGAAGCCGATGATAATATTCACGACGCAATGGGAATAAGTGTAGACGGAACAACTTTACGTTTAATGCGTGTTAAAAAAGTTTCTAGCTACAAAAAATTTAGTGTTCGTATCAATTATACAGAAAATTTAAAATCTGTTATAGGTAAAAACGAATCAAAAATTACTGCAATAGCCGATATTAGCTTGGCTGATATTAGTTTCAAACTTACCGATCAAAGCCAGTTCTTTGGCAACATAAAGTCAAAGATTTTTAGTATTGATGCAACTGATAAATGCAAAACTGAAATGAATATTAAAACTGAAAAATGCTCACTTTCATTTAGTAAAAACGCCAACCTTAAAGCGCTAATTTCTTCAAATGAATTAATTATTGATATGTATCAAAAAGCTAAAGGTATAATCGAAGGTGATGCAGTAGATTTGAAACTTCGCTTAGATAATAACTCCGAAATTGATGCCAAAAAATTAACTGCCCAACATGTGAAATTGACGATGGAAGGTTATACAAACACAAGTGTAAATGCTATCAATACGATAAGTATTGAAGCATCTGGAAAAGCTGAAATCCAATTATATGGTGACCAAAAAATAGAAATGAAACGATTTGTAGACAATGCAACTTTATACAAAAAGCCAACAAAATAGTTTAAAGTAGTTAGAAAATAAAAAATCCAAATTCCTAAACTAAATGTATTGGAATTTGGATTTTTTGTATTTGGAATTTATGATTAGTCGTTCATCGAAATTAAGAACTCATCATTATTTCTTGTCTTCTTGATTTTATCACTAATTGTATCCATTGCTTCAACAGGATTCATATCGGCAAGATATTTTCTTAAAATCCACATCAATTGTAATGTTTTTGGATCTAACAATAAATCATCACGTCTTGTACTTGAAGAAGTTAAATCAATAGCAGGGAAAATTCTACGATTCGCAATTTTTCTATCCAGTTGGAGTTCCATATTACCTGTTCCTTTGAATTCTTCAAATATAACTTCATCCATCTTAGAGCCTGTTTCTGTTAATGCGGTTGCAATAATGCTCAATGAACCTCCATTCTCAACATTTCGAGCAGCTCCAAAGAAGCGTTTTGGTTTTTGCAATGCATTAGCATCAACACCTCCACTCAATACTTTACCTGAAGCAGGTTGAACTGTATTGTATGCTCGAGCTAATCTGGTAATTGAATCTAGCAAAATCACAACATCATGACCACATTCTACCAAACGTTTTGCTTTTTCTAAAACAATGTTGGCAATTTTTACATGCTCTTGAGGTTCTTTATCAAAAGTAGAAGCAATCACTTCGCCACGTACACTACGCTGCATATCAGTAACTTCTTCAGGACGTTCATCTATTAAAAGTACAATCAAATAAACTTCAGGATGATTTGCTGCTATGGCATTGGCAATGTCTTTTAACAACATCGTTTTACCTGTTTTAGGTTGTGCTACAATCATACCTCTCTGACCTTTACCTATAGGGGAAAATAAATCAATAATTCTGGTTGAAACTGAACTACCTCTTTCTGCAATTTTGAATTTTTCTGTTGGAAAAACGGGTGTTAAATGTTCAAATGAAACTCTATCTCTAACTACCTGTGGATCATGACCATTAATTTTTAGAACTCTTACTAATGGAAAAAACTTCTCCCCTTCTTTTGGAGGGCGAACCACACCTTTTACGGTATCACCTGTTTTTAAACCAAATAATCTAATTTGAGAAGTAGATAAATAAATATCATCAGGTGAGGCCAAATAATTGTAGTCAGATGAGCGCAAGAAACCGTATCCATCAGGCATCATTTCAAGAACACCTTCACTTTCTATAATCCCGTCAAATTCAAAATCTGAATCTCTAAAATTGTTGTTCTTTTTATTCTTGAAATTTGTTTCTCCGTTTCGAGCCTTAGCTTCATTTTGATTTTGACTACTGTTTTGATTTTGGTTAACATCATCAGTCCGCTTTCTATCAAGTGGATTTATACTTTTGATCTGATTTGGATTAAACTTTTTTTCTAAAGGCTTATTTTCATTTTCCTCACCTCCTGTAGTCTCAACAGATACAATGACTTCTTCTACTTCAGGCTTGGCCTCAACAATTTGAGCTTCTCCGTTAGCAATTTCTTTCTTCTTCTCTATTTTTTTATCGTAATCTGCTTTTTTAAATTTTGCAGGCTTCTTATTTTTTTGCTTTTCAAATGTTTTATCTCCTGCCTCATCATTCTTTTCAACAACAGCTGTTTCAGGTTCAGAAAACAATGTCACCTCTTCTAGAACAGGTTTCACTTCTTTTCTATCAACCGAAATTCTGGTACGCTTGGGTTTGGCATCCGAATCTTTTATAGTTGATTTGACAATAGTTTCAGATTGTTCAGAAGCACTTTGTTGGGCAATAATCATATCGATTAAAGCTTCTTTTTTTACCCCAGCATATTTTATTGTTTTGGCTAATTTAGCAATCTCTTGAAGCTCAGCAAGCTTCATTCCCTTTAATACAGAAATGTCAAACATAAATGTTTATATAAGTTTTAAAATTTTTCTTGAAAAATTGAATAAGCAGTGAAATTTGTGGTTTTGGAATCGTCGTAAAATGAAGTATTTACTGATTTGTTCTGCAATACTACAAATAAAATTTTAATTTACAATAGTATTTCTAAAAAAGAAAATATATTTTTGCGAAAGAAAATTTCACAAATGATTCAAAGGATACAAACAATATACTTATTTTCGGCATTTCTAGTAACTGGTGTATTACCTTTTGTTTTTAGTTTATGGACATTAGACACCAAAGAAGTGTATTTTTTTGTTCAAAATCAGTTATTCATTGTACTTTTTGCTTTAAGTACAATCTTGTCTGCTGTGAGTATTGTAAGTTATAAAAAAAGACAAAATCAATTTGTGATGGGCAGATTGAATATAATATTAAATTTAATTTTATTAGGATTATTTGTATATCGTTCACTAAATTTATCTGGAGAAACTCCTTCAGTTTCGGAGAAAGGTATTGGGATGTTTCTTCCTGTTATTGCTATCGTATTATTGGTATTAGCCAATAAAGCCATCAAAAAGGATGAAGAGCTCGTAAAATCAGTTGATCGATTGAGGTAAACCTATAAACTTAGTTTATTAGTGCGAAGAAAAGTCCGAGATGTATATTTCGGATTTTTTTTGCAATCAATTTTCAATACTAAGCCTTTTTCAAAAAAACCTCTCAAAAGAAAAAATCATTTGAGAGGCAATTACAAAACGGGTTATAAGATTTCTGTTTTTAATTTAATCTTGTTTATAGCTAATTCTAAAACAGGGTTGCATTTGATAAATTCATAGCCCCATAGCCCTCAAGACCACTAATACTTACAATCCCAGTACCTTTAGAAAACCAAAATAGATAACCATGATAATTAGTATTCGTATCATTGTTAAATTCTAGTTTAACCTTAATGATATTATTGTATGTTTTACCATTAAAAGTAATAGAAGCATTTTTTTCAAGTATTGTGCCCTTATACACATTATTGTATACCGCAGCAACTCCAAATTCAGGAATTGGGATCCAAATCCTTTGATAAGAACCGCTCCAAGTAGCACCTACAGGAACATTATCCTTTAAAAGAATGTATTCATAACCATTTAATCCTTGTCTATCTGGAACTTTAATGGTATAAACTCCATTTTCCTTTTTTAAGGAAACCAACTCACAATCTGTTTCAGATAAAAGTGGAAATTCGTTACCTCCCTGTAATAACTTACTATACTCAACACCATCAATCGTATGGAAACCAGTATGAGTTATCGTTAAAGTATCATGCGTTTCAACATCTTTTAAAACCCATTTATTGTTCAATGCCGATGGAAAATAATCCCCAACTGGCTCACTTGTGTCTGGTGAGGCTGGAATGTCATCCACATTACAGGATGATACAAATAAGGAAACAAAAAGTCCTAACACTATAGAACCATTAATTTTACTGTTTTTAGTCATTTTTTTAATTTTAAAAAGTTAATAATAGAAACATAAATAACCCGTTTATGTTAGTGTGGCTTATAGTAATTTTTGGTTTTTAAAAACAGTAGAGTTTGACTGTGTAAAACTTAAAATTGCACTTTTAAAAACATTAGATTGAACAAAAAATTATCCGAAAGCATTCCTCCATTTTTTTAATGTGTTTTTACTCATTTTAAAATGAATTACGGTTTGGGTATTATTTAATTTATTCTCCTCTTGGTACTTTAAAATAGCTTTAACAGATTCAATATTATACGATTTATGCTTTTGATTAAATTCAATATCTTCTTTATTTTTACTCTCAGATAACAGTTCACTTAATTGGAGTATATCAAAATCTGAAAGCTCCTCTTTTTCAAGATATGCAGTACTAATTTGCAATTTATGAGGATATTTATGACTTATCATATCCTTAAAAATCCGTTTATAGTCAGGTTTAATTACACTCATTTTTTAGCATTTATTTCGTTGAATATTTATTTACCCATTTGTACAAAGTCGTTTTAGGAATTTTATATTCTTCTATTATTTGTTTCTTAGTTTTTTGATTAGTTTGTATCAATTCAAGAATGAAGTATATTATTTCTTTTGTATAGAGTTGTTTCCTAAATTTTGGTAACCCAGTTTCCAATACATTTGTATTATTCAACCTTCTTATATACATGTTTTCAGGTACAGAATACAATTGAAGATGATGGCTATAAAGTCTAAAAAAATCGTATTTGAGTAGTTTACACCATTTTAAAAGCAATTCTACATCTATACTTCTAGCTTCAAGCATTTGTTCTATACTATCAGAATCACTTTTAAAAAAAGATTCAATCCGTTCATATTGAATTCCTTTTTCCTCAATCATCTTAGACAGTAATCTTCCGATATGAATGTCTTTAAAATCCATTTTGAAATTGCTCATTGATTCCTCATTATTGACTATATAGCATAATGACTATCTTAAATTATTAATCGATGTGATAGTCATATTTATCAGAAATATAATCATAGACGTCATTTAAATTCATCTCTTTACAACCAATTAAAATATGTCTTATAACACATTTTTTGAATAACTTATTTGAAGCAAATTTTGAAATCATGGTATCAAATTGATTTTTCAGACTAAAACTGG
>CAZLEU010000097.1:0-11011 GCA_964558625.1 uncultured Flavobacterium sp.
TTCCCATATAGACACCATAAGCTGTTACAGGCGATGGGTTTCCAGAACCTCCTATAGCTTCCGAAATGCCAGTAACATATGGTGTAGATTTGCGAATTAAATCCATATCGGGTGTTGTAGTACCAACATCTTCGGCAGTTATATATTTTCCACTTAATGAATTAACATACTCACCAAATTTAGTTATTAATTCTGGTGTCTTGTCCAACTTAGAATCCCCGATAATAACCGCTTTACCACCACCAAGATTTAATCCAGAAATAGCTGATTTATAAGTCATTCCTCTTGATAAACGCAAAACATCATTCAATGCCTCCCATTCGTTGGTATATTTCCACATTCTTGTACCACCAAGTGCTGGTCCTAAAACTGTGTTATGAATTCCAATTATTGCTTTTAAACCAGTATCTTTGTCATTGCAAAAAACAATTTGTTCGTGATTGTCAAAAGATACTTGACCAAAAACAGGATCAACTTTGTGAAGTTCTTTTGAATTGATTACTTCTGTAGTCATAAATTTTAAATTTTAGATATTGAGGTTTTATCAAGATGATGTCGCAAAATTAAGATTAAAATCAAAATATCGCACTAATTTTTAAAATAATTAGCGATTTGTTAATAAAAAGCGTAGCTAAGTTTGTTTATTAAAATTATTTTTTTGTCTGTTTTTTAACAAAAAAAAAGAATAAAAAAAATATTTTGGATTAATATAATGAAAGAATTACAATATTTAAATAAATATTTCATCAAATATAAATACCATTTTTTGTTTGGTATTATTACTACAATTGTAGCACAGATATTTTCACTTTTCACTCCCAAATTAGTAAGTAAATCATTCAAAACAATTGAAGAAAATTCAAAACATTTGACGATTGATACTATACAGAAAGACTTAATACATAATCTTTTATTGATTGTTGTAACTGCCTTGATAGCAGGTTTTTTGTCATTTATGATGCGTCAGACGCTAATAGTAATGTCTAGGCATATCGAATTTGACTTGAAAAACGAAGTATTTAGACAGTATGAAAAGTTATCACAAAATTTCTACAAGCAGAATCGAACTGGTGATTTAATGAACCGTATAAGCGAGGATGTATCCAAAGTTAGAATGTATGTTGGACCTGCGGTGATGTATTCTATCAATACTTTTATTCGTTTTGCCATCGTGATAGCTTATATGTATGATGTTTCGCCACGACTAACACTTTATACACTTTTACCATTACCTATATTATCGTATGCTATTTTTAAGTTGAGTTCACAAATAAATAAAAGAAGTACTATTTTTCAACAATATTTGTCCAAGATTTCGAGTTTTACACAAGAAGTTTTTTCGGGAGTTAGGGTCATCAAAGCATACTCACTTGAAGATCAATATCAAAAAAAGTTAATTGATTTATCAGAAGAAAGTAAAGTGAAAAGTATGAACCTAGCTTGGGTTCAGTCATTATTTGGACCTTTGATGATTGCACTCATTGGTGTTAGTAATTTGGTAGTGATTTATTTTGGAGGCTTAATGTATATTAATGGAAGTATAGACAATATAGGAATTATTGCCGAGTTTATATTGTATGTGAATATGCTTACTTGGCCAGTTGCATCGTTAGGATGGGTTTCGTCAATGGTTCAGGAAGCCGAAGCCTCACAAAAAAGGATTAATGAATTTCTCAAAACGGAGCCAGATATTATAAATACTGTACATGAAAGGTCGGTTATAAATGGTGAAATCATTTTTGACAAAGTGACTTATACATATAATGATTCAAACATTAGAGCTTTACATGATGTTAGTTTTACCATTAAAAAAGGAGAAACCTTGGCAATATTGGGTAAGACAGGTTCTGGAAAATCGACAATACTTTCATTAATAAGCAGGTTATATGATATTGACAAAGGGAATATTCTTATTGATGGGAAACCTATTCATGCAGTTAATTTATATGACTTGAGAAACAGTATTGGAATTGTACCACAAGATGCTTTTTTATTTTCAGATTCGATTAAAAACAACATTAAGTTTGGTAAAGAAGATGCTACAGATGAAGAAGTTGTTGAGGCGGCAATAAAAGCGGTTGTTCATGATAATATTGTTGGGTTTACCAATAAGTATGAAACTATTTTGGGAGAAAGAGGGATTACACTTTCTGGTGGACAAAAACAGCGTGTATCTATTGCAAGAGCTATTATAAAAAATCCTGAAATTTTACTCTTAGATGATTGTCTGTCAGCAGTTGATACCGAAACTGAAGAGGCCATTTTGAATAATTTACTTCAATTTTGTAAAGACAAGACCACAATAGTTGTTAGCCATAGAGTTTCATCTGCCAAAAATGCTGACAAAATTATAATTCTTGAAGATGGTAAAGTCTTACAGCAAGGTTCTCATAATCAATTAGTAAATCAAGAAGGCTATTACAAAGAATTATATTTAAAACAACTTTCTGAAAAAGATTTTGTTGAATAGTTGTTTTTTACTTCTTTTTTTATCATTTTTGAAATGAAAAAACAACCTAAAGAAAAACAGATAGAACGAATATGAGAGAAAATGATATGTTAGAAAAAGAAGAAATCTTTTCTAAAGTTTTAAGAGCAGGAAGAAGAACGTATTTCTTCGATGTGAGAGCTACCAAAGCAGATGATTACTATGTAACCATTACCGAAAGTAAAAAGTTTACAGAAGAAGATGGATCTTTTCATTTTAAAAAGCACAAAATTTATTTATACAAAGAAGATTTTGCAGCTTTTACCGAGATTTTGGGTGAAATGACCGATTATGTGTTGAATAGTAAAGGAGAAGAAGTCATTTCGGAACGTCATCAAAAAGATTTTAAAAAGGAATATTCATATGAGAAATCAGATTCAAAAGCGGATTCCGATGAAGAACCAAAAACCTCTAGCTTTACCGATATTGATTTTGATGATATTTAATCAAAACAAATCCAAATAGAAAAGTCCGAATTTGTTTTCGGACTTTTTTGTTTTTTTATGGTTATCTCACATCGGACCTTTCGGAATCTCTTTGGTTTTTAATGACGCCATTTTTCCTTCTGAATTGATGGTTATGAAAAGTTCTCTTTTGAAATATTTTTTTTCAAACTCAATGTTATATCTAAAAAGGTATGAATCATTTTCGGCATCATAAGTTATATCTAGCAAGGTCAATTCTTTAAACTTTCCGTTGCGCGAGTTGATTTTGGCGCAAACAGTTGAAACCTTTTCAACCGTTGTGCTTTCAATCACACTTTGTGTTGCTTCCGATGAATTAAAAACTTTGAATTTGGAAGTTGAACAACTTTCAAGCAAACGCTTACCAAGATTATAAGATAAATTTAATTTGGCTAAACTAACATCTTTTTTCTCAACCTTAACAAATCTTGAATTCTCAACTTTTGCAATTGAATCTTTTTTCTTGAGAATTTCTGTTTTTGTTTTATCACTAGTCGATGCAACAGTTTTAGGTGTTTTACTCTTGCAAGAAAACAAAGTGATAAGCGCTACGATATAAACTAGTTTAGTCATTTTAAAGAAACGTATTCGTAATTAAAATTATAAGTCTGTAAGAAATAAGTCAAACTTTAAATTTCCTTGAATCTTCTTTTCAAGTTTTTAAAAAAACTATTTTTCCTTCAAAACCATATCAATACACATTACAGCTGCTAAAATAAGTTGTCTAATAACAGCATCTTGTGGTACTACATCGTTAATTTGCAATACATAATTATCTGCCGATGTAAAGAATTCTTTACCAATGCCAGCCCATTTTTTGCTCACATGTGCCAATTCTTGACCATCTTTATTGAATTTGAAATCCCAGCCTGTCCATTTTCCTTCTAATGTGCATAGATGTTTGTCGTGTGTGTCAAAAACCTCAAATTTCCCACCAAATGACCAAAATTTTTGTTTGAAAAATCCAATAGTTCTGTTGTTTTCATCAAAAACTTCTACATCGGAACGGAAAATCGCAATGCCTCGTTTGATAGAAACAATTGGTTTTCCTTCTGGAGTTGTAACCACAACATTGAAGGGGGTGTTGCGTTTATAGTCGGTAAAACGAAACATTTTTGTAAAAAAACCTAATCCAACTTCTTTAGTTGTCATAATCTGATGATTGTTTTCGGGATCAAAAATATCGTAATTGTTTGATGCTTTTAATATTCCGATTTTTTCTTTTACAAGAAATACGTTTTTGTTTAAAATTGGATTCATTTTTGTAATGTTATTTTATAAATATTGGATTCGAGAACTTCGGTATCATTGTCTTCACAAAGTAAGAAGCTTATGGTTTCGGGTGTTTCTTCTAATAACGCAATTCCTTCTAGTTTATTGGCTTTTGATATGACTTTATATGATTTTAATTTCATTTTGTTTACATCAATCCTGCCAATAATGCTTCCTAATACTTCACCATCATGATAAGTTGATTCGGTAGCTTCGGCAGTTGCTAAGAAATAAATTTGGTCTTTTACCAAAATGGCATCGGTAAAACTGGTTTCGACTCCCTTTATTTTTGGTAACTTGAATTTGTTATGTAGAATAGAAAACGCATCGGTTAGATTCTTTCCTGAGATGGTGAAGATAGCATTTTTTGATTTTTTTCCGTTACTTCTATTAAAAAGGAACCAATTTTCTCCGTTGTAAATAGCACCTTCGAGATTGAAATCTTCTGGATTTATTTCGCCAAAACTTTGCATAGAAGCATAAAGCACGCTTAAATCTTGCGTTGCAATTACTTTTTTAGTTTTAACATCGACTTGAACCATCGTGTTTCGATTTTCGGTTGAACCTGAACCGAATACGTATATGGTATCTTCAAATTGTGTGATGGCTTCAAAGTCTTTTTTGATTTTTTTTGGCGTATTTTCTTGAGCGTTTTCTTGTAGCGGATAACGTTCTAGTTTTTCGGTTGAAATATTGTATTCGTATAAAAACGAACTATTATCGCCAACTGCTGTGATAGTGTTGTTGTGGTAAACCAATCCTGATGCAGACCCAAGTCCGATGATTTTGAATAGAAATTGTAATTGCTCCATGTTTTTGCAGGTGAGCCTAGCCCAGATAGTAGCGGCATCCTTTTTCTTTTTTCTTTAAAAAGGAAAAGATATAGCGAATAGCTGGATTAGCTTCATAAAATTATTATTTTTACAAATATAAATTATTTACAATGAACTCAATTAATACAGATGATTTTAAAGTTATTGACAAAATAGAGTTGTCCAAAATGCCAACAAAGTTGTCAATAGATACCGATAAGAATGAGGAGGAAGAAGCCTTAAATAAAGTGCAGATGAAGTTGAGCAAGAAACAAGATGCGATGTATGCTCACAATAGATATGCTTTTTTGATTTGTTTACAAGGTATGGATACAAGCGGAAAAGATAGTTTGATTCGTGAAGTATTTAAGGAGTTTAACCCACGTGGAGTGGTGGTACATAGTTTTAAAACGCCTAATTCTACCGAATTGGAGCATGATTATTTGTGGCGCCACTATTTGGCTTTGCCCGAAAAAGGAAAGTTTGCGGTTTTTAACCGAACACATTATGAAAATGTACTGGTTACTCGTGTCCATCCTGAATATATATTGTTTGAAAATATTCCGGGAATTGAAAATGTAGAAGATATAACCCCAAAATTTTGGGAAAATAGATTTGAACAAATTAATAATTTTGAAAAGCATATCTCGCAAAATGGAACTAAAATTTTGAAATTTTATTTTCATATGAGTAAAGAAGAACAGCGACAACGATTATTAAAAAGGCTTGAAAATCCTGAAGACAACTGGAAGTTTTCTGTTGGGGATTTAAAAGAACGTGAACGTTGGGATGATTATATGAAGTTCTATGAAGAAGCAATTAATAAAACATCATTTGAACACGCGCCATGGTATGTTATTCCAGCTGATGATAAGGGTATTGCACGTTATATTGTTGCCAAAACCATTTGGGAAGAAATGGAAAAACTAAGTGATATAACTGAGCCTGAATTAGATCCAAAAGTAAAAGCGAACATTGATGATTATAGAAAACAGCTTCAGTAATTAATTGATATTTAGTAATGTGTTTCTAATGATGTCATAATGAGTCCATGGGATAAAGTGGTCGGCATCTTTTATCGAAATGGTATCAATAGTGTTAGCATTTACAAATTCACGTTGAATAAATTGCATATTAGAGTAGGGAACAAGACGATCTTTAGTACCATGAATAATGGTAACTTTTGATGTGATTTTTTCCAAATCTTTTTTCATTTTAATTAAATCATTTTTGAGCCACCAAAGTTCATCATTTGATGGGCGAAGTGCTCCCGGAATAAGATATCGTAATGGTTTTTTTATTAAAAAGTTTCTCCAAAGTTCAGGGTTTTCAGCATTTGGATCAATTGAACCAGCTAATATAACTAGATTACTATATGATTTTGGGGTAAGTGAGGCCATTTTGGTTATTACAGGTCCGCCCATAGAATGTCCAACGAGAATAATTGGTTTGCCATTATCAACCGATTTTAAGAAAGCAACCAATCTATATGCTTGAGTATCTAGGTTTTCTGCTTCTCCAAAATTGCTATAACCAAAACCAGGTCTGTCAATAGCAATCATACGAAATTTTTTTAGAAGTAGTGAATCGGTTAAAAATTGTTTGTAAGCATCCCAACTACCTGGAGATCCATGCACAAAGAATAAAGTTTTTGCGTTGGTTTTTCCAGTTTGAAGATAATGAATTTTGTTATTGCCTATAGTTTTAGTTGAGTCAATATAGCTAATATTTGAGTTTTTGAAATAGTTGTGGGTTTTTGTACTATTCATTCTCATTTTCATACACGATTGGCAAATAATTAAATAAAAAATTACAAAAGCAGTTAATAGTTTGTCCTTTCTAAATTTGACTTTTAACATCGTAACTTGTTTTAGTTTAATTTGTTAAATATAGTATTTTTTTCTATATTTGAATATATAGAGCAATGATATGATGATTGGTAAAAAAACAAAAGAAAAAAGCACATTACATCCTAGAAATCCACATAGATTTAGATATGATTTTAAAAAATTAATTTCAATTTACCCCGATTTAAAATCGTTTGTTTTTGTTAATGAATATGATTCTGAAACGAACAATAGCGAACTGGCGATGCAAACTATTGATTTTGCTAATCCAAATGCGGTAAAAGCATTAAATAAAGCAATTTTGATTTCTGATTATGGTATTCAGAATTGGGATATTCCTACCAATTATCTATGTCCACCAATCCCAGGAAGGGCCGATTATGTACACTATATAGCCGATTTATTAGCTGAATCTAATAACGGAATAATTCCAGAAGGTGAGGATATTGTCGGTCTGGATATAGGAATTGGTGCCAATTGTATTTATCCAATTATAGGAAATGAAACCTATCATTGGAGTTTTGTAGGAACCGATATTGATGAAAATGCTATTCAAAATTGTAAAAAAATAATTGCCAATAATCCAAAGTTGATGGAAGCAATAAGTTTGCAATTGCAAGTTGAACCTAGATTTATTTTCAAGAATATTATTTTGCCCGAAGATAAGTTTGCATTTACGATTTGCAATCCACCGTTTCATTCGTCGCAAGAGGAAGCAACCAAAGCATCTTTACGAAAAGTCAATAATTTAGGAGATAAAAAAGTAGCAAGACCAGTGTTGAATTTTGGTGGTCAAAATGCTGAGCTTTGGTGTACTGGTGGCGAAATAGGTTTTATCACACAAATGATTTATGAAAGCGTAAAATATCCGTTACAAGTTTTTTGGTTCACGACTTTAGTTTCAAAAAAAGATAATTTAAGAAGCATTTACAAAACGTTAAACAAAGTTGGCGCAGTCGAAATAAAAACAGTAGAAATGGGACAAGGTCAAAAAATAAGTCGTTTTGTAGCTTGGACTTTTTTGAGTGAAAAACAACAGAAAGAATGGAAGTTTACGATTTGATAAAAATTAATTTGTGAAAATTTGAGCAATTTGTGGCTAATAAAATTGTGTAACTTTGTACTTCGCAAAAAAATCAAATGAAATTTCAAGTCGTATCCGATTACATACCTACAGGCGATCAGCCACAAGCTATTGAAAAACTTTCAAATGGCATTTTTAATGGTGATAAATACCAAACTTTATTAGGAGTTACTGGATCTGGAAAAACCTTTACGATAGCCAATGTAATCCAAAATGTTGAAAAACCTACTTTGGTTTTGGCTCACAATAAAACATTAGCTGCACAATTGTATTCCGAATTCAAGCAATTTTTTCCTAATAATTCGGTGCAATATTTTGTTTCGTATTACGATTATTACCAACCAGAGGCATTTATTCCGGTAACGGGAACATACATTGAGAAAGATTTATCCATCAATGAAGAATTAGAAAAACTTCGATTAAGTACAACGTCAGCTTTACTTTCTGGTCGTCGAGATATTATCGTAATTTCTTCTGTTTCTTGTTTGTATGGAATTGGAAATCCAGTCGAATTCCAAAAAAATGTGGTTTCGATTGAAAAAAATCAAGTGATTTCTCGAACCAAATTATTACACAAATTAGTTCAAAGTTTATACTCTAGAACCGAAGCCGAATTTACACCTGGAACATTTAGAATAAAAGGTGATATCGTTGAGATTTTTCCAAGTTATGCCGACGAACCATTTCGAGTACATTTTTTCGGCGATGAAATTGAAGAAATTGAAGCATTTGATGCCAAAACGTTTCAGGTTATAGAAAAATATGAAAGACTAAATATTTATCCAGCCAATATGTTTGTGACTTCACCCGATGTTTTGCAAGCAGCTATTTGGGATATCCAACAAGATTTGGTTAAACAGGTGGATTATTTCAAAGAAATCGGAAAGCATTTAGAAGCAAAAAGATTGGAAGAACGCACCAATTTCGATTTAGAGATGATACGTGAATTAGGTTATTGTTCTGGAATAGAGAATTATTCTCGCTATCTAGACAGAAGACTACCAGGAACTCGACCTTTCTGTTTACTAGATTATTTCCCAGATGATTTTTTGATGGTTGTTGATGAAAGTCACGTAACAATTTCGCAAGTTCATGCTATGTATGGTGGTGATAGAAGCAGAAAGGAAAATTTGGTTGAATATGGCTTTAGACTTCCTGCAGCAATGGATAATCGTCCACTGAAGTTTGAGGAATTTGAAACCATGCAAAATCAAGTGATTTATGTTTCGGCAACACCAGCCGATTATGAATTGCAAAAATCGGAAGGTGTTTATGTTGAACAAGTCATTCGTCCAACTGGTTTACTTGACCCAATTATAGAAGTGCGTCCGAGTTTGAATCAAATTGATGATTTAATAGAAGAAATTCAAGTTCGTTGTGAATTGGACGAACGAGTTTTGGTTACGACTCTAACCAAAAGAATGGCAGAAGAATTGACGAAATATTTAACTAAAGTTTCCATTCGTTGTCGTTATATTCACAGTGATGTGGACACTTTGGAGCGTGTTGAAATTATGCAAGATTTACGCAAAGGTTTGTTTGATGTTTTGATTGGAGTGAACTTATTACGTGAAGGATTGGATTTACCCGAAGTTTCGCTTGTTGCGATTTTAGATGCTGATAAAGAAGGATTTCTAAGAAGCCATCGCTCGCTTACGCAAACTGTTGGTCGTGCAGCTCGAAACGTGAATGGAAAAGCAATTATGTATGGAGACAAAATAACCGCTTCGATGCAAAAAACAATTGATGAAACCAATTACCGTCGTGAAAAACAAGTCAATTATAATACAAAACACAATTTACAGCCTAAAGCACTTAACAAAAGTCTCGGTAATGCTTTAAGTAATAATTCTGTTTCGACACAATACTATGAAAATCAAGTTCTAAAAGCTGCCGAACCAGAAAGCTTGTATTTATCCAAACCTGAAATTGAAAAGAAAATACGTGATGCTAGAAAGGCAATGGAAAAAGCGGCTAAAGAATTAGATTTTATACAGGCTGCTAAATTGCGTGATGAAATAAAGGCGTTGCAAGAAAAAATTTGAGTTATGTCACATCAAGAACATTTCAAGAAACTTCAAAATATGTATCTATCAGGTTTGATAAATATAGAACTTTATGATTCTGTACAAATTGAAGTCACCTCAGAAAAAGCTGAGATTTCAATGCAAGTAGAACCAAAATATTTTCATGCTGGAAATTCGTTGCATGGTTCAGTTTATTTCAAAATGTTGGACGATGCTGCATATTTTGCAGTAAATTCAATAATTTTAGATTCTTTTGTTTATACAACTTCTTTCAATATTCAAATACTTCGTCCAGTGAAACTCGGAAAAATAAGAGCAGTTGGCGAACTAAAATTCAAATCCAAAAATCTCTTTATTGCTGACGCTATTTTGTATGACGAAAAAAATCGTGAAGTAGCTCGCGGAAGCGGAAATTTTATGAAGAGCGGAATAGAATTGAATCAGAATATTGGCTATTACTAAAATCTATTTTTCTTTATTTTAGGGAGTTATTGTTTTTAATATGATAACTATGTAACCATAAAATGTTACAAATTTTATAATCTAACTGTAAATTATTGTGTAAAATTGTATAGATTTACTTACCAATATTTTGCATTATGAAAAAAACTATTTTACTTCTACTGTTTTTTGTTTCATGTTTTACGTCTGGACAAAATGAGAAAACCATAGATTCTTTAAAAAAGGTTATAGCTTCAAAAATAGCTAAGGATGAAAAAGCGATTGCTTATCATACTTTACTACAAATAACGTTGAATTCAAATATTGAAGAATCAAAAAAAAATATCAAAGAGCTTTATAAATTAAATAATGATAATTCTTGCCCAAAATGTGAAGTTTTAGGAGATTTGAATCAAGGTTATTACTATTATTTGAATAATGAAAATAAAAACGCCATTATATTCTATGAAAAATCTGCAAGAAAAGCATTGAAAATTAAAGATTTTGAAAATTATGAAGCTGCCAAAATGCAATTAATACAAACCTATACAAACTCTAGTGATATTATTAATGGTG
>CAZLEU010000098.1:0-11005 GCA_964558625.1 uncultured Flavobacterium sp.
TGAAAGAAGGTGCTTATAAAAAAATAACAGAAAATGGAGTTATATTAGAAGAATCCAATTATGTTAAAGGAGAATTTCATGGAGAAGCAATTTTTAGAGATCCTGAGGGAAATATTGTTGCAAAAGGTAAATTCAAAAATGGGAAAAAAAATGGAATTTGGCAATTTTATGAACAAGGAAAATTGGTAAGCGAGGAAAACATGAGCTATCCTAAAAAGGTAAAAAAAGACAAAAAATAATTTTTAAAAGACATCTTTTTTCTATTTTTGGAAAAATCAATTAATTCATGAAGAAAGTAGTATTATTTTTTACTTTATTTTTTTGTTTTCCCTTTAGCATTAAGTCACAAACAACAATTTTTTCTGAAGACTTTCAGGAACTTACAAACCTTAATGCATTAGGTTGGACACTTTACAACGACTCAAATACACCTTTTGGAACATACCAAGCAACATTTCTTAATGAATCATGGGGAATTATTGAATGGAATAATGAAACTCCAAATTATGTAGCTTCCTCTACATCTTGGTTTACATCCATAGCGCAAGCTGATAGATGGATGATTACACCTGCAATTGATTTAGCAGATTATTTTGGTGGAACTGTTTCTCTTTCTTTCAATGCTAGGTCGCATGATGTTCCGCCCTATGCAGACAATTTTGATGTAAAGGTTTCAACAACAGATACTGCCAAACCAAGCTTTAATGTGTTATATACTTCTACATCGAATCCTAATATTCCTATATCTCAAACAACACCAACAATAATTGATTTGAGTAATTATACTGGCGAAACTATTTATTTAGCATGGGTTAATAATTACACTAATGGAAATTTAGTGAGTATTGATAATATTGAAGTTACGGGTACAGCACTAAGCACAAATTCTTTTTCCTTAAATGAAATTTCAATTTCTCCAAACCCAGTTGAGGATGTTCTCTTAGTTTCAAATAAAAAGGATGTCAAATTGACGGGTTATACCATAGTTGATAATAATGGAAGAATTGTAAAAGAAAAAGCAGTTAATAGTAACTCGGACTTTACAATAAATGTCAATGATTTATCAAATGGAATTTATTTTTTAAAGTTAATTTCAGAAAATGAAACTTTGACTAGAAAATTAGTCAAGAATTAGAATACATTTTCAAATATATAAAAGACTGTTAATAGCAGTCTTTTTTTATTCAATTAAAATCTAGTTTTTTACCTTTGTTTTTTTTCAATTAATAATTATTATGAAACGAGTTATCGTTGGACTTTCGGGCGGAGTGGATTCGAGTGTAGCTGCTTATCTTTTAAAGGAGCAAGGTTACGATGTAATAGGTCTTTTTATGAAAAATTGGCATGATGATTCTGTTACTATTTCTAACGAATGTCCATGGCTTGAAGATAGCAATGATGCATTGTTAGTAGCCGAAAAACTCGGAATCCCATTTCAAACAGTTGATTTAAGTGAACAATACAAAGAAAAAATTGTGGATTATATGTTTTCTGAGTATGAAAAAGGAAGAACTCCAAATCCAGATGTTTTGTGTAATCGCGAAATCAAGTTTGATGTTTTTATGAAAATTGCAATGGGTCTTGGAGCCGATTATGTTGCAACTGGTCACTATTGTAGAAAAGGGATTATCAATAAAGATGGTGAACAAACGTTTCAGTTACTTGCAGGAAAAGATGGAAACAAAGATCAATCATATTTTCTTTGTCAACTATCTCAAGAGCAATTGAGTAAATCATTGTTTCCAATTGGAGAATTGACAAAACCTGAAGTTCGAGAAATTGCAACCAAACTTGATTTGGTTACAGCAGAAAAGAAAGATTCACAAGGTTTGTGCTTTATTGGTAAAGTGCGTTTGCCCGAATTTTTGCAACAACAATTGCAACCAAAAGAAGGAATTATAATAGAAATTGAGGCTAATGATGCTATATATTCGCTGGAAAAACCAACTTTCAATTCATTAGAAGAACAACTCATTTTTGAGTCAGCGTCAATACAATATAATCCTCTAATAGGAAAAGTCGTAGGTAAACACCAAGGAGCTCATTATTTTACTATTGGACAACGAAAAGGATTGAATGTAGGAGGCACAAAAGAAGCTTTATTTATTATAGCTACCGATGTTCAAACCAATACAATCTATACTGGACAAGGTCATAATCATCCAGGATTATATAAAAATGCATTGCGAGTACAACCATCAGAAATTCATTGGATTCGTGAAGATTTGGCATTGAGTAACGGAGAAAAAATGGAAGTTATGGCGAGAATTCGTTACAGACAAGAATTACAAAAAGCAACTTTATATCAATTTCAATCTGGACTTTATGTATTGTTCGATGAACCACAATCCGCAATTACTGAAGGGCAATTTGTTGCGTGGAATATTGAAGATGAATTAGTTGGTTCGGGAGTAATTTCATAAATTTACAAACAAAATTAGAAATTATGAAAAATTATATACTTTTAAGTTTACTTTTTATTGGTTTTTCTGCGATTGCTCAGGAAGATGCATGGGTTTATTTTAATGGTAAGCCTAATGCTCAAGCCTTTTTGGATAATCCATTAACAATGCTTACACAACGATCACTAGATAGACGAACTGCTCAAGGAATCGCATTAGATATTATGGATGTCCCTGTTCATCAGCCCTATATTGATCAGGTCGAAGCCGCAACTGGAATAACCGTTTTGGCCAAATCAAAGTGGATGAATTGTGTACATGTTAGAGGTAATTCATATCAAGATATTCAAGCTTTATCAAATCTTCCCTTTGTAAGTTCTATTGATTATGCAAACATTGGTTTGAATAAATCCAACCCAAGTTTTGAAATACCTGAAAAAAGAAAAATTAACAAAGTAATGGAAACATTAGTGAATTTTAATTATGGAAATTCGGCTAATCAAATCCAAATGTTGAATGGTCATTTATTACATCAACAAAATTTCACAGGTCAAGGAAAAATAATAGCGGTCATGGATGGTGGTTTCCCAGGTGTTGATACTGCAGCTCCTTTTGCTAGATTAAGAGATAATAATAAAATTCTTGGAGGATATGATTATGTTAATCGTAATCCAAATTTTTACACTGGAATTTCACATGGAACTATGGTTCTGTCTACAATGGGTGGTTATGTTGACAATCAACTTGTAGGAACCGCACCAGATGCTGCTTACTATCTGTTCATAACCGAAGATGGAGCCAATGAGGAACCTCTAGAAGAATCGTTATGGGTTGAAGCTGCTGAGGAAGCAGATAGGTTGGGAGTAGATATTTTTAATACTTCTTTAGGTTATACAGAATTTGACAATCCGGCGTATAATCATACTTATGAAGATATGAATGGGACGACAACCTTTATTTCTAAAGGTGTTAATGCTGCTTTTACTAGAGGAATTATTTCGGTAAATTCTGCTGGAAATTCAGGTAATAATGATTGGTATTATATTTCTGCTCCTGCTGATGCAACAAATGCTCTTACAGTAGGTGCTGTAAATTCAGTTGGAAATATTGCCAGTTTTAGCTCAAGAGGACCATCTTTTGATGGTAGAGTAAAGCCAGATGTTGTAGCTCAAGGTGTAGCCAGTGTTTTGTCAAATACAAGTGGAAACATTGTTACTGCAAACGGAACTTCTTTCTCTGGTCCAATAACAGCAGGCATGGTGGCTAGTTTGTGGCAAGCATTGCCTACTAAAACGAATGCAGAATTGATTCAATTAATAAAAGAATCTTCAAGTCAATATTCAAATCCTGATTATGATAAAGGTTATGGAATTCCAAATTTCAATCAAGCACTTATTAATGGAACTTTGGGATTAGTATCCAATGAATCCAATGATTTTGCGATTTATCCAAATCCTACAAATGATTTTATTACTATTCAATTTCCAAACGTTTTAAAAAAAGCTACCATTTCGGTTTATAATTCTTTGGGGCAAATGGTTATATATGATATGCTGCCAGATAATAATTCAAAAATTGCTTTAGAAAACCTAGAATCGGGTGTTTATATATATAAAATCGAAGCCAATAATTTTTCTAAAATAGGGAAAATAAGTAAGAATTAAGAATGAATAAAATCACTCAACTTTTTGATATCCAATATCCGATCATTCAAGGCGGAATGATTTGGAATTCAGGTTATAAACTAGCAAGTGCAGTAAGTAATGCAGGTGGACTAGGTCTAATAGGAGCAGGTTCTATGTATCCAGATGTTTTACGAGAGCATATTCAACAATGCAAGAAAGCAACTAACAAGCCTTTTGGAGTAAACATTCCTATGTTGTATCCTAATGTTGAGGAGATAATCCAAATATGTATAGATGAAGGGGTTAAAATTATTTTTACTTCGGCGGGAAATCCTAAGACTTGGACAACACATCTAAAAGAGAAAGGCATAATTGTTGTACATGTAGTGAGTAGTTCTAAATTTGCCCTAAAAGCACAAGAAGCGGGTGTAGACGCAGTTGTGGCCGAAGGTTTTGAAGCAGGCGGTCATAATGGAAGAGAAGAAACGACTACTCTAACTTTGATTCCAATAGTAAAAAGTAAGATTTCAATCCCATTAATCGCAGCAGGTGGAATAGCAACAGGAAGAGGAATGCTAGCAGCTATGGTCTTGGGAGCAGACGGAGTACAAGTTGGAAGTAGATTTGCTGCTTCTATAGAATCTTCGGCTCATGATAATTTTAAGAATACTATTATTGAAGTTCAAGAAGGTGATACGTTGTTGACTTTAAAAGAGTTAGCACCAGTACGATTAATCAAAAATAAATTTTTCAATGATTTGCAAGAGTTATATACTAAATGTCCAACAACAGATGAACTAAAGACGTTGCTAGGTAGAGCTAGAGCCAAAAAAGGAATGTTTGAAGGAGATTTAGTTGAAGGAGAATTGGAAATTGGACAAATAGCTGGATTAATAAATGAAATTAAACCAGTAAAAGAAATAATTGATGAAATGGTTTCAGAATTTAATTGGGTAAAAAATAACTTTCCTAAAATATAAACATACAATAATGAAATTTAAGTTAATAATAGCAGCATTTTTTTTTCTTATTACAAGCCAAATTGGGTATTCTCAAACATATAAGTTTATCACAACAGGTTTTAGTGTAATGGAGAAAACACCCAAAGGAACTTGGGGTAAATGGTCTGATTTGGAAAAAACAAATATAATTATATCACTCGATACCAATAAGAATAGAATTATTGTTTACTCTCAAGAAGTACAATTATATAATATAGTTGAATATGCCGAAAAAGAAGAAAATGAAAACGATTTGATTTATAATTTCATTTGTGAAGATACCGATAAAATGCCTTTTACAATTTCAATAATTACTCGTAAAAAACAAGATAATCGCAAACAACTATACATTAATCAAAAGGATGTAATTGTTGTATATAATATTGAAAATTATATTGAAAAAAGAAAATAATTGTGTTTAAAGTGTTGATAATTTTGTTTGTAACAAAAAAGTATTTTAAACTTTATACAATAGTTTTTGATTAATATTATAGTTGATTTTTATCGTAAAATGCAAATGAAGATACTTTACACTTTTCTATTACTAATTGGGTTTATTTTTCAAGGGATTTCTCAAAATAATAGTACAAAAAAGGCAGATAAATACTTTGCTAATAAACAATATATTGAAGCAGCAATTGAGTATCAAAAACAAGCGGAGTCTTATATTGTTTTATCTAATCTAGCCGACAGTTTTCTATATACAAATCAGCTTTCAGAAGCAGTTGAAACTTATGCAAAGTTAATTGCCAACTACGAAGATTTGTTACAGCCACAAAATTATTTCAATTATGCGCAAGCTTTGATGAGAGTGGGAGATTATACCAAATCAGATCCCATTATGAGTATGTATCTAAAGTATAACATAATAACTCCTAATTTTTTATATAATTTAAAATCGCTTGTTCCCTATGCCTATGATATCCAAATGATGTCAAAAAGCAATACCAATGGTGATTTTGGAGTAAGTTTATTTGATAGTAATAAAGTAATTTATGCTTCTGCAAAAAAGGCTTCAAATCCAAATTATGTTGGTAGTGTAGAATCAAACTATGATTTGGTTATTGCTGATATAAATAAAATTGGTTTGATAATCGATTCTCAATCATTTTCAAAAGAGATAAATTCAAAATTACATGAAAGTTCTCCGACTTTCACTACCGATGGGAAGGTAGTTTATTTTTCTAGAACTAATGACAAAAAGACAAAAGCAACTTCAATACATTTTGCTAATAAATCAATTTATAAAGCTGAACTTATTAATGGTGTTTGGACAAAAGGAATAAAATTACCGTTTTGTGATAAAACATTTTCTACAGAAAGTCCATGCTTGAGCCGTGACGGAAAAACACTATATTTTTCTAGTAATCGAGAAGGTTCAATAGGAGGTTTTGATATTTTTTATGTTACAGTCAATGATGATGGAACATATGGCAATCCTGTTAATCTTGGAAAAGGCGTAAATACTATTCAAGATGAGATTTATCCTTTTATATCCGACAACAGTTCAGTATTATACTTTTCTTCAAACGGTCATCAAGGAATGGGTGGACATGATGTTTATATGTGTGATGTTTTTGGGAAAGAATATCAGAATGTCTTAAATCTTGGTGGCACAATAAATAGTAATTGGGATGACTTTGGATTTTCTGTTTCAGATGAAACCGATACAGGTTATATGACTTCTAATAGAGAAAATGGAAATACAAATCTGTATTCATTTAAGAGAACAAAAAATGAAATGAATTTCTTTGTTCAGGGAAATGTGATTGATAAAAACACTAAAAATCCTTTGCCTAATACAAATGTTGTCTTGCTAGATAAGAAAGGTACAAAAGTAGCAGAATTGGTGTCAAGTAATAAAACAGAATTTATTCTGAAAGCAAAACCCAACACCAAGTATGTTTTAAAAGCGACCAATAGTCAATACTATCCATTTGAAGAAGAAATAATCACTACAAATGACGGTAAAGTACGTTATACAATTGAACTATTTAAAATAATAAATTAGTTATTTTGCAACTAATGAAAAGAAGCAATCAATTGTTACATTTTTGGCAATTTTATTTTTTACCAAATTGGGTATTTTAATATTATAATCTTCCGCTTTTACCGAAAAACTGCTTTTAGTTTCTACCTTTCCATTTTTATTTTCAACTAAAATTTTGGTCTGAACTTTTTTAGTGACACCATGAATTGTCATATCACCCTCCAAATCATAGGTTGTTTTCCCTGTTTTAGATTTGTCATAGTTTATTATTTTGCCTTTGAAAGTTGCTTTTGGAAACTTTGAGGATTCAATATAGTTTTCATTAAAATGTTCTTCCATCAAAGGAACTTTAAATTTGAATGATTTTACTAAAACCAATGCTGCAATATCACCATTTGATTGATCTAAAACACAAGATGCACTATTAGTTTTTGCTGCAACTTCCTCAAGAGCAGGCATTGATGCTTCAAATTTAATTTCGCCAGATCGAGTTGTCAATTTTTGTGAAAAGACAGATACGGTTGATAGTAAAAGGATAAAAAAGATGCTTCGTTTTTTCATGTTATTTTTTTATTAATTAGGAAAACCATTAGTAGCCCAAAGTTTAATAAGATTAATTTTTGATTGACTTAACTTTTGTGCATTGAAAGGCATAGATTGCTCACCAGTTGCTGTTTCTATTCGGAAAATTAAATTACCAGATTCAGTGGCTAATCTAACATCTTCATAGGTTAATAATGGGAAACCTCCAATTCCAGTACCATTATTATGGCACGTTATACAGTTAGCATCAATTATGGGTTTAATATTTTTTTGATAAGTTGGATTGGTAATTACGGTATCACCTTCGATTTCTGAATATGTATTTGATTCACACGATACAAGAGCAACTACTCCCATAAAAACGACTATATATTTTGATATAAATTTCATAGTAATATAAATTAAAAAACACGGTACATATTGAATCCAAAAAAGATGCCTTTATCATTCCATTTACCCAATGCATTAGTGTAATAAGCAACATCGTTCATAGCTTGACTGTTAGAAAAAACTAATTGAAAAACGTGACCACCCGTTTCAATATCCATTCCAATTGTTAATGGATTTTGGAAGGTTTTAACATCTGGTTCACTTATTCTTGCAGCATACTCCATATTTAAACTAATTCTTTTTGAAACTTTATATCTTCCTCCAGTTGCTAGCAAAAATTGATCTCTTTTTTCGGTTGTTATATCATATAGATTTTTATGAACCCAAATAGGATTTATTTCTAGTGATAAGGAATTTGAAAATTTTCTTGAAACCAATAGTTGAGAAGTATAGGCTAGTCTATTATTACCTGACAACCCTGGATATAAGTCTTTAGAAAGAAGTGTATTAATATCCATTGAGTTAAATCCAACAATTGTTACTGGAAAACCATTTATCTCTTGGTTCATAAGCTTATATTTGGCAGTTAGTTCATACGTTTTATTGTATGTATGTCTTGATGCTCCTAGTGTTAACCAACTTGTTGCTCCATATAAACCACCCAATTTGGTATAGGCATTGTCTAATCCAAAGAAATTATCCAATCCGTTTGTTAAGTCTCCAAATCTATGTGAAACCAAAAAATACCATTCGCCTTTTGCAGCTAATTTGGTTGACTGCATATTACAAACTTGTAACCCTTTGAATGCTGCAATTTCAATTTCTTTTTTGTTTGAACTAGTAGAATCTAGTTCATTTAGCAGATCATCTTGAGCGAAAGAGACGTCAAATGATAAGAATAGTATTAAAAATAGTATTTTAGTAACTTTCATAAGTTTATTTAATAATTGAACACTCGTCTAATTTAAGTTCACCCATAAGATCATCATAACCCAAGAATCTACCTTTTACAGTAATTACTTTATCTTTATTTTCAGGAGATATCACGTCTTTCATTGCACAAATAACTACGCCATCAAGAATGATTTGTTTCTCTTCAACTTGAGTAACAACCCCTTTTATTTCTATTGCTTTGTTTAAATATTTGGTAGTTGCGCTTGTGTCGGTTGCAAATTCATTTATAATTTCTTTTGTAGAAACTGTAAATTCAGTTTTTTCAGTTTCTAAATCTCTTGCACCTGATGTTAGAATGATTTTATAGGTAACAAAAAGCACCAATCCTAATACTAGAATTGATGCTAAAACTATTTTAGTTTTTTTTGTCATATTTTATTAATTTACAATAACTTTCTTCCAGGATTTGTCAGAGTCGTTTTTTAGTTCAATTAAATATACACCAGATTGTAATCCATTAACAGTAATGTTCGTACTATCCTTAGCATCTTCTAATTTAATTGTTTTTACTAAAGCACCTGTTTGGCTATATACGTTTATTTCGGTCAAGTTGGTTTTAGTGGAAACTATAAATTCTCCATTAGAAGGATTTGGATAAACCGAAGAAGCGTTTAAAGAAAAATCTTCTACGCCAAGTTGTGTTCTTTGTAATGTTTGTGTGTCATGTGGATTATCTCCATGATAAGCTAAAGTGGTTGTAGACCCCTCAGAAAAAATTATGTTTATAGGGCTATTATTATTCAAAAAAGTATAATCTCCAGTAGAAACTAATGGTCTAGTAGCAACTACTGTTCTGACACCAGAAACAACATTGTCAGAAACTATTGTCCAACTTTGTGTTGCATCTGGACTAGGAGCAGAATGAATTCCCGATGGAGTATAATCTCTATTAGCTGTTGAATTCCATATAAACATATCGGTTACTTCAAACATTGAAAAACCATTAAAACCTATTCCAAGCCAGTGTGTGCTGTCCCCAGTAAGTGTCATTGTAACAGTTGTGGCATTAGTATCGATCTTGATTGTTCTTGTTGAGCCTGTTAAAGAAACTGTACCTGTTGTGAATTGGGCAAAGCCCAATGAACTTAGCATTAGTAGGGATAATAAAGTAATTTTCTTCATAAGTTATTGATTTATTGGTTAGTTATTATTTTAATAAGTTAATTATTTCTTCATCGTTGGTAAAAACAGCTATTTCAAAAGCCGTTTTTTGATCTTTGTTTACGATTGTTTTATCTGCCTTATACTGTAAAAGTAATTTTACTGACTCTATATTTTTAAACTGAACTGCATACATTAAGGCTGTTGTTTTTTGCAAATTGCTCAAATTCGGATTGGCTCCATTTTCTAATAACAACTTTACCAATTCATTTTTTCTTCGCACAATTGCTGCCATTAAAGCTGTTCCTTCATCTGAAACATAATCGATATTTGATTTTTTTTCGATTAAGAATTTGGCAATTTCGGAATTTCCTTTGTAGCAAGCCAAAATCAATGGGCTAAATCCGTTTTCGTTAATTTCGTTTATACAATTTTTATTTTGGGAGTAAAGCTGTTCAATTTCTTGCAATGTTCCACTGCGCGCTACATCAAAAATAGATTTTTGTTGTGCAAAGCAATTTGATGTTGCGATTAGCAATACTATTAAAAAACGAACCATTTTTCTTATTTTGAACAAATATAAATAATTAAAATCAAAAAAATTGTTAAAAAACAATGTGTTAACCTTATGTCAACCTAAAGTTTGCCTTTAATTAGTGGAAAAAATACCTAACAAATGCATTTGGCGTCAGCTTTAATGCACTATTGTTAACTTCCTCAATAGTGTTTGTGTTTTTATTTATTCTATAATATGTATTTGTTAAGTTATCTCTATTTAACAAGTTTGTAATCGAAAATCCTACTAGTAATTTTGATTTTTCTTTCATTCTTATCACATATGAACTTGAAAAATTAACCTGAAAATAATTTTTGATATTATTTGCATTTGGAGATTGGTATTCAATTTCTTGTGTAGTTATATAACTTGTTGAGTTCTTAGGAAAAGTTGTAGGTTTTCCAGTATACCATTTTGTTCCAAAGGCTATTTTTATGTTTTTATAATCATAAATTGTATTCCAAAGCAGGCTGTGATTTATTTCAAAATTATTTGGAAAAATA
>CAZLEU010000099.1:0-10904 GCA_964558625.1 uncultured Flavobacterium sp.
GAATATGCGGTTTTTGGAAAATAAATTTTCTTTATTTAACATCAATTTGTTTTGAAAACAGATACTGATAGCCGTGATTGTAGTAGAAATCCTTGACCTAAATTGGCTTATTTTTCTCGTTTTTGAAAGAGCGACCAACGGAAGCTCCTTTTAAAACTTAGAAAAATTGCCAAGTTTGGGCAAGATTGGAACAAAAAGCGCGAATAGCTCCTAAAAAACTATTTATTAATTTTTACAGCGAGTTGTTGCCAATGCTCATACAGTTCGTCATAATCGACTGGATTGGCCGGTGGTTGGTTTACTAATCTACCTGAATTGAAGGCACGGTACAAGATACTTTCGATAAGAAAATCTTCATTGACTTGATATGGTGCGTATTTGGTTTTGAGATTTATGTCGAATAATCTTGCTGTATTGTTAGACCAAAATGCTTTCCAGCCACTTTTATAGTCTTTGATAAGTGAATAGGTTGTAAAACCTGTTTGACGGTGTATTAACTTAACCAAAATTTGACCTTGTTTGCGAGAAAGTTTTTTGAGTTGGGCTTCAAATTCGTTTTCCATGTAATCTTCTACGATTTTGAAATACTTTCTTTTCTCTTTTTCTGTTTTGAGTTTATCCATATTCTTTTTTAGTATGGTTAGTCTTTCAGATGCGATTTTGGCATAAGGATATGTTTTGTATACTCTATTTCTTAATAATAGGTATTGTTTTTTTGCTTCGGGATCGAGTTTTTCCTTGTATACTAGTATTTCGTCTAACTGTATTGGTTCGTTGGATAGTGTATCAATATCTTTGATATCGTAGCCCATTTTGGTTGTATCTTTCTCGATAACTTGTGCGTTAACCGTAAAAGAAACAACTAAGCAAAAAACAATATACTTTATAATGCCCATAAACATGTAATTATTTTCCAAAATTATACAATATATATAACAAGTGTAATGCCAAATTTATATTTTAGCAAAAAAATATTTTATGGCGACAAAATCAATACTTACAAAATCATCCATCTCTTTTTTGGAAAAATATTTAAACAACGCTTCTCCTACAGGATATGAAAGTGAAGGGCAAAAGCTTTGGATGGATTATCTAAAACCCTATGTTGATACTTTTATAACGGACACATATGGCACTGCTGTTGGAATTATAAATCCTGATGCTCCATATAAAGTTGTGATTGAAGGACATTCTGACGAAATTTCATGGTATGTAAATTACATTACTGATAATGGTCTTATATATGTTATACGTAATGGTGGTTCTGATCATCAAATTGCTCCTTCTAAACGCGTTAATATTCATACCAAAAAAGGAATTGTAAAGGGTGTTTTTGGCTGGCCAGCGATTCACACTCGTGGACGTGGAAAGGAAGAAGCTGCTACCCAATTTAATATTTTTATTGATTGTGGATGTGAAACAAAAGAACAAGTTGAAAAATTAGGGGTTCATGTGGGTTGTGTCATTACGTATCCTGATGAATTTATGATTTTGAATAATGATAAGTTTGTTTGCAGAGCAATTGATAATAGGATGGGCGGATTTATGATTGCTGAAGTTGCTCGACTATTAAAGGAAAATAAAAAGAAACTTCCTTTTGGGTTATATGTTGTAAACTCTGTTCAGGAAGAAATTGGGCTACGTGGTGCAGAAATGATTACACAAACGATTAAACCTGATGTTGCTATAGTAACTGATGTTTGTCATGATACCACGACTCCAATGATTGATAAGAAAATTGAAGGTGAATTGCATATGGGGAAAGGCCCTGTCATTGCTTATGCACCAGCTGTTCAGAATAAACTTAGAGAATTGATTGTGGACACGGCTGAGAAAAATAAAATTCCTTTTCAACGTCATGCCACTTCTCGTGCCACTGGAACTGATACTGATGCTTTTGCATATAGTAATGGTGGTGTAGCATCTGCTTTAATTTCATTACCATTGCGTTATATGCATACTACTGTAGAAATGGTTCATAGAGATGATGTAGAAAATGTAATCAAATTGATTTATGAAAGTTTGTTACAAATAGAAAACAATCATCGTTTTTCTTATTTTTAAATAAAAAATTGAAATTTATAATGTATCCAAATCCAGATAAGTCGTCTGGATTTTTTATTTTTATAAATATTATTTTCTAAAACTGTAACATTCTAAAAATACAATTGTCTTTTATATAGATTAACTAACCAAAAACGTTTGAAAAACCAAGAAGTAGATATTGCTATTCTTCTCAATCTGTGCAAAGAGAACAATGAAAAAGCGCAACTAATAATTTATAATAAATATTATAAAGCAATGTTTAATGTGGCTTTCAGAATTGTTAATGACTATGCATTGGCAGAAGATATTATGCAAGAAAGTTTCTTAAAAGCGTTTACCAAGTTAGATTCGTATAGTGGAAAAGTAACTTTTGGTGCCTGGCTGAAGAAGATTGTACTAAATAATAGTATTGATGAATATAAAAAATTAGCTAAGTATCAAATTGAAACGCTGGATGAAAATTCTAATATTGAAGATGATAACAATGATGATACTTTTTCATATGGTGAACTAAAAGCTGAAGTGGTTTTGAAAACAATGCAACGTTTGAAGCCTAATTATAAAATCATTTTAACCTTATTTTTTATAGAAGGCTATGATTTAGAAGAAATTACACAAATACTAAATATAAGTTATGATAACTGTAGAACGATGATGAGTAGAGCAAAAGAAAGTTTGAGAACAAAATTAAATGTCATATGAATACCAATACTACTATAGAAGATATATTTAAAAAAGAGGATAATTGGGATTTTGAAACGCCAAATCAAGGTCATGAAAAGCGATTTTTGGATAAACTTAAAAAAAAGCATCCTAAGAAAAAAAGAAATTGGATTCCGTTGTCAATTGCGGCATCGCTTTTATTTGGTTTCGGATTTCTATATCTAAATTATACTTCTGAAAATAAGAAAGAGGTAACTTTTTCGCCTCAAGTTCAAGAAACACACGACTATTTTTCGTCTGTACTAAATGCTGAACTTGAAATGCTTAAGAAAAAAGAAACACCTCAAAATAAAACGCTCATAAATGATGCAATGCAACAAATGGAAGCATTGGAAAAAGATTATGAAAACTTAAAACAAGAAATAATGAAAAATGGCGAAAACAAACAAATAATTTATGCCATGATTACCAATATGCAAACCCGAATTTCTTTTATAAAATCGGTGGTGGACCAAGTCGAAATGATCAATAAACTAAAAACTGAAGTTAATGAAAACCATAGTTAAAATAGCTTTTTTATTTGTTTTATTTCCTGTATTCTCTTTTGGAATTAATGATGAAAATCATGCATATAATAAGGAAAAAACAATTTCAAAAACCTACTCTGTTAATGATGATGCTCAAGTAAACATTACTAATTCGTATGGAAATGTAAATGTATACTTGTGGGATGAAAGCAAGATCTCAATCCAAGTGAATATTAAGGTTTCTGGTTCTAATGAAAAGAAAATCAATGAAAGAATCAATACTATTGATGTCGATTTCAATGCTACATTAAGTAAAGTTTCTGCCAAAACAATTTTTACAACCAAAGAATGGAAAAGTAGCAATATAAGTTACGAAATAAATTATACCGTGAAAATTCCAAGAAACGGCAGCATTGATTTAACCAACAAATATGGAAATATTTCGGTTGAAAAACTTTATGGAAGTTCTGATATTACTTGTCATTATGGAAGTATCATTCTTGGTCAATTTAATAACAAAAACAACAATATAAGTATTGCCTACTCTTCAAATTCATCGATAAATACTATTGATAAACTGAATTTAGAAAGTCAATATTCGGATGTTGATTTTCAAAAAGTAAATTCAATTAATATTGATGGAAACTACAATACGTTTAACTTTCAAAATATTGGCGGTTTAAATTTATCATCTAATTATACCAAGGTAAAAGCAAATTCTATTCAAAAAATTGCAATTGATGGAAATTATCTAACATTAAAACTGGGCGAAATCGGAAATACCATTAACATAAGTTCAAATTATAGCGATATTCAATTTTCGGCATCTAATAAAACCGATGCTATCGCAATAAATGGGAATTACACCAATTCAAAAATAACTTGTAGTCACGATTTTGCCTTCAACTTTGATATAAATCTTGGTTATGGCTCTTTGAAAGAGGAATTGGGACTAAAATATACTCAAAAATCAGAAAAAAACTCCTCTAAATCGTATTCTGGTTATCATATAAGTCAAGGGAAAGCTGCAATTAACATAACAACCAATTACGGAAGCGTTCAACTTTTAACTAAATAAATTATGAAGAAAATAGTATTACTAACAGTCTTTATGGGTATTTCTATAGCAAATGCTCAAAATTGGGATGGTGAAAAAATTAAGGGAAGTGGTGTTGAAACTACTGTTACTCGAACAACCGAATCGTATGACGAAATTGCGGCAAGCGGTTCTTTCAAAGTGGAGTTAGTCGCTGGAAAGGAAGGTACTATTACACTTTCGGGTGATGAAAACATAATCAATCATATTGTTACAGAAGTTATTGGAAATACACTCAAAATATATTTTGAAAAAAACAAGAACTATTCTTACCATTCAAAAATCGTTATTACTGTTCCATTTGAAAAAATTAGCGCAATTATGTTTACGGGGTCAGGAGAAATTATAAGCAAAGATACCATTGTAGCAACCGATTTTGAAATTAAATTAACTGGTTCTGGCGATGGAAATTTTTCTGTAAACTCCAAAAATGTTACAGCTTCTCTTGCTGGTTCGGGTGATTTGAAGATTTCGGGAACTACAGAAGAATTGGAAGCCAAAGTAGCTGGTTCTGGTGAATTGAGCTGCACCAAACTAGTCGCACAAAATGCAGATACTTCTGTGGCTGGTTCGGGCGATTTAAAAGTAAATTGCGTCAACAAACTCAATGCTTCGGTAGCAGGTAGTGGCAACATTTATTACAAGTCAAAACCTGAAACTATTGATTCAAAAGTAACAGGTTCAGGAGATATCATAAGTTATTGATTGCGTTAGTTTTTACAAAAACGTCCCAAAACTTAGTTGATTTGGGGCGTTTTTTTATGCAAAAATGATATCTTTGAATTACTTATAGTAAACAATATTTTTTCTTATGATTAAACTTTCAGACATTGAAACCATCGAATTAATTTCAAACCTTCAATCACGTTTTGAAAAAAATAAAAAGAGACATGATAATATAGAATGGACTAAGGTTCAAGCAAAATTAGAAGCACAACCAGAAAAACTTTGGTCTCTTAATGAAATGGAAAAGACGGGTGGTGAACCTGATGTGATTGGTTTTGACACTGATACTAACCAATACATTTTTTGCGATTGTTCGTTAGAAAGTCCAAAAGGGCGAAGAAGTTTGTGTTATGACCGAGAAGCACTCGAATCAAGAAAAGAATACAAACCCGTCAATAGTGCTATAGATGTTGCCAAAGAAATGGGAATTGAGCTATTAACTGAAGAACAATACCATGAACTACAAAAACACGGAAATTTTGACACTAAAACCTCAAGTTGGTTAGCAACACCCATAGAAGTTAGAAAACTTGGCGGTGCCATTTTTGGAGATTGGCGATTTGGAAGAGTTTTTGTATACCATAATGGCGCCGAATCGTATTATGCTGCTAGAGGTTTTAGAGGAATTTTGAAAATTTAAAATCTGAAAAATGTTTTCAAAAAAAAATACTCTTATCTCTTTTTTTTATACTAGCGCTAACCGCTTTCAGTCAAGAAAGAGAAGCTACAATTCTTTTTCTTGATAGTACTTCTATTGCAGGGTTTGGAGAAATAAAAAATCAGAAAATCCATTTTAGAGTTGACTTAAAAAGCAAAAAAGTGAATGGGATTATGACGTAACAAAAGGAATAATTTTCACTGGATATGGTTTTTCAGAAAAATATATGTTTGTAAAACCAGATAAATACTCCAAACCAATTTTAATGGAAGTTATTGAAGAAGGAAAAGTAAACTTGTATAAAGAATCAAATTTTGGCATAAAGTTAGATGTTATTGCTTGTGTTAATTCATAGACTGGTATTTATTTTGGGCCAACTGCTGGATATAAATTTACTAATGACTATTATGTGAAAAAAGAAAATGAAGAAAGTGCCACTAAATTAAATTTCAGTTTCAAAGCACGTTCTAGTAGATATTTTGCTGATTGCCCAGCTATATTAGAAAAAATAAAGAAAAAAGAATTTAAAGTTGATACGATTCCTGAAATGATTTATTATTACAATGATTATTGTGGTGATGAAGATGAAAAATAAATTAGAATCTTCTACCCTAACCACGTTTTAAAATCACCAACTTTTTCACGGCTAACGATAACCTCATCATCTTTATAGGTTGGTAAAATTACTTTTAAACGTGAATTGCTGTAAAGTTGAATTTCCTTGATAGATTTCAAAGGAATGATAAATTTTCTTGAAACTCGGAAGAAATCTTGTGGATTCAATTCGGTTTCTAATTGTTCTAATGTGTTGTCTAACAAGTAATCTCTATTGTCGAAAGTGTGTAAATATGTACCTTTGTTTTCACTAAAAAAACACTCCACTTCCTCAATGCCAATCATCTTAAGTTGTTGTCCCATTTTGATAGTGAATCGCTTTTTATATTCTCTATCTATTGGATTAATGAGCATCTTTTTTATCAATTCAAAATCCAATGAAGCAATAGAATTTTTTTGAAACTGATTTTTGAATTTGGAAATTGCAGTCTCAAGATCATCTTCATCTATTGGTTTCAACAAATAATCGATACTATTAAGTTTAAAAGCTCGCAAAGCATACTCATCATAAGCTGTTGTGAAAATTACAGCACTTTTTATATCGATTGCTTCGAAAATTTCGAAAGACAAGCCATCAGAGAGTTGAATATCCAGAAAAATCAAATCAGGATGTGAATTATTTTGAAACCAATTGATTGATTCCTCTACGGAGTGTAAAAGGGTGTTAATCTGCAAACCTAATTTTTCAACTTTGCGCTGTAAAAGTCTTGCTGCTGGTTTTTCGTCTTCGATGATGATGATATTCATATTGAGTATTTAACTATTTTGAAATTTATATTAAATAATAATTACAACCGTATAAAGCCTGCATATTATTTTATCTTTTGCATTATGATTACTATTTATTGCCATTTTTGTTGATTTCTTTTTTCTTCCTCCATAAATTGTTTGATCTTTTGTTCTTCCCATTCTTTATTAAGAAATGGTGATATTCTAAAGGCTTTTAACCCGTGAAAAACTACACCAATACCCCAACCTAACAATGGCCAAAAAAACCATAAATATTGTGGTGAAGTTATAAGATTTAACACCATCAAAAAGATATTTACAACAATGTAAGAAGCAAGATTTCCATAAAATCCTTTTATTTCATCTACTCTTTTTTTAGCATCATAATAACGTTGGTCTTCATTATCGTATATTTCCATGATTTCTTATTTTAAATTGTTATTTTCTCTATTCATAAACTCTTTTATTTTTCGGTCTTCCCATTTTTTTCCAAAAATGATCTCACTAAAAAATAGTTGGAAAATTTGTAAAATCATAAAGAATGTCCAAACACTCATCACAAATCCGTTGATGTAACGAATTGGGAAAAAATTTAATGGTGCACCAAAGTATGTTTTAGCAACAAAAACAGTTATTCCTATGGTGTAAAAGAACAAATGAATATAAAAATCTTTTAATTTTTTTACTTTTTTTTGAGCCATTTCAATCAAGTCATTTTCTTGATTTGCTGTTAGTTTTTCCATTATTTCCAATTTTTTTGTGTTGTTTCTTTTTCTAAAATTTCCTTAATTTTTCTTTCTTCCCAAGCGGAACTATAGCCATAAACTTTTAGGGCATGCATTATTAACCCAAATCCCCAACCGCCAGCAGAAAACCAGAACCATTGAAAGTGAGGTGAATACATTAAGTTTGTGTAAATTAAAATCGGTATAACAATACAATAGGATAGCAGGTTTCCATAAAAACCTTTAAGCTCCTCCACTCTTTTCTTCGCTCTATAATATGTTCTATTTTCGTTTGATAAATTTATTGTTTCCATAACTGTAATTTGTTTAGTTAAAATTGGTAAATGCACTGCAAACTCACTTTCAGATTGTTTAACCAATACATTTCTGTTCGTTAAAATAGCATAACGACTTACTATGTTTTGCAATCCAACTCCTTTTCTATCTTGTAATACTTCTTTCTTTTGTAGATTGTTTTCTACAACCAAAAAATTATCTTTTATATAAATTTTGATATGAAGTGGTTTATTTTCACTAACAACATTGTGTTTTATTGTATTTTCTAATAATAATTGCAACGACAACGGAACAACTTTGGCCTCAGGATTATCATAATTTTCAGGCAATTCATAAGAAATACTATTTTCAAATCGCATTTTCAAAAGATTCATGTACGTTTTGGCAAAACTTAATTCTTCCTTAACTGTAACTAATTCTTTATCTTTTTGTTCTAAAACATAGCGGTATATTTTAGACAATGAAGTTGTAAAGCGTTGCGCATTATCAGGATTTTCCTCTATCAATGAACTCAACACATTCAAACTATTAAAAAGGAAATGAGGATCAATTTGGTTTTTTAAACTCTCAAATTTTGCGTTGGCCGTTCCTGCAATAATTTTTTGTTCTTTTACTCTATTCTCGTTATATGCTTTATAGAAATAAAAAGCATGCATGGCTAATGATACAACAATCGTAACAATAATAGAGACTATATAATTAGCAGGTGTTTCTTCTGCAATAAACTTATCAAAGGATTTACCTTCAATGACTACATCCTCGAAAATTCTTAATAAAAAAACGGTGAAAATTGAAACAATGAAAGAAGAAACAAATCCTATTAGCAATCTTCTTGGTGTAAATCGGTCGTTTTTGAAATAATAATCTAATGCTAAAAAAACAATTGCGTTTGCAAAAAAAAGTGTTAATCCATAAAGCATGGTATATAAAAAGAATGATTTTAAATAGGCGTCAAAAGCTACTGTTTCACCCGACAGAAATCGAATTGTTAATAGAGCCAAGAATATCATAAAAGAGATAATAATGGCCTTAGGTAATTCTTTGATTAATTTATTCATACTTTTATATATTTTCAATTCAACAACTCTTTTCCTACTTAACTTCGGTTGTCTATAAATTGTTTAATCTAAAACTATTTACTACAATTTTTCAATACTTCTTGTGCTCTTTCTAATCCCCAAGATGGATGAAACGGCGTTTGAGGTTTAAAATTAGTAAAAAGTTCAATAGATTGCTCAACTTCTTTACAAAGTGCTTTTACATCTGCTCCCGTCCATTTGGCTCCACCAATTTCATATTCGGCTTTACCAAAAGCTGCTCTTGGGTTTTTTGGATCCAAAGCAGTAGCCTTACCATATAACCCCATAATCGTTCCCGATAATTTCATTCCGTTTGTCATTGGGTCATAAGCTACCCAAGCAGTGTGAATTAAAGCTTGCATTACCATGAGTTCAACATTGTTAGGTTCTTTTACCAATTCAATATCTAAAGCATCTTGCGCTTTGGTAAGTAAAGCAGTAACTTTTTCTCTGTTAGCTGGATTGAAAGCTTCGGTTGTGTTAACTAAAGCAACATAATAATTTGGCAGCCAACTGTTTTTTTCTGCCGAAGCAATTCTTTCGAACATAGCCGAAGCTTCTGCCGATTTTCCTTCTTTCCATAAACCGAATGCTTTTCCCATTCCTTGTTCAAATTGTTGTGCGTTTACAGTTACTATTGTTGCTACAAAAAATACGAATGATGTGATAATTTTTGTCATGATTTTTAATTTTTAAAAGTTGTTATTTAATTTGATATTGTTATCGAACATGTTTTAATTCTGATGTAAAAATAGAATGCTTTTGATTATTGTAAAACTTATTCTGACCGAACTGTCGTTTTTTGATGATGAATTGTTATATTAATTAAATTTTTAGCGAAATCGTTTTGTCTTGTTTTACCACAAACTTAGCATCTTTGTACTTAGGCGGTCCCATAAAACCCTTTGCTCCATTGGAACTTGCATAATCTTCTTTGGGAACTCCTAAAAAATTTGAATCTAACTTTCCATTACTATTTTCATCATGAAAGACACTTACAGCATATTCTCCTTTTGGAATATTGGAAAAAGTAATTATCGCTTTTTTATCCGATATAAGAACGACATTACCTTTAAACGTTTTCTTTAAAAAATCATTTTCAGAATTATAAAGTCCAATCATAACTTGTCCTTTATTACTTTTTAATCCGGTAACTTCAACTTTTAGATTAAATTGTGCAGATACAAAAGTGCTTACTGTTAAAAACGAAATTAGAATCATATTTTTCATAAATCAATTATATTACTTTAAACTTATTACTAACTATTCTACAAATTATTCAACTGATTGTCTTTCTTATTATCACTTATGGTCCAAAAGAAACCAACAAAAAAGAAACGATCTGCCGTTGGAACTAGTGCTCTTCTATTATATATGCCATCAACTTTATTAGTAGCATATTCATAACCATTAACATTTTGTGTTCCTAAAACATTTGAAACAGACAAATACAAAATCTTTTGAGTCGTAAGCAAATACGCCCAACTCATACTCAAACTGTTATACGATTTTGTTTTACTATCCATAAAAGCAATCTCATTCGGGTTATTATAAGGTCTTCCCGAAGCAATACTTTCTGTAATACTCAATTGTGATTTCCATTTCTCTATCCAATATTTTCCGACCAATGAAAGTGTATGATCGGCTACAAAACTAGGTGTTACCTTTGCTAAATAATTTTTGTAATCTCTTTTGGTATCTATATAAGAGTACGATATCCAATATTCTAAATATTTAAACGTT
>CAZLEU010000100.1:0-10857 GCA_964558625.1 uncultured Flavobacterium sp.
AATTGCAAAAAAATTTCTGCACGTCAGAAGTAAGGCATAGCTATATCAAAGGTATGGATAAAGTATGAAATTGAATAATCAGAGGGTATGCATCTATCCGAAGGACATACAACGAATAACAGGCAAGAGTTATCGTCAAAGTACTAGATTGATGCAAAAGATAAAAAAAGACCTCAACAAGCTCGAAAATGAGTTTCTAACGATTGAAGAGTTCTGTACATATAGTGGCATAAAATATGAACAAGTAACTCACTTGATTTTTGGTTAAGATTGAATAAATATAAAAACAAGTTTTAATCAAGATGTAGACAATCAAATACTTGAATAACTTGTTCAATTTTTAGTAATGTTTATTGAATTTTAATTTGCTATATCATTGCAAATGAGTATATTTACAACTCACAAATGAAATGAATTATTTACGATTAAAAAGGGGGTAAAATCGGTTACCCAAATAAAAATTCAATTGTAACGAGCTGTTATATAATACGTTGAAATAGGTAGTCAAATCCCTCTTTCTCCGCAGAAAAAAATCCTAAATGGTATCAAAACCCTGTAAGTCTTATGATTTACGGGGTTTTTGCTTTTGCAATATACCAAATTATTCATCGAATCTTATCGCTAAAGGGCAATTTCCAATTTATGTCCGTCTTACCGTAAACGGCATTAGAACAAAACATAAAAAACACCCAACCCACTTTTTGATTCAAATTCAGATTTCACTACTTATAAAAACATTTCAAAACATTCATTATCAATAAATTTGAATACAATTCAATTGAAGAGTATTATATTACTATGCCGAAAAACAAGAAAATAGATAGAAAAAAGAATGATTTTATTGAAACATTTTTTTAATAACTATAATGAAAAAACTATTTTAAATTCTTGTTCTAGATATTATAAAAGTGAAAATATTCATCAAATTACATAATGTTTGAGATATAAAACTGTAACATGTTGTGGAATAGTAAGACTAAAAACAAAAGAATAATTATTTTCAAAACATTAATCAATCAAAAAATCAATCAAATTATGGAATTAAAAATCAAAAATTTAAGCAAGACCTATTCAAATGGTGTTCAAGCATTGAAAGGTATCACGTTAGACATACCGAAAGGAATGTTTGGTCTTTTAGGGCCTAACGGAGCAGGAAAATCATCCTTAATGAGAACGCTCGCTACTTTGCAACAAGCCGATTCCGGCTCAGCTATCTTAGGTGATTTAGATATTTTAAAAGATAAAGCCGAAGTTCGAAAAATTCTAGGATATCTTCCACAAGAATTTGGGATATATCCAAAAGTTAGTTCTTATAATATGCTTAATCATATTGCTTCCTTAAAAGGTATTTCAAATAAAAGCGAACGCAAAGAATTAGTAGAATCACTTTTAAACAAAACCAATTTATGGGATGTTCGAAATAAAAGTTTAGGGACCTATTCTGGTGGAATGAAGCAACGCTTTGGTATTGCGCAAGCCTTAATTGGTAATCCTAAATTAATTATTGTGGATGAGCCTACAGCTGGTTTAGACCCTGCTGAAAGGAATCGTTTTCATAATTTATTATGTGAAATTGGAGAAAATACGATTGTTATTTTATCGACACATATAGTAGAAGATATTTCTAACTTATGTAATAACATGGCCATTATTTGTTTGGGCGAAGTTGTGACCAAAGGAAATCCAAATGAATTAACCGAAGGAGTTAAAGGCAGAATATGGACTAAAGCCATTGAAAAAGAGGAATTGGCAAATTACAGAACCGATTTACAAGTTATTTCTACACATTTGAAAGCTGGGAAAACCGTTATTCATGTCTTGAGCGATAACAAACCAGATGCTTCTTTTGAGTCCTTTGCAGCCAATTTAGAAGATGTGTATTTTGCTGAAATCACTTCACGCATGAACAGCACTTTAGTATAATTGTTTAATCTAACTCCATAAAATTATTCAATTATGTTTAAAGAAATATTCTTATTCGAAATCAGATATAGATTAAAAAGACCTGCAACTTGGTCCTACTTTGGTATACTAATGTTGTTTGGATTAATTATGGCTATTGGAGGAAATGGTCCAGCTTCAGAGAAGGTATTTGTGAACTCTCCTATCGCTATTGCCACTATATTATCAACTTTTAGTATTTTTGGTATTATGCTTGCAAGTGCTATTATGGGAGTTCCCGTGTATAGAGATATTGAGCATAAAACAGAGAATTACTTTTTCTCCTATCCCATTACTGAAAAAGGCTATCTGCTAGGG
The DNA here is from genome assembly GCA_964558625.1 of uncultured Flavobacterium sp. GTDB lineage: Bacteria > Bacteroidota > Bacteroidia > Flavobacteriales > Flavobacteriaceae > Flavobacterium. Next base: position 2,260 of record CAZLEU010000100.1, read on the forward strand.
CGCTTTTTTGGTTCAATGACTGTGCTTCTTATGGTAAGTCTGGGATTGCAATTGGGATTAATTGTGGGTTTTATGATTGGTCCTTATGCAGGCTATGAGGAACCTGAACGCTTTACAAGTTTTAATCTTTGGTATTATATACAACCTACTTTAATGCTGTATTGGACTAACTTTTTCTTTGCAGGATGTATTTTCTTTGCTTTGGTTAGTATGACCAAAAGGGTAATGTTAGCCTATGCTGGTGGAGCTATTTTATTCATTACATATCTAATCACGTTAACCTTAACACAAGATATTGACAACAAAAATTTAGTAAGTTTATTAGATCCTTTTGGTTTAGGTACATATCTAAATAGTATTCGATACTGGACACCAGAAGAACAAAATACTATGACAGTTCCGTTTCAAGGAATGCTTATTTGGAATCGTCTTATATGGGTTGGTTTGGGAGTGTCAGCATTGCTTTTTACCTTGTTTCGATTTGACTTCATGAAGTTTTTAAATAAAAAATATACTTCAAAAAAGAAAAATAACAACTCATATAAAACCAATACAGAAGCTGACTTTACTAAAATTCCTAAGGTTTCAAAAGTATTTTCTAAAAGTTTAAATGTGAAATTATTGTTTGAGTTAGCTTTTATGGAATTCAAAAATATCGTTAGAGATAACTTCTTTATAGCCATTCTAATTGCTGCTGTCCTATTCCTGTTTTTTGATGCATGGTTTGGCGCTCCTATATACGGTACACCTTCATTACCAATGACCTACTATATGTTAGAGATGAAAAATGATACGTATATCGTTCTCATCTTTATCCTTATAGTGTTTATGACTGGCGAAGTGCTGCATAGAGAACGTAATGTTAATTACGATCAAATATTTGGTGCACTTCCGTTATCAAATCGTTTGGTATATGGGTCTAAGTTTTTATCCTTAGTCATGATTAGTTTTGTCTTAGTTAACATCATTATGTTTAGTGGTGTACTCAACCAAATTATTAAAGGGTATTTCAATTTCGAATTTGATATGTACTTCACTGATTTGTATTTAATCGAATTTCCTAAATATATCATTTTCGTTTTATTGGCCTTTTTTGTGCATTCGTTAGTGACAAAAAAGTTTATGGGACACGTTATTGCTATAGCGATTTGGGTATTTCTTTTTGGATTGAATCAATTCGCCAATATAGACAACAATTTATACTTATACAGTTACTCACCAAACTACACGATCTCTGACATGAATGGGTTTGGGCATTTTGCCGAAGCGTTATTTTGGTTTAGAACCTATTGGTTAGCTTGTGGTGGCGTCTTACTTATTATTGGATATCTATTCTGGAAACGAGGAACCGACTCTGGTAGAAAAGCACGTTGGCAAATAGCAAGAGAGCGGTTGAATGCTAGAACGATTTCAGCTTTCTTAATTTTACTTTGTATTTTTATTAGTTCAGGTACTTTTATTTATTACAACATCAAAATTCTAAACAACTACAAAACCGAAGAAGAAAGAAATATTGTTTTTGCCGAATATGAAAAACAACTTAGCAAATATGATAAAATTGCGCAACCTAAAGTTATTGATGTAAAAGTAAACGCCGATTTATTTCCAGAAAACAGGTCAGCCACAATTAAGGTAACTTATAAAATGGTAAATAAATCTAATGAAGTGATCAACGCTTTACATTTGAATTGGGGACCAGAAGATTTACTAAAAAAGGAAGTAAATACCTTTACGATTGATGGTACAACTCCAAAATGTATTAAAAAGTATAACGATTTTGGTTATGAAATTTATGCTTTCAATAAACCATTACAACCTAAGGATACTATTACAATGGTTTTACAAGTTACTGGTTTCTATAAAGGATTTCCTAATGAAGGTTCGGGTTCCGATATCGTGTATAACGGTACCTTTTTAAACAACAACTTCTTCCCTTCTTTTGGTTATGATCCTCAAAACGAATTAACAAGTGACCAAGACAGAAAAAAATACAAGCTGCCTATTAAAGATTATCAGGAACCAGCACAAACCGATGCCTGGGGATTGAGTAATTTATTATTTAACGATGATGGAGATTTCATCTCTTTTGAAGGAACAGTGAGTACAGCGCCCAATCAAATTGCTATTATGCCTGGCTATTTGCAGAAAAAATGGAAAGCCAATGGCAGGCAATATTATTCTTATAAAATGAATGATAAATTAGACTTTTTTTATAACATTTCGTCAGCTACATATGCCGTTCATAAAGAAATTTGGAAAGGCAAAACTGGCGAAAAAGTAACTATAGAAATATACCATCATCCAACACATACCTATAATATTGATCGTTTTGTAAAAAGTGTAAAACACTCGATGGATTATTATTCTGAAAATTATGGCCCGTACCAGTACACTCAAATGCGGATACTCGAATTTCCTCGTTATGCCAGTTTTGCACAATCCTTTCCTAATACGGTTCCATTTGCAGAAAGTTTTGGCTGGGTAGGAGATTTTAGTGATCCTAATGATTTGGATTACGTTTATACAGTAACTGCACATGAAGTTGCCCATCAATGGTGGAGTCATCAAGTTATGCCTTCTGCTACTCGTGGTGCCAATCAAATTTCAGAATCTATGGCGGAATATTCTTCATTAATGGTCATGAAAAAAGAATATGGAGTAGATGCCATGCAAAAATTTTTAAAAGAAGATTTAGATACATATTTACGCAGTAGAGCAAACGAAAGTAAGTTTGAAAAAACATTGATGGACAATGATAATCAGAAATATGTGTGGTATCAAAAAGGTAGTTTGGTTCTTTATGGTCTTCAAGATTTAATAGGAGAAAAGAACTTAAACAACGCTTTCAAAGCCTATGTTGCGGCAGCACGTTTCAGACAAAAAGCCCCTTTCACTACTACATTAGAATGGTATGACTTTATGAAGACAGCAACGCCGGCCGACTTACAGTATTACTTAGAAGATAGTTTTAAAAAAATTACACTCTATTCTAACAAAGTAACAAAAGCTTCTTATAAAAAAGTAGGCAACAGTAACTACGAAGTAACGCTCGAGGTTGAAAGTTCGAAAAGTTATTTTGATGGTAATGGTAAGTTACTGTCTACAGGAACTAAACCAAACTTATTAGAAATAGCAGTATTTGATAATGATACCAAAAACAAACAAGGCATGACTATAAAAGCGCCTTTAGTTATGAAGAAAGTTTGGGTGAAACCAGGAAAATCTACATATACTTTTACCACAAAAAAACTACCAGTAAAAGCAGGTATTGATCCGTATAACAAAATGATAGATCGCATTCCGGATGATAATATAAAGACATTAGAGGAAATTTCAAAGTAATAATTTTTAAAAAAAACTTGAACTGACGACCACCACTCACGTCAGTTCGAGTGCTTTTTACACAAAGCAATGGAGTAAAAAGTGTATCCAGAAACGCTGTTTACAATTGGCATCATGATACTATTTTTAAAAATAATAACTAGCGTTCTCACATTTAAACATCACTCAAAGTGACTTCCGCAAAACATCTGCCGAGTAACTATTCAAGTATCATTAATTGACTTAAACGTACAAAACAATCATAAATAACGCATTTGAGAAGGGGTACAAATCCCTCTTTTTCGTCAAATTAAAACCCTAACGATTGTAAAACAAATAGTTAGGGTTTTTATTTTGATTTTACCACACAATATTTATGTAAAACAAAAAAAACCACCTAACTTAATAAGTGGTTCTTGATTAAATATATAAACTATACTACAATTTTTTCAATCCTTTCATAGATGAATTACCTGCTTCAACAATACTTATAGCATAACCACCACCAGCTGCAACAAACTGTGACAGCTTGGATTTGTTAGTAACCAAAACTTTTTTAATCGTGTACGCTTGAGGATTCGTTTTATAATGCGCATCACTGGCATCTGCATAAAGGGTAGCGATGTATTGCTTTCCAGCATCCAAGAAATCAAACTTGATGGTAGATGTTCTCGAATCGTTTCCTCCTACACTACCTACAAACCAATCCGATTTACCTTTTGCTTTTCGGGCAACAGTGATATACCTTCCCGGTTCCGCCTCAAGATAGTCACTCTTATCCCAATCTACAGCTACATCCTTAATAAACTGAAAAGCATCGAGAAATTGATTATAATGCTCAGGCAAATCAGCTGCCATCTGCAATGGGCTATACATCGTAACATACAAAGCCAATTGATTAGCCAAAGTCGTGTTAACATGTGAATTGTTATTTGGACTAAACTTTTTAATATCCATTTCAAAAATACCTGGTGTATAATCCATAGGACCACCAATTAATCTTGTAAAAGGCAATAAAGTAGTATGATTCGGTTTAGACCCTCCAAAAGCCTGAAATTCTGTTCCCCTAGCCGCTTCATTCCCTATCAAGTTGGGGTAAGTTCTAGCAATTCCTGTAGGTCGAACAGCTTCGTGAGCATTAACCATAATTTTGTATTCTGCAGCTTTCTCAATAGCATATTGATAATGTGTAATCATCCACTGACTGTAATGATGTTCTCCAGATGGCAAGATATTTCCAACATAACCACTTTTTACAGCGTCATAATTATTCTCTTTCATAAACTGATAGGCTTTGTCCATATGACGCTCATAATTGCGAACAGAAGAAGACGTTTCATGGTGCATGATCATTTTTACATTTTTAGTCTTTGCATAATCTCTGATTTCTGCCAAGTTAAAATCTGGGTATGGGGTTACAAAATCAAAAACATAATCTTTTGAGTGGCCAAACCAATCTTCCCAACCTTCATTCCAACCTTCAACCAAAACACCATCAAAACCATGTTTAGAAGCAAAATCAATATGCTTTTTCACATTTGTAGTATTCGCAGCATGGGTTTTGTTTGGTTTAGCTTTTGAATAATCTGTAATCCCAAGTTGAACAGAAGGAAATTCATCTGTATATGACCATGAACTTTTTCCAGTAATCATTTCCCACCAAACACCAACATACTTAACTGGTTTTATCCATGAAGTATCTTTTATTTTACATGGTTCATTGAGATTATAAGTCATCTTTGAAGCCAAAATAGCTCTTGCATCATCACTCACAATAATTGTTCTCCATGGTGATGTACATGGTGTTTGCATTAATCCTTTATCCCCTTTTCCATCAGGAGTTAACCATGATTCGAAGACCATCGTTTTATCATCCAAATTCAAATGCATACAAGAATAATTAATCAATGCCGCTTCATGGAGATTTATATAAATCCCATCTTGTGTTTTCATCATAAGTGAAGTTTGAACACCTGTATCAGAAAATTGCTTTTGAGAAGCATTCTCCGAAACAGCACCTCTAAATAATTTTCTAATTTCTGATAACTTACTTTCTGTAAAATCATATTCTTGTGTATCATAATCTCCAGGAATCCAAAAAGCAGTATGATCTCCTGTCATAGCAAACTGCGTTCTTTCTTCTTTAATAACAAAATATACTAAATTCTTTTGTTGTGGAAATTCATATCTAAAACCTAATCCATCATTAAAAAGACGGAATCTAATAACAATTTGCCTATCCGTCTCTTTTTGATTCAAAGTAACTGCCATTTCATTATAGTAGTTTCGGATTTCTTTTTCTTCTCCCCAAACTGGTTTCCATGTTTCATCAAAAGTGCTCATTTTTGAATCAAGTAGGGAAAAATCATTCAATAATGACTTCTTATCATTTTTCAATTCAAGACCTAATTTACTAGTTTTAATTACCTGTTTACCTTTATAAACTAAATCATAAGTAGGAACTCCATTATCTTTTAATGAAAATGTCATGGCGAAATTTCCATTGGGAGATTTTAATTGTTGTGCATTCGCAAAAAAGAAACTAAAACAAAGAGAAGTAAGCAAAAGTATTTTTCTCATTTTATAAAATTTTATAGATATCTGACAAATATACGAAAATCTTAAATTTGCTTTGGTAATAAAATGATTACTATGGAAAATTGTATAGAATGATTATATTTGTTGTAAAATCTAATTAAAATTGTTTTAAATTGTAATTTATGCAATCAAGTGCCATAAATCCTGAACAATATATAGCCGAGCTTCCCGAAGAAAGAAGAGAAGCCATTATAAAAATACGTGAGATTGCTATTAAAAATCTTCCAAATGGATTTGAAGAACAAATGAGTTATGGAATGTTGGGTTACGTAGTGCCTCACTCCTTATATCCAAGTGGATATCATTGCACACCCGAATTACCTTTGCCTTTTTTTTCAATTGCCTCTCAAAAAAATTCAATAAACATATACCACATGATGGTTTATGCAGATAAAAACTTGCATGATTGGTTTTCTTTAGAATATTCAAAACACTGCAAATCAAAACTTGACATGGGCAAAAGTTGTATTCGATTTAAAAAAATAAATGATATCCCATATGAATTAATAGGTCAATTACTTTCAAAAGTTACAGTCCAACAATGGATTGAACATTACGAAAAAACACTAAAAAAATAATAATGCTAGATATCATAAAAGAAAATTACGGAACAGTTTTCGAAGAAAAACTTCTCGAAGAAATTGCTCAAGTGGCACAAATCTATGATTTCAAAGAAGGTGATATTCTAATTGATTTTGGCGATTATATAAAAAACATGCCTTTATTACTCAAAGGAGCGATCAAAATTTTAAGAGAAGATTTTGATGAAGGTGAGTTATTATTATATTTTATAGAAAAAGGAGATACTTGTGCCATGACAATGGCATGTTGCCTTGGTGATACAAAAAGTGAAATTAGAGCTGTTGCCGAAACCCAAGTAAAACTAATCATGATTCCGGTAAATAAAATGGAAGAATGGTTGGGAAAATACAAATCTTGGAGAAATTTTGTTTTTAACAGCTACAACAATCGATTAAAAGAAATGCTTTCTGCCATCGATAATTTGGCTTTCATGAATATGGATGAACGCTTGTTAAATTATCTTTATGACAAAGCAAAAATCAACAATTCAAAGGAAATTCAAAGTACACATCAAGAGATAGCTTATGATTTACACACATCAAGAGTCGTGATTTCAAGATTACTAAAAGCCCTTGAAAATGAAGGAAAAATTAGGCTCCACAGAGCTTCAATAGAATTATTGACTTCTAAATAAATGGAAATCAACTATATAATTGGGTACACATTAGCCGTCATGATTGGCATTACCTTGGGCTTGGTAGGAAGTGGTGGTTCAATACTTTCTGTACCCATTTTGGTTTATGTAATGAATGTCGAACCCATTTTAGCAACCGCATATTCATTATTTACTGTGGGTACAACCGCCCTGTTTGGAGGTATTCAAAAAACAAAAGAAGGTTTAGTCGATTTTAGAAAAGTTTTTTTGTTTGGGATTCCTACAATTTTTTCAGTTTTTATAACTAGAAAATATATAGTACCATCCATACCACCTATTATTCTATCTAACAGTTCATATACTTTGCATAAATCCGTTTTTATAATGATTGTTTTTGCAATCGTTATGATTTTTGCAGCTTTAAAAATGATTAAACCATCTAAACAGGATATCAATGACCCTATAAAACCCAACTACTTCAAAATAATAACTGTTGGATTATTAATTGGCTTCACAGCGGGTTTTGTAGGAGCTGGTGGAGGATTTCTACTAGTACCTGCCTTGCTATTTTTTACAAAAACTCCAATAAAGATTGCTATAGGAACTTCTCTTTTTATAGTAGCAACTCAATCTCTAATTGGTTTCCTAGGAGACATACGGTCAGATCAGATTATTGATTGGAAATTACTAATTACATTTACATCTTGTTCCATTGTAGGAGTATTCATTGGTCATTTAATTTCAAAAAAGTATTCAGGCGAAAAGCTAAAAACTGGTTTTGGATGGTTAGTATTGGTGATGGGTATATACATAATCACAAAAGAAATTTTCTAAACCACTACATTAAAAAAACACCATAACTCTTTTTTAAACTTTTACAATACCAACATGTGATATTTATCATATTTTCAATCCGTTCGAACGAGTAAATTTGGTAAAATTTTATTTCAAATGAAGTTAGAACAACTATATACCGGATGCTTGGCACATGCCGCCTATTATCTTGAGAACAAAGGAGAAGTTGCTATTTTTGACCCACTCCGTGAGGTTCAACCATACATAGACAAAGCTCAAAAGAACAATTGTAAAATTAAATATATTTTTGAAACCCATTTTCATGCCGATTTTGTTAGTGGTCATGTTGATTTAGCAAAAAAAACAGGAGCAACAATTGTGTACGGCCCAACAACTATGAAAACTGGTTTTGATATTCATGTAGGCAAAGATGGTGAAGTTTTTAAAGTTGGTGATGTCCAAATAAAATTAATTCATACTCCTGGACATACCATGGAAAGTTCATGTTATCTAATTTCTGACGAAAATGGAAAAGAGCACGGAATTATTTCTGGTGACACCCTATTCATTGGTGATGTTGGTCGTCCAGATTTAGCACAACACGTTATTGCCGATCTCACTCAAGACAAATTAGCTCGTCTATTATACCATTCACTACGCGACAAGATTATCCCATTATCAGACGATTTAATTGTGTATCCAAATCA
>CAZLEU010000101.1:0-10794 GCA_964558625.1 uncultured Flavobacterium sp.
GCACAATGTGCTATGTGTCGGGCTTCTTTACAAGGTAATGATAATATGGCAAAAGCAGAAGCTGTAAATGACGGAATTGTTTACCTAATGATTATTCCGTATGTGTTAATTGGTGCTATTGGATATTATATATTTCAAATGTATAAGAAGAAACAAAATTAGCCTTACTTCAATCCATCTACGCTAACATTCACATCCCCATTGAATTTGACAAAAGCTATAATTGCTTTGTTTGTTAATTGTATTTTTTGAAATTTAATATCATCAATACTTCCATTGATGTAAACTCCTGGCATTGGCGAATAATTTTTTAGGTATTGCATCATGCTTTGTTTTCCTTCATCCAAATTCTGTTTGATAGAATAGCGGCAACTTTCCTGAATTTTTTTCAAAATATAGCCTTGTGCAAGCCAGTTGGCAGTTCGCATCAGTCGACTTTTGGTGTCTAAAACATAATCTAACTGGTCAAAATAAATCTCTTTGGTTGCTTCATTATATTTTGGAAATCCCGACAAATAAATCGTTCCGTTTACGCTTCCTAAAACATCGAGTGCAATAATCATTTTGCCATCTTTATGCCAAATACCAACATTTTGAACTTTAATTTTTTTATTTCCAGAACCATATTCTTGTCCAACAAAATTCTTGGTCATAATTATAGAGGCGTCTTGATACGTTGAAACCGCAACAATATTAGCCGTAATTTTATCTGGCATTTTGGCTACAGGTTTCAAGACAATGTGATTTCTATCAAATTTAGAAATAGGCTTCTGATTTACTAACGTTTCTATAGTGCATTTCATTCCCATTTCTAAAGAAATCGTTTCTTTTACAATTTTAGAATCGGTAGTGTATAATTCGATTGGAACAACTCGAAGCCAAGTATTATACGCTTCATTCATTTGAAATGGTGTACAAATTTTTTCTAATGCATCAAGAACTTGCGGTTTAAAATCCATAGACTCTTCTATAGATTCGTCTATGCTTCTTTCTATTTTGGAACGAAATAGTTTTATTGCTGGATTTATTAGATATGTAATCGGAACTGCTTTTCCTAGAACAGTAAAGGTAGGACTTTCATTCCAATCAAAAGATTTGAGTTCTGTTTTGGTAGAAAGTTTCCAATTAGTCAATTTCACATCACTCAAGAGCGTTATAACTCCATTTAGATTGAATTCTTTCACATTGTATAAATCGACGCCCAATTTATTAGTTCCAATTCTATATTTAATAGTAGCTTTAAGTGGTAAAACCGTTTTAATTTTTTGAACTGTCTCAGGATCATTCTGAATAGTAATGGGTGCTTGTTTCCATATTTTTATTTCAATATCGTCATCTTCAATAGTGTTGTCTTCATAAACCAATCCTGTTAATAATTTGTTGGTTTGATTTTCTACATCTTTCAATTTTACCTTTATTGGCAAATCGATAAAAGAAGGTTGGTTATCATATAATAACGGAGTTGCATCGTCTGGTTCAGGTTTTAAGGCACTTATTTTTTGAGTCGAAGAACATCCAAAAAAGAATATTGTCATTGCAATAACAGAGAGAATAAGAGAAATTTTTCCAAGCATTTGTGTACTATTTTGACTGTAAAAATAAACAATCAAAAATCATTCCGAATAATTGATTGTTTTTTTATTGATAGAGTTATATACTATGAGGCTTTACAAGACGACTCTTTTCTATTTGATTATGAACTTACTCTATTTTTACAACTTTTTTTGGCTTATAACTAGTTACCAATTTCAACAAGAAGCTTATATAGCATGTAATGAGAATCGATTGTAGAATCTTGCAATCTAAAAAAGCTTCATTCTCAAAAACAGACTCTATTTTTGACATATTGGATAAGCAAACATTTAGATTAAAAATCATTTTTTTGAGTATTTTTTATTACTATTTACTTTATTTTTGTAACAAATAACTGTATCGAAAGTCTAATTTATATTTGACATTCAGATTGCTGTTTATTTATTTTAAAAAACATGAGAAAAACTAGTTTTATAATTATTATGCTATTTGTTTTGGTTTCCCAAGCTCAAAACAAAAAATGGACACTGGAAGAATGTGTGAATTATGCACTAGAAAATAATATTTCTATCAAACTTTCCGATTTGGATTCGAAAACTGCTGCTATTGAAAAAAATAATGCATTTGGAAATTTTCTACCAACTTTAAACGCCAATGCTTCACATTCATGGAATATTGGTTTAAATCAAAATATCACAACTGGATTACTCGAAAATCAAACTACACAATTTACATCTGTTGGTTTAACGGCTGGTGTTACTATTTATAACGGTTTACAAAATCAAAACCGTCTTCGTAGGGCAACTCTTTCTATCATTGCAGCGCAATACCAACTTTCTAAAATGAAAGACGATATCTCGCTAAATATTGCAAATGCTTTTTTGCAAATTCTTTTTAACAAAGAAAATCTAAATGTAGCTAAAACACAATTAGCAAATGACCAAAAATTATTAGTACGAACAGAAGCACTAGTCGATGCTGGTTCGCTTCCAAGAGGCGATTTGTTTGATAGTAAAGCCACCATTGCAGCCGATGAACAGAAGATTGTAGTTGCAGAAAATCAGTTGTTGATTTCCAAACTGAGTTTGGCACAATTACTTCAATTAAAAGATTTTCAAACTTTTGATATTGAAGATGAAAACTATCCAGCCTTAGTGAGCGAAGTGATGATGCAAACACCAGAATCCATTATACAAAAAGCAAAAGAAAATAGAAACGAACTAAAAATTGCCAGAACAAATGTGGATATAGCCGAGAAAGACATAAAAATTTCAAAAGGTGCATATCAACCAACTTTAGAAGGATTTTATAGTTTCAGTTCAAGAGTTGGTTATTCAGATAGAGTTGTCGGACTAATTCCAGATACTGCAAATCCAACTTCACCGATTGGTTTTGTTGAAGGGACAAATCAAGTTGTAGTACAACCAAATTACAAGACAATTTTGGGAAATCCGCTACCCTTTTTTGATCAATTTGACAATAATAAAGGACATAACTTTGGTTTACAATTACGAGTTCCAATATTCAATGGTTTTGCTACAAAGAATAATGTTGAAAGAAGCAAGGTGGCGTTAGAACGTTCTAAAATTAATTTATCGCAAACCGAATTAGATTTGGAGAGAGCGGTTTATACTGCTGTTACAGATGCAAAAGGAGCATTTAACACAATGCAATCGGCAATTGTTACCTTAGAAGCTAGAGAATTAGCCTTTAATTATGCCAAAGAAAGATATGCAGTTGGAATGATGAATGCTTTTGATTATAATCAGGCGCAATTGTTGTATGCAAATGCACAATCTGAAGTTTTGAGAACCAAATATGATTATATATTTAGAACCAAAATAGTAGAATTTTATTTTGGTTTACCCATAACAAAAAAACAATAAGATGTCAAAAAAAGTACTTTATTTGATTGTTGGTACAGTAGTTTTAATTGCTGTTTTACTAGGACTCTCTAAGACCGGTGTTATCGGGAACAAGGAAAAAGGAATTGAAGTAGAAGTTTCAAAGGCAGATGAAATTACCATAGTGGAAACTGTTTCTGCTACAGGGAAAATTCAGCCAGAAATTGAAGTAAAAATATCATCCGAAGTTTCTGGAGAGATTATCGCTTTGCCTGTAAAAGAAGGACAAGTTGTTAAAAAAGGTGATTTATTAGTAAAAATAAATCCCGATTTATACACTTCGGGCTATAACCGAACGGTAGCTGGATTGTCACAAACAAAAGCAGGTTTGAGTCAGGCTGACGCAACCTTTAAAGAAGCTAAAGCCAATTATGAAAGAAACAAAACGCTTTTTGAAAAGGGAATTATTTCAAAATCCGAATGGGATCGAGCTGTTTCTAGTTTTGAAACAGCGCAAGCCTCAAAACAATCTGCTTATTATAATGTGCAAAGCGCTTCTGCAACGGTAAATGAAGCAAAAGATAATTTGGGAAGAACTACTATTTATGCACCAGCTGATGGAACAATTTCTATGCTTAATGTAGAATTGGGAGAAAGGGTATTAGGAACCCAACAAATGACTGGAACAGAAATTTTACGTGTTGCCAACCTAAATAACATGGAGGTTGAAGTTGATGTAAATGAAAACGACATTGTAAAAATTAGTGTGGGTGATGAAGCCAAGGTGGAAGTTGATGCTTATTTGAAAAAAGAATTTAAAGGAATTGTCACTAGCATTTCTAATTCTGCAAGTACTGCCTTAACTTCAGATCAAGTAACCAATTTTAAAGTAAAAGTAAGGATTTTAAAAGAGTCGTATCAAGATTTACTAGAAGGTAAACCTGATACTTACTCACCTTTTAGACCCGGAATGACTGCAACTGTGGATATAATTACCAAACGAAAAGAGAAAGTTATTGGAGTTCCTATTAGTTCTGTTGTTGTAAAATCTGATACAACTGCGGTTAAAAAATTTGAATCTGAAGATCTTGAAGGCGAAAAAATCAAACCAAAAAGCGATAAAAAATACGAGTGTGTATTTGTAAAAGTAGGTGATAAAGCCAAAATAAGAATCGTAAAAACAGGTATTCAAGATGATACTAATATAGAAATCATTAACGGATTGAAAAAAGGTGATGTGGTAATTATTGGTCCCTACACAACCGTTTCTAAAGACTTAAATTCGGGAGACAAAATAGTTGTTTCGGGTGGAAAGTCTGAAGAGAAGAAGAGCGGTGTCCAAATTACGGTAAACTAATTTTTTAACTCCTTTTTAAAGAAAATATTTTGTACATTTTAAATATAGAAACGGCTACTAAAAACTGTTCTGTGGCACTTGCCAAAAACGGAAAAACGATTCTTTGTAAAGAAATTTCAGAGTTAGGCTATTCACATGCCGAAAAGCTACATGTTTTTATTGAAGAAATTTGTAATGAAAGTTTAATACAACTTCAAGATTTAGATGCAATTGCAGTAAGTAAAGGTCCAGGTTCATATACAGGACTACGCATTGGCGTTTCTGCTGCTAAAGGCTTTTGTTTTGCTTTAAATATTCCATTGATTTCTGTTGATACTTTGGCGGTTTTAGCATCACAAGCTGTTTCTATTGCAAAAGAAAATGATTTCATTTTACCAATGATAGATGCTCGTAGGATGGAAGTATACAGTGCTATCTTCAATAACAAATTAGAGAAAATAAGGGAAATTGAAGCTCAAATTGTAGATGAAAATTCATTTAATTCAATTGACAATACTGTTTATTTTGTTGGTGATTCTTCAGAAAAAGCTAAAGCGGTTTTGGGTAAATCAAATTTTATTTTTTTGGATGAAATGGTTTATCCCTCTGCAAAAGACATGAGCCCTATCTCTTTTCAAAAGTTTTTGAATAACGATTTTGAAGATGTTGCTTACTTTGAACCATTTTATTTGAAAGATTTTTTGATAACAACTTCTAAAAAATAATTTTGTTTTTTATGTAAGTCGTATAAATTACGCTTTTCTGATTCTGTATATCTTCACTTTCTTAAAAATAACAGCTAATTTTTCTTTCTGTATTTAGAAAGTGACTATAAGATCTATTATTTTCATCAAATCACTTTCGGAGTCAAAATCGATTTTGTTATTCTTTAAAAAAGTTTCGATTGATTCCTTTTTGTCAGGAAAAAGTTTAAGTAATCCTTTTTTATTTTCTGGAAATTCTGATGTCCCTTTGTCTTTATTTTTAAGAAAAAAAGTGTCATCTGTTTTTATATACTTAGCAGGCATATTGACTTCCATACTGGTTTTTGCTATTTTTTCGTCTGTAAATTGAATATTTTCTTTTTTAAAGAGTATATAGCCTTTACTTTCTTTTAGATTTTGTAAATAACCATAAAACAATTTGTTTTTGGAATTTGTATAGGTAACTAGTTGAAACTTTTTATTTGTTTCTGGGAAAAAAATTGTGCCGAAATCTTCAATTTTATCTAAAATCAAAGTGTCTTTTTGAGTTGATATAAACTCAAATTCATCATTAAAAACATTGTACCTCATGTAATTCTTCTGTTCTACATCACCAACTTTGGCTTGTGCAAACATTTTTTGAGTATAAGGAGAACCAACTGTTTTAGTTTTCAAATTACTCTTATTATTCTTACTTACCTTAACTGGTAATTGAGCATAAGTACTTAATTGAAATGCGAAAACAACTAACAATACTATTTTGATATCTTTCATAATTACAATTTATTTGTTTCAGTGATAATCGGTTTTATGGCTATTCCCGCTTTGTCCAATTCAGTTTTAGTATTTTCAAGAATATAACTGCAAACATACGGAAAATCATCATTTTTTGACCATGCTCTTATACCAATTTTTATTGCTTGATCGGTTAATTCTTTCACTATTATTACAGGTTTTGGTTCATCGAGAATTTTTGGCTCCGATTTGAAAATTGTTTCTATTATATCTTTTGCCTTTTTAATATCTGTTGTATAACTAAGTGAGATATTCAAATCGGTTCTTCTGTTATGTAATTTAGAATAATTGATAATTGTACCATTAGACAATGCCCCGTTTGGAACAAAAATCATCTGATTGTTTGGAGTAACTAACTGCGTTACAAATATTTGAATATCTACAACTTCACCCATAACACCTTGAGCTTCGATAACATCTCCTAATCTGAAAGGTTTAAACAAAATGATTAACATTCCTCCAGCAAAATTAGACAATGAGCCTTGCAATGAGAGACCAACTGCTAAACCAGCTGCACCTAAAATCGCAACAAAAGAGGAAGACTCAACACCAAGTTTTGAAATAACAGCAATAAATAACAAAATACGTAATCCCCAAAAAATGATATCGGTTAAAAACTCAACTAGTGTTGGTTCGATTTCTCTTTTGAACATTATTTTTCTAGAGATATTGACGATAATTCTAATGGACCATATTCCTACAACAAGTAATAATATAGCGGCTATTAGTTTTGGTGAATAGTCTAATAAAATTTTTATAAAAGAATCTTTGTAGTTTTCAAAAACTGAAATCTCATTTTTTAATTCCATAGTAATTTAATTGCAAAATTAATTTATAAAAAAACCTTCCTTAATAACTAAGGAAGGTTTGCTACTTTTGGCAAAAGTACTACTTTTTTTTCATAAATTAGTCTGCCGCTTCTTCTACTTTTTCAGCTGCATCATCAGCTTTTTCTTCAGCAGAATCTGTAAATGAATTTACTTTTTCTTTCACTGTTTCAACAGCAGAAGTTGCCATTTCCTCTGCTTTATCAGCAAATTCACCCGCTTTTTCTTTTACAGTTTCAACAGCATTCTCAATAGCTTCACCAGCAACTGGAACGTATTCGCTCACTTTTTCTTTTGCTGATTCTGCAAAATCTTCTACTTTTTCCATTAACGGAGCTGCAGCTTCTTTTGCTTGAGCGATTGCATCAGATGCCATATCTTCTGCTTTATCGGCTAGTGATTCAACATTTTCTTTAGCTGAACCAAATAAATTTTTGAAAAATCCTCCTATTCCCATGATTTCAATAGTTTTAAAAATTAAAGTGCAATTATACGATTAATTTTGAATATGCTGGTTTGTTTTTAATATTAAAAAACAAACAAATATTTATTCAATTTCAAAAGTCAATTTTAGATTTACTCTATACTCTGTCACTTTTCCGTCTTTTACTTGAGCACTTTGATCCTGAACGTAAACAGAACGGATATGTTTTACCGATTTGGATGCTTTTTCAACAGCTTTTTGAGTTGCATCTTCCCAACTTGTTGGTGAACTGGAAAGAACCTCGATTACCTTTAGTATTGACATGATAAATTTTGTTTTAAGTTAATAAGGGTAAAGTTAATTATTTTTTGAAATAAAAACTCAAAATTAGCCATTAATTGCTTCTACAACAATATCTTTATCGTTAAGCATATCTTTCAACATGTTTTCAATACCGCTTTTTAATGTAAAAGTTGATGAAGGGCAACCATTACAAGCACCTTGAAGTACAACTTTTACTCTTTTTTCGCTTTCTTGATAAGAATCAAAAAGAATATTGCCACCATCTGCTTGTACGGCAGGTTTTACATATTCTTCAAGAATATTGATAATTTGTTGTGAAGTTGTATCTAATGAATCAAAGTTTTTTATTTGCTGTTTTTCAATTTTAGGGTTTTGAGCAACATAATCTTCATTTAGAATTACACCTCCATTTTCAATAAAGCTCTTTATGAAAGTACGAAGTTCAAGAGTGATGTTGTCCCAATTATACAAATCGTACTTTGTTATTGAAATATAATTTTCATCAATAAAAATTTCTTTTACATAAGCAAAACCAAACAATTCTTTTGCTAATGGAGAAGGGGCTGTTTCATCAATATTTTTAAATTCAACTGCTGTTTTTGTTATCAATTTATTGGCTACAAATTTTAATGTAGCTGGATTAGGTGTTGTCTCCCCATAGATAGTAACAGGCAACTTTTTGGGTGTGTTTTCATCTTCAATTACTATTTTTCCTCCTTTATTTACAAATTCTTCAATTTGCTCGGCAACAGCATCTTGTACATCATCCCATTCAACAATACTAAAGCGTTCAACTGCAATAAAATTTCCCGAAATATAAACTGTTTTTACAAATGGTAAATAAAATAATTGCTGTGCCAAAGGAGAATTTTTTGCCTCATCAATGTTTTTAAATTCATAATTCTGATTTTTTGAAATAAAATCTTGAAATTCAAACTTAATGATTGTAGGGTTTTGAGTGCTTTTTATACGGATTTTTATCATTTTCATCTATTTTTCTGCAAATTTAACAAAGTTATTTTAAGTGATTGTTTATATTTGGGCAATTAATATTTAATTAACGTTAGTGTTATGATAAAAAAAATATCCCTACTGTTTTTTTTGATTTCGTGCTCATTTACATACTCTCAACTTGTTATTCAAACTACATATACACCTGAGCAATTAGTTCAACAGTTTTTAGTTGGAACAGGAATAACCGCAACTAATGTGTCCTTTAATGGTGCTCCAAATGTTGTATTACCTAGAGATCAAGCCGCTCGGTTTTTAACAAATGGTGGGATAACAACTGCCATTGGAATAAAGGAAGGTGTTTTACTAACAACTGGACAATCCATAGCAGCATACGGACCAAATAACGCTGGTGGGTTTACAATGCAATCTGCTTATGCACCAACACCTGATCCAGATTTGCAAATGATTGCAACTCAACCCATTCAAAAAGGGTCTATCTTAGAATTTGATTTTACTGCTCAAGGTAAAGAGGTAAGTTTTGATTTTGTTTTTGCTTCAGAAGAATATGACGAATACTCAACATCAGCATTTAATGATGTATTCGGTTTCTTTATTAGCGGCCCAGGAATTTCTGGTCCATTTTCTAACAATGCAAAAAACATAGCTTTACTTCCTACAACAACAACTGGTAATTATGCAGTTACCATGAACAATGTCAATAATGGTTCTGCTAATAGTGGCCCTTGTACAAATTGTTTGTATTATACCCACAATAATACTAATGATGTTCAATATGATGGTTTTACAAAAGTTTTGACAGCTAAATCAACAATCCAATGTGGTCAAACTTACCATATTAAACTAGCTGTTGCAAATGTATCTGATGACATTTTTGATTCGGCAGTATTTATTAAAAAATTCAGTATAACTCCATTGGAATTAGTAGATAGTGAATTAAATACTGATGGAGATTTACAAGTTTGTCCTGGCAGAGGTGATGTTACCATAACTTCAGGTATCCCAGCAGCAGGAAATACTTTTGAGTGGATATCGAGTAATACAGGTTTGTTAGTCGGAGAAACTGGGCCTGATCTAACAACAGGCATTCCTGGAACATACACATTAAATGTTTATACAAATCCTGGGAATTGTCTCTTTGCAACTGATAGTTTTACTTTTGACTATGCACCAGCATTTCCAATAACACAACCTCTAAATTTGACTCTTTGTACAAATTCTGCACCACCTTATACTTTTGCATCAATAGACCAAACAACTTTGATAGGATCTACTGTTCCTGATATTAATGACTACATCATTACTTATTATGAATCAAGTCAAGCTGAAGCCGAAAATGGTTCAAATGTTGGACTTTTGTCTGATGCTGATTTGATTAACTATCAAATAACTGGGACAACAAAAGATATATGGATTAGGGTTGAATCGACAGTAAATGGTTGTGTTGAAACCCCAAAATTCACATTAAGTATATCGAGTCCAACTGGAACTTTCTCTTATGCTTCACCATTTAGTAATATTAATGCTACTCCTCAATTGCCAACAACTGTAAATTTAACAGCTGGTGGTGTTTATTCGGCTACTCCAAATCCACCGTCTGCCAATACACTTGATATAAATTCTACTACTGGAGCTATAACTCCAAATGGTAGTAATGTTGGCACATACACTGTTAGGTATTTTATAGCCGCAACAGCCGATTGCCCTCAATATGAAACTTTTGCAACAGTTGAAATTGTTGATGCCGGTTGTAGTAATCCTATTAATCCTGGACCAATATGTCAAGGTCAAAGTTTTAATTTAAATGGGGATCCTCTCCTTGGAGCTGACCATTATGGGTGGGTTGGCCCAGGTTACACTTCAAATCAACTAAATAATCCAAGTGTGCCATATCCAACTGGGGCTCCTACTCCACTGATCTATACATTAACTGCATATGACGCTTTAAATAATGCTATTTGTTCTAGAAATTTAACTATTTCTGTTACACCAACTCCTGCGGCTCCTGGAGTTACTAATCCTGCACCATACTGTGTGGGAACTACAGCTGCTCAAT
>CAZLEU010000102.1:0-10791 GCA_964558625.1 uncultured Flavobacterium sp.
TGTTTCTGATTTTTTGTTGAGTAACAAATTTAATGTTGTTTGTAAGCGAATAGCTTTACCTAACTGCTTTGGGCTAATACCAATTTGTTTTCTAAAATGCCTTTCAAGTTGTCTTCTCTTTGAAACGTCATTTTTCAAAATAACATTTATGGGAGTCGTTCCGTTTGTTTTGAGAAGAACATCAACAGTTGATTTTACAATTGTACTAATTGTATTTTTCTCATAAAGTTTCTTTAGTAAAAAGATTTCAATAATATTCATTCTTTGTTCGGTACTAATAGCGTGAATCATTTGTTGCTCTAATTCATGGGCTTCTGCCTGTCCGAAAATTTCTGAAATAGGTGTTTCTTTATCAACCAATTTTTCAAGTGGTGTATTTACGAAGTTTACAAATCCAATAGGATAGAAACAGATAGCAAAAGTGTTAACATCACCAACTGGTAAAATGTAATATGATTTTGTTCTTTGTCCCATTACCATTGCATTAGGATGAATGATAAAGTCTGTTTCCGAAGTGTATCTTTTAATTTTGTCTCCAAAATTAAATGTCATTTCGATACAGCCGTCAGGTACGATTTTTTGCTTTTGATTTTTTGGGTCAAAAGGCACTTCCAAAGTCCAATAAAATTTGACTATGGATTCTAAGTCTTTATGTGGTTTATATGTTTGATAGTTCATTTACATACGGTATTTCATATGGTTAAGTATAACTAATAAATATATGTATCATTTAATGTTCTTTTAACTTCGAAAGTAGTTACAAAAACATAGTTTTTTACAAAATTCCCGTAACTATCATTTTTATCAAAACAAAAATTGCATTTATACAAATCTTCAACCGTCAGGTTCTCAATATATTTTTCAAATTTTTCTTTTGTAAATTCAATCGAATCAACCAAAATTTTATTTTTTGAAAAATAAATAGTTGCACCCGATTTTGGTTTTTCTAATTTGTAAATCACATTTGTAAAAGGCACAAACGCTAACTTTTTGTGAATGCTATCTGAATACGAGAAATAGTTTTGAGATTCAGCATTGTTGTGCATACTTCCCAATTTTTTTGCTTGCATTTTTATGACTTCAGGAATCACTAATTTCAATGGCAAACGCTTGTCGATATTGAAAATCCAATTGGTTGAACTGATGGCGTTTTTTCGGTTTAAATCGACTAAAGTATCTTTTTCTTTAGTTTCAAAGAACATGTAAATTGGTGAATGATCTTCAACTGTTGCCACAATTGTTTTATCAACTTGTGGTAATAAAACTTCTTTATTGTTGCAGGAAACTAAAATTGAAACTAAAAAGACATAAATTATATTTTTCATTTTGGAATTGGATTTTTGTTATTTGTCACTTCGACTTTAGTTTATATTGAACGAAGTCAAAGAGTTCAATGTGACAATTTATTAAATAATTTTATACATTCAACCGCCTCTTTTACATCGTGAACTCGTAGAATTTTGGCTCCTTTTATCAAACTAATAGTGTTTAATGATGTTGTTCCGTTTAGGCTATTTTGGGCATCGGTTTCTAAGGTTTTGTAGATCATTGACTTTCTCGAAATTCCCGCTAAAATAGGTAACTCTAGCATTTGAAATAATTCTAGTTTGTTCAAAACTTCAAAATTTTGTTCGAGTGTTTTGGCAAAACCAAATCCAGGATCGAGAATCAAATCATTTATTCCCAAGCTTTTAGCTTGCACTATTTTTTCAGAAAAATAGAAAATCATTTCCTTTACAATATTTTCATATTGTGTGAGCGATTGCATGGTTTTCGGAGTTCCTTTCATGTGCATCATACTATAAGGAACTTGCAATTCGGCAACAGTTTTCATCATGTTTTCATCAAGATTTCCCGCTGAAATATCATTTATTATTGCAGCACCATTTTCGATACTTTCTTTGGCTACTTTACTTCTAAAAGTATCAATTGAAATAAGAGTTTCAGGAAATTTTTGGGTTATAGTAGTAATAATAGGGATAACACGTTGCAATTCTTCTTCTTCTGAAACGAATTCGGCATTGGGTTTACTTGAATAGCCACCAATATCAATAAAAGTCGTCCCTTCATTTAGCATTTTTTCAACTTGATTTAGAACTGCTTTTTCACCTGCAAATTTCCCTCCATCATAAAAAGAATTGGGAGTTACATTGAGAATTCCCATCACTTTTGGAGAATCTAAATCAATAAGTTGTCCTTTGCAGTTTATTGTCATTGAAATTTTAAATGTTTATACGTTTTTTGAGTTTATTCTACTTTTGATATTAGACATAATTCACTACTTTTGACCCAAGACCTTTTTGGGTTAAACTGTACGTAATAAAAAATATATTGCAAAGATACTATTAATGGAGAATACTTCACAAGAATACGATAAAGTTATTGGCGTTTGCCGCGATTTATTTACTAAAAAAATGACCGATTATGGAAGTGCTTGGCGCATTTTGAGATTGCCATCACTTACCGACCAAATTTTCATCAAGGCACAACGTATTCGTAGTCTGCAAGAGAATGAAATCCGCAAAGTTGATGAAGATGAAACGGGAGAATTCATCGGAATTATCAATTATTGTATTATGGCACTAATTCAATTAGAATTAGGGGTTGTAGACCAACCCGATTTGGATGTTGTATCGGCATCAAAGTTATATGATGAAAAAGTTGCACTAACCAAAACATTAATGGAAAACAAAAATCACGATTATGGTGAAGCTTGGCGTGAAATGCGAGTAAGTTCGTTGACCGATTTGATTCTGCAAAAATTACTTCGTGTAAAACAAATTGAAGACAACAAAGGAAAAACACTAGTTTCAGAAGGAATAGATGCTAATTATCAAGACATGATTAACTATTCGGTCTTTGCCTTGATTTTGATGAAAAAATCTAAATAACATCTCATTAACAACTCATAAAGATTCGCTTTTTTACCTTTGTTTAAAAATAATTTTATGGAAAATAAAAAGACTTATATCGCTTGGACAATCAGAATTATTGTTGCTTTTTTATTCATAATTTCTGCAATAGCAAAAATGTATCCATCACCCTATTTTGCAATATCAACATTTGAAGTTAAACAACTATATTCATTAGGATTTTCAGAAACTATTGCACCTTATTTTTCAAGAACCTTGATAGGTATTGAAATGGCATTAGGACTTTTGTTATTACAAAATCATTGGTTACGCAAATTTATTATTCCAGCCACCATATTACTTTTAGCTGTTTTTGTTGGACATTTGACATATGTAACTTTTTTAAGTGGTGGAAATTCAGGAAATTGCGGTTGTTTTGGCGAGTTAATACCGATGACTCCAATTGAAGCAATTATCAAAAACCTTGTTGCCATTGGTTTATTAGCATATTTATTTACCATTTTACCTAAGCAAGATTCATTAAAGCACAATTTTTGGGTATTAACTACTGTTTTATTTGCATCTATATTAGCAATTTATATGTTGGCACCCATTCAACCACCTGCTGCAAAATTTACGGTTTCTCCAATAGAAGAAAAGGTTCAAGATACAATAACCGATGGTAATTCAATCGTAATAGACTCAACAAAAACTGAAACGCCTCTTGCTGAAATCAAAAAGGATTCAGTTGTTGCAGAATCGAAAGTTGAAAAAGAGGTCGTTGAACCCAAAAAAATAAAATCGGGTTATGCTAAGTTTTTCCCAAGTATTGATAAAAACAAAAAAATTCTAGGCTTTTTTGCACCAGGTTGTGAGCATTGTATAGAAACGGCTAAACAGTTAACCGAAATGCGAAAAAAAGATGCTAGTTTGCCTCCATTGTCAATACTATTTATGAATGAAGAAGCCGATTTGATTCCGCAGTTTTTTGAAAAAGCGGGTGCAACTTATCCTTATCAAGTTTTAGAAATTATCCCTTTTTGGACTATTCTTGGTAGCGGGAAAGATACTCCTGGCGTCAAATACCTTTGGAATGGAAATGATATTAAATTCTATTGGGGAATAAATGACCATAAATTTAATAGTTCAGAATTTAATCAATTTATAAAAAAAGATTACGCTGAGTTGAAAAAAGCTAATCCAAAATTATAACGCAATTTTATGAAAAGGAAGTTACAGCTTTAGTAACTTTGTTAAAAATTAGAAATTATGAAAAATATTGCAATTGCCTTATTACTGATTATGACAACTATATCATGTACAAACGCACAAAAACAATTTTCTAGTAAAAGTAAAAAGCAAAAACTAACAACTTTTGATGGAAAAGAAGTTAGTTTTGGCGATGTTTTGAACCAATACAAAGGAAAAACAATTGTGTTAGAAGTATGGGCTTCGTGGTGTAGCGATTGTGTAAAAGCCATGCCAAAAGTAAAAGAGTTGCAAGCTAACAATCCTAGTGTAGTTTATCTATTTGTATCGATGGATAAAACAAATGATAAATGGAAATCTGGAATCGAAAAACACGAATTAAAAGGAGAGCATTTTTGGGTAAATGACGAAAAATTGATGAAAGGAACTTTTGGTAAATCAATCGATTTAGACTGGATTCCGAGATATATTATAATTGATAAAAATCAAAATGTAGTAATCTATAGAGCTATTGAAACTGATTTTGAAAAAATTGACAGAACTTTAAAAACGTTAGAATAATGAGAACTAAAATTGTTGCAGGAAACTGGAAAATGCATAAAAATGCAGAAGAAACAGAAGATTTATTGAATGAATTGATTGATAAACTTCCAAATGATAAAGAGGTTCAAATTATTGTAGCACCTACTTTTACGAACTTGGCTTCTGCAGTAGAGCATTTAGAATTTACTAATATTGGTGTTGCGGCTCAAAACATGCATCAAGCAGAAAGCGGTGCCTATACTGGAGAAATTTCTGCTGATATGTTGCAAAGTGTTGGTGTAAACACCGTAATTCTTGGGCATTCTGAACGACGTGCTTATTTTGGAGAAACAGATGCCATTATTTCTTTCAAAGTTGATACCGCATTAAAACACAATATGAGTGTAATCTTTTGCTTTGGTGAAGAGTTAAAAGATAGACAAGACAAACAACATTTTAATGTAGTCGAGAACCAATTGCGTGATGGATTATTTCATTTAGATAAAACGTCATGGGAAAATATCATATTGGCATACGAACCTGTTTGGGCAATTGGTACTGGAGAAACGGCTTCGCCAGAACAAGCACAAGAAATGCACGAATTTATTAGAGAAACAGTTCGTAAATCATACGGAAGCGATATCGCAGAAAACGTATCAATTTTATATGGCGGAAGTGTAAAACCTGATAATGCAAAAGAAATTTTTGGGAAACCAGATGTTGATGGTGGATTAATTGGTGGTGCCGCTCTAAAAGCCGATGATTTTGCAGCTATTGTAAACGCTATTTAAGATTTCTATTCTTTTAAATTCAAAATATGAAAAAGTTTCCCCTACTATTTATATTCTTTTTAAATGCAATTTCATTTGCACAAACGGTTGATTCTACTGCGGTTGCTGTAGAGACTATAAAAACAGAAGAGATTACTGTTTTTCCATGTACGGTTAACAGAATTCCAATGAAATTTATCGTTGATACTTTAAATTATGATGTAAAAATTTCATTAATCGATGCAGATTATTTATTTAAAAATAACGGTATAAAAAAAGAAGATTTAAGAATGGAAATGCTCTATGATTTGGAAAAAAAAGGAGCGACAGAAGGGATGAAATTTAATTTGAAGGAAATTGCGATTGGAGGTTTGATTTTGAATAATATTGATGTTATAGTAAGTAAAAATCAAGAAATTCCACTTATTTTTGGGACTAAAATTTTATCCAAGTTAGGAAAAATAAAGATAGAAAATAACAATTTTATTTTTGGTAACTTATTAGAGCCTTATACTCCAATTAAATTTGATTTGACCAACGAAGAGTTTTCTGCAAACCAAAGAACAAGATTGATCGACGATGCAAATCAAGCAATCAGAAGTAATTTAATTGCTAACCTTAGAAGATTTGTAAGGGGTAATGAAAAAAATGAGGCTAAAGAATTGCGTGTTTCATTAACATTCAAAGTCGATGTATATAAAGAGACTAAAAACGATGAAAAATATAACGATGAAATTGAACTTAATCAAAAAACCGTAACGGGAAAAATGATGTATGAGACATTCAAATTAATAAATACATCGGAAGAGACCAAGGCAATTTTAGATTATTACGATGTGACTTCGTTTAATATTGTATTCATTTATACAGACAAAACCATCAAATTCAAGTATTTACTTTCTAGAGAAAATGTAGCAAAATTACCTATACCTTACACAAAAGAAGAATTTTTACAATCGCTTACATCACCAAAAAAATAATATATCATGATTTGGAATCCATCAGAAGGAATAAGTTTAGGACCCATTACAATTCGTTTTTACAGTCTAATGTTTGTTATTGCGTTCGGACTTGGTTGGTATATTACCAAAAAAATATTCATCCGTGAAAAAGAGTCATTAGAAAAATTGGATTCCCTTTTTATTTGGACATTCATAGCTACTCTGCTTGGAGCAAGGCTTGGTCATGTATTCTTTTACGACTGGGAATATTACAGAAATCATATTGCTGAAATTCTTTTGCCATTTCGTTTTGATCCAGAGTTTGAATTTACAGGTTTTCAAGGATTAGCAAGTCATGGTGCTGCATTAGGAATAATAGTTGCAATGTATTTCTTTAGCAAAAATGTAATGAAAAGACCTTTGCTTTGGGTTTTAGATAGAGTCGTGATTCCTGTTGCTAGTGGCGCGATTTTCGTTAGATTAGGTAATTTTTTCAACTCAGAAATTGTTGGTAAGGAAACCACATCACAATTTGGAATTAGATTTGTTAGAGATCATTTTTCTTCAAGAGAAGCAATTACCAAAACTAAAATTTCAGACGCAAATGATGCTTATAGCGCAATAGTTAACGACCCAAGTTTTGCCAACTTATTACAAGAAGTCCCTGTTAAACATCCTGCTCAATTGTATGAGGCTTTTTTCTATATTTTTGTATTTGCCATTCTATTCTTTATGTATTGGAAAACAGATGCACGCAAAAAACTTGGATTGTTATTTGGTTCTTTTTTGGTACTCAATTTCACTGTTCGTTTCTTTGTAGAATATGTAAAAGAAAGCCAAGGTGGATTTGAATCATCACTTGGATTGTTTTCAACTGGACAGTGGTTAAGTATTCCATTAATTGCCGTTGGACTTTATTTTATTATAATGGCACAAAAACCACTTCATGATGAAGAATAGGAACGAATGGTTTTGGCATTATCAGTGATGGTAACTCCTGCTATCCATTACAATAAAAAAGGCCTCGAACAACGAGGCATTTTTTATTTTCATTCCAAATGCAAAAAAGCATTCAGTGATTTGCTATATAAAATATTAAAATTATGAAGTAATCAAGGCTTGATAGAAATTGTTTTGAATATAGTTAATTTTCTACAAGTGAATTACCTCACCATAAGCATCAGCAACAGCTTCCATAACTGCTTCACTCATCGTTGGGTGAGGGTGTATTGCTTTTAGGATTTCGTGTCCAGTAGTTTCAAGTTTTCTAGCCACAACAGCTTCTGCAATCATATCGGTAACACCAGCACCAATCATATGACAACCTAACCACTCACCATATTTGGCATCAAAAATTACTTTTACGAAACCATCTGAAGCGCCAGCTGCTTTTGCTTTTCCAGATGCTGAAAAAGGAAATTTTCCAATTTTCAACTCATATCCTTTTTCTTTAGCTTGTTTTTCTGTCAAACCTACCGAAGCAATTTCTGGAGTAGCATATGTACAACCTGGAACATTTCCGTAATCAATTGGTTCTACGTGTAAACCTGCAATTTTTTCAACACAGTTAATTCCTTCCGCAGAAGCCACGTGAGCTAATGCTTGTCCAGGTGTTACATCACCAATTGCATAGTAACCAGGAACATTAGTTTGATTATAAGCATTTACTAAAATTTTATCTTTATCTGTTGCGATTCCAACTTCTTCAAGACCTATGTTTTCAATGTTTGTTTTAATTCCAACTGCCGAAAGTAAAATGTCTGCTTCTAAGACTTCTTCACCTTTTGCTGTTTTTACATACGCTTTTACACCAGCACCAGAAGTGTCAATGCGTTCAACAGACGAACTAGTCATAATCGAAACACCTGCTTTTTTCATTGAACGTTCCATTTGTTTTGAGATGTCTTCATCTTCTACTGGAACAATATTTGGCATAAATTCTACAATAGTAACATTTGTGCCCATCGAATTATAAAAATGAGCAAACTCAACACCAATGGCTCCCGAACCCACAATAATCATCGATTTTGGTTGTGTTGGCAATGTCATTGCTTGTCTATATCCAATGACTTTCACACCATCTTGAGGCAAGTTAGGTAACTCTCTAGAACGAGCGCCAGTAGCTATAAT
This sequence comes from uncultured Flavobacterium sp., assembly GCA_964558625.1. Classification (GTDB taxonomy): domain Bacteria; phylum Bacteroidota; class Bacteroidia; order Flavobacteriales; family Flavobacteriaceae; genus Flavobacterium. Next base: position 8,425 of record CAZLEU010000102.1, read on the forward strand.
AATGTGGTCGGCTGAATATTCAGTTACTTTCCCGTCAGCGGCTGTTACATCTAATTTTTTACCAGGTTTAAGTTTTCCGAAACCTTCAATTACGTCAATTTTATTTTTCTTCATCAAAAATTGAACACCTTTACTCATTCCATCTGCGACGCTTCTGCTTCTTGCTATAACAGCATTAAAATCTTTATCATATGAAGAAACGGTCAATCCATAGTCGGAAGCATGTTTTAAATAATCAAAAACTTGAGCAGATTTCAATAATGCTTTTGTTGGTATACAACCCCAATTTAAACAAACGCCACCAAGATTTTCTTTTTCTACAACAGCTACCTTAAAGCCTAATTGTGAGGCACGAATAGCTGTAACATATCCGCCTGGTCCACTTCCTAAAACTATAACATCGTATTTCATGAGTAAAGTATTTGATTTTTATTACAATAGAAACAATTTGAAAAGTCTCTATTTATAAGTGATTTTCTTTTAAATTTTTATGTTGCGAATTTAAGAAAAAAGTTTAAATTTTTATGAGTTTAGAGGTTTAAAAGTTTAAAATCTTCTATTGTTCAACTTTACTCTTCTAACCTAAAGATTGTACTAAATTTTCGATTTCTTTTTTTTGTTCGGCATATTTAAGTTGCAATTCAGAACCTTCACCCATTCTTTTATAATAATCAAAGGCTTTATTGGCAAAATATTTTTTGTGAAAATTTGAAACCTCTGGAATTGATGGATATATTTTTTTAAATAACATTTCGTAATAAGCCTGCCACTCGCGTTCGTTTTTATCCATCACATAAGGTTGACGTGTTTTTTGACGAATATGAACCATTTCGTGAGCCAATAAACAAATCATCAAAGGTAATGGAAATTGAAAAGTATTTTCGGGAATCCTAATAATTTGCTGCTTTCCAAAATCACCTTCAGTTGTTAAAACGATCATACTTGGGTCGGCTTTTTCTCTATACTCAAATCCTTTCAAATAATGATCATCCATTTGATAATGTTTTATTATCCAATTGGCTGCTTCTTTAGTTTTTCCAAGTTCGTGGAAATAATTTACTTTCTTTTTGATTTTTTTGAAATCCATAAAATAATTATTTGCTAAACACTTTTTTTACTATAGAGACTATTGTTGTAGCAATGATTGAACCAATAAAAGCTAGAAAAATATCTTTTTGTGCATCCCAAATATCACCTTGTGTTCCTAAATAGGCATCGCCTTGTGCTTTGAAAAAGACATCGGCAACTGCCCATTCTATAAGTTCATAAAAAGCACTAACAGATAATGTGATCTCGATAGGTAGTGTCCATGCAACCCAACTTGGAAATTTTAACCATTTCAAAAATAGTTCGCGCATTGGATATGCCAATAAAAAACCGAAACTAAAATGCACAATTCTGTCATAATGATTTCGAGATAAATCTAAGACGTCTTTCAACCAATAACCAAAAGGATTTTCGGCATATGTATATTTGGAACCATAAACATGAAGACACAAATACACACAAATTAGTAAATAACTCAAATCACTAAATTGAAATTTTTTGTAACTAAAACTTAGAAATCCCAAGAAAAGGAAAACCAAAGTATTTTCGAGAATCCAGTTGGCAGTATCAGTATTCCCGATATAGGAATTTGCCCAATTGATTAGGAAAATAACAATAAATAGTTTAAGCCAATTATTCTTTTTTAGTGGAATTCTTTCTTCTGAAATTGCGATTGTAAATGCCATATTTTTTTTGAATTTAGTTAGCGATTGCCACAGAAAATTGTGAATCGTATAGTTTTTTATAATAGCCGTCCGTTCTAGTAATTAGGTCATGATGCGTTCCTTGTTCAACTATAAGACCTTTTTCCATAACAATTATAGTAGTAGCATTCATAATAGTAGCCAATCGGTGTGCAATTACTATTGAAGTCCTGCCTTTGGTAATGGTTTCTGTTGCTCTCTGAATCAATTCTTCGCTATAAGTATCGATTGATGATGTGGCTTCATCCAAAATCAAAATACTTGGATTGCTCACATATGCTCTTAAAAATGCAATTAACTGTCTTTGTCCAGATGATAACATAATTCCGCGTTCTTTTACGTTATAATCGTAATTTTCAGGTAAGCTCATAATAAAATCGTGAACACCAATTTTCTTGGCAGCATCAATGACTTGCTCACGAGAAATAGTAGAATTATTTAATGTGATGTTGTTTATAATGGTATCTGCAAAAAGAAAGACATCTTGTAAGACTACTGCAATTTGTTTCCTAATAGAACCCAAAGAATACTCTTTAACATCATGATTATCAATCAAAATTGTGCCGCTATTAATTTCGTAAAAACGATTTAATAGATTGATTATGGTTGATTTTCC
>CAZLEU010000103.1:0-10486 GCA_964558625.1 uncultured Flavobacterium sp.
ACAGAAGAAGTGAGTTCTTGATTGTAAAATAAAACTATTTGAACTATATAAAAAAGGCGTTTAGTATACCTAAACGCCTTTTTTTATAGCACCTACTTGTTCTTGGTTTGCTTGTCCTACATTTTCTATCTTTAACTCAAAACGTTAGATTGTTTAATTAAAGTTTTATGTGAGTTGTTCTAAAATTTTACGTGGGTTACCCTAAAACTTTAGGTTGTTTAGCTAAAATTTTAGGTTACTTAGCCTAAAAATCGATGATTTTATACTTATGCTAAAAAGAGTAACTACATCAATTTAGCAAAGAAATAATTCTCAATTCCCTTAACTTTCCTTAACTTTACAGTTCAAAAAAATTCTAAAATGGACTTTATATACCAAGATCCGTATCCTATTTTAAAAGACGATACACAGTACAAAAAAATCACTTCCGATTACGTAAAAGTTGAACAATTTGGAGAAAGAGAAATTCTAACAGTTGATCCTAAAGGATTAGAATTATTGGCACAAGAAGCTATGAATGATGTATCCTTTATGCTACGTTCATCTCATTTACAAAAGCTAAAAAATATTCTAGATGACCCAGAAGCAACCGATAACGACCGGTTTGTAGCCTATAATTTATTGCAAAATGCGATTGTAGCTGTCGAAGGGCAGTTACCATCTTGCCAAGATACTGGGACGGCGATCGTGATGGCCAAAAAAGGTGAAAATGTTTATACGGGTGCTGATGATGCCGAGTGGTTATCAAAAGGGATTTTCAATACTTATCAAATGAAGAATTTGCGTTATTCGCAGATAGTTCCGATTTCGATGTTTGAAGAAAAAAATTCAGGTTCTAATCTTCCGGCTCAAATTGATATTTATTCTAAAAAAGGTGCTTCCTATGAATTTTTATTTTTAGCAAAAGGCGGTGGTTCTGCCAACAAAACCTTTTTATACCAAAAAACAAAATCACTGTTGAATGAGAAATCAATGGAAGAGTTTGTTCGTGAAAAAATTAAAGATTTAGGTACCTCTGCATGTCCACCATACCATTTGGCTTTGGTAATTGGAGGAACATCAGCCGAAGCCAATTTGGCGGCTGTTAAAAAAGCATCTGCTGGGTATTTTGACAATCTTCCGACTTCAGGAAACATGGCTGGTCAAGCTTTTCGCGACTTGGAATGGGAGAAAAAAGTACTAGAATATTGCCAAGAAAGTGCTATAGGAGCACAATTTGGAGGAAAATATTTTGCTCATGATGTTCGTGTAATTCGTTTACCACGTCACGCTGCTTCTTGCCCTGTTGGTTTAGGAGTTTCTTGTTCGGCCGATAGAAATATTAAAGGAAAAATAACTAAGGATGGAATTTTTGTTGAACAATTGGAGACTAATCCAAAGCAGTTTTTACCTGAAATTCCACCACATATGGAAAAAGCGGTCGAAGTAGATTTGAACCGACCAATGCCTGAAATTTTGGCTGAATTAACAAAATATCCAATCAAAACCAGATTGATTTTGAATGGGACTTTAATTGTAGCCAGAGATATTGCTCATGCTAAAATTAAAGCACTTTTAGATGCCGGTAAACCAATGCCTGAGTATTTTAAGAATCATCCTGTTTATTATGCTGGACCAGCCAAAACACCAGAAGGGATGCCATCTGGAAGTTTTGGACCAACTACTGCCGGACGAATGGATGTTTATGTAGAAGAATTTCAAAAAGCAGGCGGAAGTATGATTATGTTGGCAAAAGGAAATCGAACTAAAGAAGTGATGGAAGCTTGCAAGAAATATGGCGGATTCTATTTAGGTTCAATAGGCGGACCAGCTGCAATTTTGGCTCAAGAAAATATATTGAAAGTAGAAGTAGTAGATTTTGAAGAATTAGGAATGGAAGCTGTTCGTAAAATAACAGTAAAAAATTTCCCAGCCTTTATTATTACAGATGATAAAGGAAATGATTTCTTTGCTAATTTATAAGTTGTAGTAAAATTTGAGTAATAAGCATTAAGACAAACCTCATGGGTTTTTTAAACCTTTGGGGTTTTATAATAAAATAAGATATGTCTTTTACAGAAACATTTTCGGAGTTTTATAGCAAGGTCAAAATGAGTTTGGATGATGGAACTTTTGCCAAGTTAACATTAGCAAAAACCATTGGCAATACCGATTTGATGAATATTTATGTACGACCAATTGTGGATGAAAATGATTTGAAATTGGAATTGAAATATAAATTTCAAAAAGAAGAAATTTTCGAAATTCATACGATTGATTCCGCTTTTCCTAGGTTGTTGGAATTTATAAACAATCCGTTTTTATCGGCCATTTTATTTACAACAGAGTTAGATTTGATTTATAAGCTAAATAAAAAACGAGCGGTAAGTATGGTTGAACAATTTCCAAGTTTTGCTCATGCATCGCCAGTTATTATAGAATATTTAGAATCAAAAAAGTAATTAAAAAAGCCACAGAACTCTGTTAGAATTTTGTGGCTTTATTTTTTTTAAGTATTTCTAGTTTATATTCATCTCGGGAATTTCACCTTCGATAATTAATTCGGCTTCCGTTGACGCTATGATATGTTCAACAGAAACTCCTGGAGCGCGTTCTAGTAATTTGAAACCTTTCGGAGTGATTTCTAGAACAGCTAATTCGGTTACTACTTTTTTTACACAACCAACTCCTGTTAGTGGTAATGAGCATTTTTTAAGAATTTTACTTTCGCCCGCTTTATTGACATGCATCATGGCTACAATTATGTTTTCGGCAGAAGCGACCAAATCCATTGCGCCTCCCATACCTTTTACCATTTTTCCTGGAATTTTCCAGTTGGCAATATCGCCGTTTTCTGAGACTTCCATAGCACCAAGAATGGTTAAATCTACATGTTGACCACGAATCATTCCGAAACTAAAAGCTGAATCGAAGAAACTTGCACCAGGCAAAGTCGTGATGGTTTGTTTCCCTGCATTGATTAAATCGGCATCTTCTTCACCTTCAAATGGGAATGGACCCATGCCGAGAACACCGTTTTCACTTTGAAATTCAACCGAAATATCAGTGCGAACATAGTTAGCAACCAATGTTGGAATTCCAATTCCTAAGTTTACATAATAGCCGTCTTTTACTTCTTTGGCTATTCGTTTTGCAATATCGTTTTTATCTAATGCCATGATTATGCTTTTTTACGAGTGGTACGTTGCTCAATTCTTTTTTCAAATTTTTCTCCTTGGAAAATCCTTTGAATTAAAATCCCTGGAATATGTACTTGATTGGGGTCTAATGTGCCAGCGGGAACTAGTTCTTCTACTTCGGCGATGGTTATTTTTCCTGCGCCACACATACAAGGGTTGAAGTTTCTAGCCGTTCCTTTAAAGATTAAATTCCCTGCTTCGTCGCCTTTCCAAGCTTTTACTATTGAAAAATCGGCTTTGAAAGCGTATTCCATAACGTGCATTTTTCCGTTGAACTCGCGCGTTTCTTTTCCTACTGCAACTTCGGTTCCAAAACCAGCTGGTGTGAAGAATGCTGGTATTCCTGCTTGTGCAGCGCGACATCGTTCGGCTAATGTTCCTTGAGGAATAAGCTCGACATCGAGTTCTCCAGAAAGCATTTGACGTTCAAATTCGGCATTTTCACCCACATAAGACGAAATCATTTTTTTGATTTGTTTTTGTTGCAATAGTAAGCCCAAACCAAAATCGTCTACACCTGCATTGTTGGAAATGCAAGTTAGGTTTTTGGTTCCCTTTTTTACCAATTCGGCTATACTGTTTTCTGGGATTCCACAAAGACCAAAACCACCAAGCATTATGGTCATATTGTCTTCGATACCCTTAAGTGCTTCTTGAACAGAGTTTACTTTTTTGTTAATCATAATTTTTGAAACTATGTTTTAATTCTTTTGTAATTTTATTTTATACCCACAACCATTCTAATCGAATGTTTCTTCATAAAATGATGAGACAAAATGAACTTCTATATATTATTCTATTTGAAATTCATCAATATTTTGTTCGGCTTGAATGGTATCGTTTTCGGCTGGTGTGTATGCTCTAGGTGTATAACAATCAACTTTTATAGATAAATTTTCGGGTTTTTCGAATTCTTCGGTAGAAACGTTTAGTTTTTCGTCTGCATAGCATTTTTTCATAAAGAGTCCCCAAATGGGTAGTGCTGCTGTTGCTCCTTGACCATAGGTAATGCTTTTGAAACGTGCTGAACGATCTTCGCAGCCAACCCAAACACCAGTTACAAGATTTGGTACCATTCCCATAAACCAACCATCTGATTGGTTTTGTGTAGTACCTGTTTTGCCTGCAATAGGGTTTTTAAACACGTATGGATAACCTGTTACTCTATTGTAGCCATGACCTCCGCCATCTGTTCGTAATCTTTCTCCAGAGCCTCCTTCGGTAACTCCTTCGAGTAATTTGATAACGGCAAAGGCTATGTCTTTGTTCAATACATCGTGAGAATCGGGAATTGGTTCGTATATTACAACACCGTTTTTATCTTCGATTCTTGAGATAAATTGTGGTTTTATATAAACGCCTTGATTGGCAAATGTGCTGTATGCAGCGACCATGTCTTGTACAGTAATGTCTACAGCTCCAAGGGCAATTGAGGGTTGAACAGGGATTTCAGATTTTACTCCAAGTTTGTGTGTGAGTTCGACTACAGCTTCTGGTCCAACTTTATCAATTAGTTTGGCAGAAACGGTATTAATAGAATTTGCTAGAGCTTTTTTGAGTGTAACCATTCCGCGGTAGCGTTGGTCAGAATTGCGAGGTTCCCAATCTTCTGTTACGTGATGACGTCCTTTTCTTATCATGAATGGGCCGTCTATAATAGTGTCACAAGGAGAAGCGCCCAATTGCTCAATAGCAGTTGCATATACAAAAGGTTTAAAAGTAGACCCAACTTGACGAGCTCCTTGCCCCACATGGTCATATTGAAAATATTTGTAGTTGATTCCGCCTACCCAAGCTTTGATATGGCCTGTTTGGGGTTCCATAGCCATAACACCCGATTGGAGAAAGTGTTTGTAATACCTTATAGAATCTGTTGGTGTCATTATAGTGTCTTTTTCTCCTTTCCAAGTAAAAACTTTCATTTTGGTTTTGACACTAAAAGATTTTATAATATTTTCTTCGCTTTTATCTTGTGCTTCCATTTGTTTCCATCTATCGGAATTTTTCATGGCTTGCATCATTAATTTTTTTGTTTCTGCTTCAGAGATATTAACAAAAGGGGCGTTTTTGTTATCCTTTTGTTGGGCATCAAACTCTTTTTGTAGATTGACTAAGTGTTCAGAAACGGCTTCTTCTGCATAGGTTTGCATGCGCGAATCGATGGTTGTATAAATCTTTAAACCGTCTTTGTAAATATCATAATCGGAGCCATCAGGTTTTTTGTTTTCTGCTGTCCATTTTTTCATAAAATCACGAAGATACTCTCTAAAATAGGTTGCTATTCCTTCGTGATGACTTTCTGGTTTGAAATGCAATATGATAGGTTTTTTTTCTAGGTTGGTTTTGTCGGTTTCTTTTAGAAATCCATTTTTTACCATTTGTCCTAATACTACATTTCTTCTGTTTTGTACTTTTTCTATACGACGAACAGGATTGAATAGAGATGGATTTTTAAGCATACCAACGAGCATTGCACCTTCTTCAATAGTTAAATCACGAGGTTCTTTGCCAAAGTACACTTTTGCTGCCGAACGAATTCCAACAGCGGTATTAACAAAATCGGCTTTGTTGAGATACATTGCAATGATTTCGTTTTTGGTATATTGTCTTTCTAAACGAATGGCGATAATCCATTCTTTTGCTTTTTGAATTATTCTAAAAGGTAAAAATTTTGATCCTTCACCATGAAAAAGTAGTTTGGCTAACTGTTGTGTAAGTGTACTTGCTCCTCCATTGGTTCCTAGACTCATCATGGCTCTTAGTGTACCACGACCATCTATTCCAGAATGTTCATAAAAGCGTTCGTCTTCGGTAGAAACTAATGCATCGACAAGGTGTTTTGGCAAGTCGCTGTATTTTATGGAAGTACGATTTTCGTTGTAAAATTTACCAATTGTAACACCATCGGTTGAGATAATTTCGGTTGCCAAATTTGAGTTTGGATTTTCTAAGTCTTCAAACGAAGGCATTGATCCAAAAAGACCCCAAGAAGCAAAAAGAAAGAATAAAAACACACCTCCAAGTCCGTAAAAAAAGAGTTTCCAAAATTTCTTTTTGTAGTAATTAATGTCTTTTAGCTGATTTGCATTATTAGATTTTGTTGTAGCCATACGAATTATTCTAATGTTTCTATTCTAAAACCTACTTCGGTTATTCCTTCTAATTTATCGATTCCGACAACTTTACCTGTTTCTCTTGCCGCTTGTCTAATGGTGACTTTGTGTTTTCCTGTTTTGAATTTTACACGTTCTTTGTATACCAATTTGCTTTCTTTTACATCAGAAAAGCCTTCTCCTAGTAAATTGCCTTCGGCATCTGCCATGAGGTATTCTAAAGTATCAACTTTGGTCACACCATCAGGGTAATTCATACTAACAATTAAAAAAATATTATTAAACGGGTAGTTGTTATTATCTCTCAAATTTAAGAATAAATTGTATTCTTTTTTTGGATCAAGTTTTGGCAAATCGAATGAAACCACAGAATCTTTATCCCAAGAATTCCCGACAGATTTATAATCGTCAAAAACTCTTTTCTTATCGCAAGAAAAAAGAAGAAAGATCATCGATATAAATAAAAAATTACTTTTTAGGCTCATTTTTGTTTACAGGGTTTATTTTGTTAGGATTGCGATGATTTTTATTTGATGGCTTAGTACCATTTTGTTGTGGTTTTTCACTATTTTGATTCGCCGATTTTTGGTTTTGACCGGTGTTTTGATGTTGTGGTTTGTCGCTGTTTGGTTTTCTGTTTTTGTTTTTTTTCTTTTTCTTGGGTTGGTCAAAACGAGTTAAACTTTCTTGTCCCATTGCATTGTTAAAGTCTTTTACTTCTTCTTGTGTAATTTCAAGAGCAAAATCTTCTAATGAAGAAACGCGTTTTTTCTCTTTATTTTGTGCAATTATTTCTTTTACCTGATCAATTTTTAGAACATGCCAATTGGCAAAATTGTCGGTATAAGCAAACCACATTAATCCTTTGAAGATGTCTTGTTTTTGACAAATTGCGTCTCCTTTTTCGGTATGTAATTTGGTTTCAAATTCGGGAAAATCTTTTAATGCATCAAGATAAGTGTCTAATTCATAGTTTAAACAGCATTTCAATTTTCCACATTGTCCTGCTAATTTTTGAGGATTTAAAGACAATTGTTGGTATCGGGCTGCCGATGTATTGACGCTTCTAAAATCGGTTAGCCATGTAGAACAACACAGTTCTCTTCCGCATGAACCAATTCCGCCCAAGCGAGAAGCTTCTTGTCGAAAACCAACTTGTTTCATTTCGATTCTAGTTTTGAAAACCTGTGCAAATTCTTTGATTAATTGACGAAAATCGACTCTGTCTTCTGCGGTGTAGTAGAAAATTGCTTTCGAACCATCGCCTTGAAATTCGATATCAGAGATTTTCATTTGCAATTTTAAAGCAATAGCAATTTCACGTGCTTTTACTTTCATAGGTTCTTCTTTGTCGCGTGCATCGCTCCATATGTCGATGTCTTTTTGAGAAGCTTTTCGGTATATTTTTGGAATTTCGTTACTCTTGTAACTTACCCCTTTTTTCTTCATTTGGATTTTAACCAATTCTCCGGTAAGTGTTACAATTCCTATGTCATGACCAGGAGAGGCTTCAGTAGCAACAATATCGCCAATACTTAGAGTGAGTTTTTCGGTATTTCTGTAGAATTCTTTTCGTCCGTTTTTAAAACGAACTTCCACACAGTCAAACGGAGCTTCTCCATTGGGCAAACTCATGTTGGCCAACCAGTCAAAAACGGTTAATTTGTTGCAGCTATCGGTGCCGCAAGTCCCATTATTTTTACATCCTTTAGGTGTACCATCTTTGGCACCCGTAGAACAGTTTGTACAAGCCATAATATAGTTAGATTGTCGCACTAAAGCAACTTAAATTCTTAAAACGATTAATTGGTAAAGATAGTATTTTTATGAAATAAATTCCAATTAAAAAATCCCAAAAAACAAATTCCAAATTCCAACTGAATGAGTAGTTGAAACTTGGAATTTAAGTTATTGAGAATGTGTAATTTTTATATTTCTTTTACTGTGATAATATGTACTGGACATGCTTTTTGAGCTAATTCACAGTTTTCAACAATAGTATGATTGGGTGATTTTAGGGTGTAAAAACCTTTGGCGTTTACAGATTTTATCAATACAGATTTGCCATCTTTTTTAGACATTTGAAATTGTGATGGTGCCATTTCTACACAATAATTGCAACCAATACATTTGTCTCTTTGAAGTGTCACAATAACCATTAGTTTTCTACAATTTTATACATTTTGTCAGACAAACGAATTCTAAAAGGCATTTTAATGGTGCAACTATCTCCTTTGGTAGCTTTTTCAGATTGTATATCGTTTACGAAAAAGTCATCCAAAATTAATTCCTGTGCTCCTGTGGTTGGTCCTGTAATTAGAATTTTGTCTCCTTTTTTGATATCGTAAGCTTCAATTTTGAATTCGGCAATGTTTGATTTTACAAAATAATGCATTCCTTTTCCAACATAAACTTTCTTTTGTGTAGCACTTGAACCTGGATTATCTGACCATTCACCTAATTTTTGTCCTAAGTAATAACCACTCCAAAAACCTCGATTGTAAACAGTTGCCAAAGCTTCCATCCAAGTGTTGATTTTTTCTTTGGTGAAAGTTCCTTCGTAATACGAATCGATAGCTTCACGATACGTTTTGATGACTGTTGCTACATAATCGGCAGCTCGACCACGACCTTCAATTTTTAGAACTTTTATTCCAGAGTCGATTACTTGGTCTAGAAAATCTAATGTACATAAATCTTTTGGGGACATTAAATATTCGTTATCTACTTCAATTTCGAAGCCGCTTTCTTGGTCGATTACGGTGTATTTTTTACGACAATTTTGTTTGCAAGCGCCACGGTTTGCCGATGAATTATGTGAATGTAAACTCAAATAACATTTTCCAGAAACTGCCATGCACAAAGCACCATGACCAAAAATTTCAATTTCAACTAAATTGCCACTTGGACCTTTTATTTGCTCTTTTTCTATATCATTGGTGATTTTTTTCACTTGTCGCAAACTCAACTCTCGTGATAGTACAATTGTATCGGCAAACATGGCGTAGAATTTTACAGTTTCGATATTGGTAACGTTCAATTGGGTGGAAATATGAACTTCTATTCCCATAGTTCTCGCCGTCATTATAACCGCTTGATCTGATGCTATTACTGCAGTAATTCCAGCTTCTTTAGCTTTGGTTAAAAGTGTTTTTACGATGGATAAATCGTGATCGTAAATAATTGTATTTAGAGTTAGGTAGGTTCTAACATTTTTTTCTTTGCAACGACGCGCTATTTCTGGTAAATCATCTAAAACAAAGTTGACAGTAGCACGTGCACGCATGTTGAGTTGTTCTACACCAAAATAGATTGAATCACAACCATTGTCTAATGCGGCTTGCATGGATTCGAAATTTCCAGCAGGAGCCATTAATTCTATTTTTCCCGAAGAAGTCATTAGCTGATAATTTTAAACAATTTGTCTGACAATCTTACTCTGAAAGGTACTTCGAAGGTAACTTTATCTCCAATTTTTGCTATCGCATTTTCACTTCCATTTACTAGCATTTTTTCTAAAACTAATTCCTGATTTCCTGTTGTTGGTCCAGAAATTAAGATTTTATCTCCAATATTCAATTCGTTATTTTCAATTACAAAAAGTCCAACTTGAGCTTTTACATAGTAATGTTGAACGTTTCCAATAAGTACTTTTTTTACTTTGATCTTCTGACGAATATCTTTAGTTTTTTCGGCAACAGCCAATGGTTTATCAGATAGTTCACCTGAATGTTTGAATTTTAAATTTTCAGATTTTCCTTTTCTAAAAATTTTATTTCCAACTTGTTTTCCTCTTCTTATTTTTACTTGTTCGGCTAAAGGTAAGTGTGTAATTTCTAAGCATTCGATTGAACAACAATTTTCCATTGCAGTTTTGCAATCATCACATTGAATAAATAATAAATGGCAACCATCATTTGCGCAATTGGTGTGATTATCGCAAGGTTTTCCACATTGATGGCATTGAGAAACAATATCATCTGTTATGCGTTCACCCAAACGGTGGTCGAAAACAAAGTTTTTCCCAATAAATTTGCTTTCTAAGCCTTCTTCTTTAATTTGCTTGGCATAATTGATAATTCCGCCTTCTAATTGAAATACATTTTTAAAACCCTGATGTTTGAAATAAGCGGATGCTTTTTCGCAACGAATTCCGCCAGTACAATACATAACAAGATTTTTATCTTCTTTAAA
>CAZLEU010000104.1:0-10435 GCA_964558625.1 uncultured Flavobacterium sp.
TTGGATTTTATTCTTCGCATTAGTATTTGTTATTCTAGCTCTAGATTTGGGGGTGTTTAACAAAACCCCACATATTATAAGTACAAAAGAAGCTAGTAAATGGACCGCTATCTGGGTTTCTGTTTCCTTTCTTTTTTCGGGAGTAATCTATTGGATTTATGGAACTAATTATATTAGTAATCCAACCGCTTTATCTCAAACAAATGCGGCTCTTAAGTTTATCACAGGTTACTTGATTGAACTTTCGCTGAGTATTGACAATATTTTTGTAATAGCAGTAATTTTTACCTCGTTTAAGATTCCGCAAAAATACCAACATAGGGTTTTGTTTTGGGGGATTCTAGGCGCTATAGTTTTTAGAGGTTTGATGATTTCATTTGGAGTTATTATCATCAATAAATTTGCTTGGACTACTTATATTTTTGGTGTTTTCCTTTTATTTACAGCTATAAAAATGTTGTTTTCAAAAGAAGATGATGATTTTCAACCAAAAGATTCATTTGTATATAAAATGATTGGCAAAGTAATGCCCATAACATCCGAACATGACAAGGAAAAGTTTTTTATTTTAAATCATAAAGGTAAAAAAGCGGCAACACCATTATTTGTGGCATTGATAGTTATTGAAGTAATGGACGTTTTGTTTGCTGTCGATAGCGTCCCTGCAATATTAGCTATCACTTCAGATCCATTTATCGTTTTTAGTTCTAATATTTTTGCAATTCTTGGATTGCGTTCTATGTATTTCTTTTTGGCAAATATGTTGGAGAAATTTAGCCACTTAGAATATAGTCTTATCGCTATTTTGAGTTTTGTTGGTATAAAAATGCTAGCACATGATTATATCGAAATTCCCGAATGGGCTTCACTTGGATTTATCGCCCTATCACTTATAGCAGGCATCTTGTTTTCTGTGAATCAAGACAAAAAAGAACACGAAAACAAACCTTCTAGAGATGATGAATAAAAGAAAGAGGTTGCTTTCACAACCTCTTAACTAACCAAACAAACAAACTATAGACTAACCAAATCTATTTTATTTTCACTATTTTAGAATCATCAATATTATATTTTTTTATGACTTCATTGTAGTCATCATATTTTATGGTAGAAGTTCCTTTTCCATAATAAGCAGGAATTATTAAAATTCGAAATATTTGATTATTTCTATACGCTCCTGAAATTCCAGCTAAATCAAAACCTTCCATATATATCTCTGCATCATACATTGTAAAGTTAAAATCATATCTAAAATCTAGAGTCCCATCATTGAAATAATATGTTTGAGGAAGTAGTTTCCATACATCATTACCTCCAACCACTGCATCTAGACGGTAAACCAAAACCATATCGGATGAGTAAATTGTATGTGGAAAAGTTACTATAGAACTATAACCATTACCCTCAGAAAAAGACCTTGTTGTTTCAAAAACTTCGCTTATAGTATCATAATCAATATCGTCTTCAACTCTATCTTCATTTATTGTGCAACTTTGTAGTCCTATCATCCCGATAAACGCTAACAATAATGTAATTTTTTTCATGTTTTTTTGATTTAAATGATTAATGATAGTAAGTACATTCCAATTGTTGTGCCAAAGTTTCGTTTTAACAAAATTTTGTACTTTTGAAGCATGAAAAATCAGCATAAACTTTACATGATAATGCTTGGTTGTCGACCTGAGGGTAGGTATACAGAGCAACATGATATCTTTTTTGGTATAGGAAAATCATTAAAAGAATTAATCCCGAGTATGAAAGCTTTTTGGCCAGAAGCAAAAGGGAAAATTCATATTGATGCTTGGCGAGAAGTTAATTGGGTTGATAATTTTACAATTGAAGTTATTACCAAAAATTCAACAAGTATGACTAATTCACAATTATTTTTCATCAATCTTGGCGGATACAAAGAAAATGAATTTGAAGAATACCATTATAAAGTTTTAACAGTTGGCAATTCAATGGCTGAAGCTTTAAAAAGGGCAAAGTCTAATGCTTTTTTCAAACATTGTACATTTAAAGGTGCCACTTCTCACATTGATGACAAATATGGAATTGATGTTGATGATGCTTATAATGTAAAAGAAATTCTTTCTTCTACCTTTACTGAACAATTTGAATTAAAAATCACACCAAATGAAAACTCTAAAGAAGATAAATTACATATTGGCTATCTAAAATTAGATAAAATTGTATAAAATGGGAAGAAACAACGAACGAAATATAAAGACACACAACGATAAACTTCACAAAGAACAAGACAAAGCCAAAGCAAAAAAAGTTGCTCGCGAAGAAAAACTAAAAGCTATGGTTAGAAAGTTTAATGAAACTAAAGAATAATGGTTACCTGTTATTGTGGAAGTAATTCCTCATTTGAATACTGTTGCAAACCTTATATAAAAGGGTTGGCCAAAGCACCTACAGCCGAAACTTTAATGCGTTCAAGATATTCTGCCTATGCAACTGGCGCAGCAGATTATTTAGTGGCTACTACACATATTTCTACGAGAAAATTACACAAAAAAACTGCCATTTTAGATTGGAGCAAAAGCAATAAATGGATAAAATTAGATGTTTTAGCTTCCACCGAAACTACTGTAAAATTCAAAGCTTATTATTTAGATTACCAACTAAAAGTCCATATACATGAAGAATTTTCGAGTTTTGTTTTTGAAAATGGAAGTTGGTTTTATATTGGTTATGTAGAATAACAACCCTTTTAAAATACATTACCAATTCTTAACAACAATGGAAAATTTATTTTTTTAGTTGTATTCTTTTCCCAATTTTCTTCCAATTTAGCATAAATTAAATCAACTGGGTTTTCTCCATTCTGTTTACTATAATGCTTTACAGCAGACCAAGTATTTAGGTAACCTATCAAATGATCTAATGTCCAGTTATATGTATTACTAAAAATCGGTACTTTGAGTTCTTGAAAAGGGAAAGGGATTGTTTGGTAGTTTTCATCTATATACTTTCTTTCATCATCCCAATATTTGCCTATATCATTTTTATAAAAATCATTTATAATTTGATCTATAATAGGATTAATTTTCAACTTTCCGTATCCAATTATAACCAGTTTAGCCTCATTCTTGGCGGTTCTTTTTACTTCTTTGTAAAATTTATCAAAATCGAACCAATGCACCGCTTGAGCAACAATTATTAAATCGAAAAAATCATTCGGAAAAGTAGTTTCTTCTGCAGGTTGAACCGAATATTCAATTGAATTGTGTTGAAAAGCTTGTTCCAATTGAGCCTTGCTAATATCGGTTGCGTAAACTTTTTTATATAATTTTGCTAATTGAGCAGCAACTTGTCCATTTCCAGTTCCACAATCCCAAGCCGTATTATTATCTTTAACTATTGTATTCAAATAATCAAAAAAAGATGTTGGATAGGTTGGTCTATATTTAGCATATTGATTCGATTGTAAAGAAAAATTATCCTTCATTTTATTCTATATTTTATACCTAATTGCAAACTTTACAATCCTCTTTTGACTTATGTTCTCCAACTAAAAGCCCTTTTTCATTTAATTTATAGTGACAACAATCTATGAAACCTTGTTGCAATAGTTTTCTGCCTCGCTGAATTCGAGATTTGGCAGCAGTAAGAGAAATAGCTAGCATTTGGGCAACTTCTGCCTGTTTCTTTCCATAAATTTCACTTTGCAACATGGGTTCTCTATATTTTTCAGGCAAATGATTTATCAATGGAATTAAACAATTTTGTGGCGAATGAGTTTCTGCCTCACTTATGGCTTCCTCAATAAAATTATAGTCTTTTTTTACTTTTGAATTTTTATTAAAAAAACTCATTACCGTATTGTGCGTAATGGTAAATAACCAAGATTTCATACTCTCATTCTTTTGCAAAAAATGAATATTCAAATGAATTTTTATGAAAACTTCTTGTAAAATATCATTTGTGTCATCCTCATCATGTACAAGTTTAAAAATATAGCGTCTTAAGTCCGCTGAAAATTCATTCCAAACTTCATTCGAAGTAGGATGGCTATTCGTATTGTGACTGTCTCTAATTTCCTTTTTCATATTGTGAAAGTACTAAAAAAAGCCCAGTTTAAATGTTAAAACTGGGCTAATTAACTATTTACATGTACAATCAGTACATGAACAATTTTCGCAAGAACAATTGGTGCATTCACCTTCTTTGCATGACGAACACTCGCAAGTGCAATTTTTATTCGCTTTCATAATATAAATTTTAAAGTTATGCCCATTAGACCGAAAAAGAAATAAAAAGACGCAACTTTTGCAATTTATTTTTAAAAAAACTTCGTGATCAAAACAGTATTAGACTATATAGCTCTTTTTTTTCAAATAAACAATGATTTTAGTAGCCAATACTCTGTGTTTTTAATCCTAAATTTACCTAATAAAAACGTTTAAAAAGATGATTATGAACAAAAATGAAGTTGTTAGCAAGATTATAGAAGAACAGAAAATAGTTATAGCCAATTTAGAAAATTCGATTTCAAGATATAGAATTGCTTCAGATATAGATGAGTATGATAGTATTGACCCTGAAGATTTTTCGCATCAAGAAGAAGCCAAAGATATGCAATTACGCTATGAGCAAATGGCTATTCAAGCAAAAAACAATTTAGATATTTTAGAATCATACAAAAATAAAAATTGCACAACAATAGAAGCAGGTGCATTGGTTGAAACAGAAAAATTATTTCTCTTTATTGGCATTTCCATTCCTCAATTTATATTGAATAATAAAAATGTTATTACCCTTTCCGAACAAGCTCCTATTTTTTCAACGTTAAAAGATAAAGTTGTTGGAGAAAAAATTGCAATTGGAAAAATAGAAAATACAATTTTAGCGATTTCTTAATGTAACTGGAATCCAAATTTCTTCTTCAGAATTTGAATCACCATTTTTATATTTTTCTCCCAAAATTTCAAATTGTGGACGGTTGTCTAATTCATAATCAGAACTAGGCAACCATTCTGTATATATGGAATTAAAGAAAGATGCAGCTTTGCTCTGATCGCCTTTATAATTGAAAACAGCGTACAAACCTTCTTGAATTTCTAAAGTTTCCATTCCGTCAGGAATAAAATCTAATGATGAAACGGCAACAGCAGCCCATTTTGTAAAAGGTGTATTAGGTTGAAAATCGAAATTATCGGGATTGATTTGGATATTATATAACTCGACACCGATTGCATTTTGAATATCTTTACGTCGTGGCATAAAACTACTCCATAATTCAAATGCACGATAATCGGCATAAGTAAACGATAGATTTTTACCGATAAACTTAGTGGTTGGGAAGGTTTTTATAGTTGGTTTCATTTTTATAAAGTTGAAATAAAGTTATTACTATTCTTTACATCGAGCCATTACTCTTTAATATTTTACTAAAAAACAAAACATGATACGGCAAGGCATTGTCCCAATATTCCCATGTGTGAGCTCCAGGTCTTTCGGTGTACTCATGAGGAATATCATTATAAACTAGCCTACGATGCAATTCTCTATTGGTCTCAATTAAAAAATCATCAACGCCACAATCGAAATAAATAGGCATTTGATTGTTTTTTATAATATCAATTCTAGACATTACGGCATAACGTAAATAAGTTCCAGGTAACAAAGCGCCATCGCCTAAAATTGGTGTCATTAATTTTTTGGTATTTTCTAATCTATCGGGTTTAAGCATATAATTCAAATCGACTGCTCCACTCATGCTTCCCGCTGCACAAAAAAGTTCGGGATGTTTACTCGATAAATACAAAGCACCATGTCCGCCCATAGAAAGTCCGGTTATAACGCGACCATTTTTGTTGGCAATAGTACGATAAGTAGCATCAATTTTTTGAATTACTTCTTGTGTTATATAGGTTTCAAACTGGCTTTCTTGATTCACTGGGCTATCAATATAGAAACTAAAGGTTTCCCCCTCTGGCATTACAATAATAATATTGTATTGGTCGGCTAAATCTTTTACAACATTTTTATTGGGTGTTTTTTTTAACCAATCATTAAAATGTCCGTAAGCTCCGTGTAATAAGTATAGTACAGGAAAACTTGATTTGCTTTTTGTATAAGAATTCGGAGTTACAACCGCTGCATTATAATTCTTGTTCATTGCTTTACTTGCTATTTGCAGTGTGTCTACTTTGGCAGCAAACGTAAAATTGGTAAGTAGCAAAAAGAGTCCAACTAAAAAGAAATTTTTTTTCATAAAATGGGATATTTGTTCCACGTAAAGATACTAGTTTTTGACAAAAGAAAACCTTCCATTTCTGAAAGGTTTTTATATTTTATTGATTTATTTTTTACATATTTCTTCTATATTGTCCACCAACTTCAAATAACGCACTTGTTATTTGTCCTAACGAACACACTTTTGTGGCTTCCATCAATTTTTCAAAAATATTTTGGTTGTTAATGGCTGCTTCTTGAATGATATTTAATTGTTCAGCCACTTTATTTTCATTTGTTTTATGAAGATTGCGTAACATCTCTATTTGATATTGTTTTTCTTCTTCGGTAGCACGGATCACTTCTGCAGGAATTACTGTTGGCGAACCTTTTGAACTCAAGAATGTATTTACACCAATAATTGGGAATTCTCCAGTGTGTTTTAAGGTTTCGTAATACAAACTTTCTTCTTGAATTTTTGAGCGTTGGTACATCGTTTCCATTGCTCCAAGAACGCCACCACGTTCTGTAATTCTGTCAAACTCTTGTAATACAGCTTCTTCCACTAAATCGGTTAATTCTTCAATAATAAACGAACCTTGAATTGGGTTTTCATTTTTCGCCAAACCTAATTCTTTATTAATAATCAACTGAATTGCCATGGCTCTACGTACAGATTCTTCTGTTGGGGTTGTGATAGCTTCGTCATATGCATTGGTATGTAACGAGTTACAGTTATCATAAATTGCATACAAGGCTTGCAATGTCGTACGAATGTCGTTAAAATCAATTTCTTGTGCATGTAAGGAACGTCCAGAAGTTTGGATGTGGTATTTTAACATTTGTGCTCTTTCGTTGGCACCATATTTTAATTTTAATGCTTTTGCCCATATTTTACGAGCTACACGACCAATTACTGCATATTCTGGATCAATTCCGTTTGAAAAGAAGAACGATAAGTTTGGACCAAAATCGTTGATATTCATTCCACGACTTAGATAATATTCTACATAAGTAAAACCATTTGCCAATGTAAATGCCAATTGTGAAATAGGATTTGCTCCAGCTTCGGCAATATGATAACCCGAAATAGAAACCGAATAGAAATTACGAACGTTTTGTTTGATAAAATATTCTTGAACGTCCCCCATCAATCTCAGTGCAAATTCTGTAGAGAAAATGCACGTATTTTGTGCTTGATCTTCTTTCAAAATATCGGCTTGAACTGTTCCACGGACTTGAGTTAAAGTTTTAATTTTGATATCGTTATAAACATCCAAAGGTAAAACTTGGTCTCCTGTTACACCTAAAAGCATTAACCCTAAACCATTATTTCCATCTGGCAAAGTACCTTGGTATTTTGGTCGTTTTGTTCCTTTTTTCTTGTAGATTTCGTTAATTCGTTCTTCAACTTCTGTTTGAAGATTGTTTTCAATGATGTATTTTTCACAATTTTGATCAATAGCAGCATTCATAAAGAATCCCAATAACATTGGAGCTGGACCATTAATTGTCATGGAAACAGAAGTTAATGGATGACTCAAGTCAAAACCTGAATATAATTTTTTAGCATCGTCTAAACAACAAATTGAGACTCCAGCATTACCAATTTTACCATAAATATCGGGACGAACGTGTGGATCATTTCCATATAATGTTACAGAATCAAAAGCAGTTGAAAGACGTTTTGCTGGTAATCCAGCACTTACATAGTGGAAACGTTTGTTAGTTCTTTCTGGACCTCCTTCACCTGCAAACATTCTACTTGGATCTTCACCTTCACGTTTGAATGGATATAATCCAGAGGCAAAAGGAAACTCTCCAGGTACATTCTCTTGTAAATTCCATTTTAAAATATCACCCCAAGCTTGGTACTTAGGCAAGGCAACTTTTGGGATTTGTGAATGTGATAGACTCTCACTATGTGTTTTAATTTCAATGATTTTATCCCGAACTTTGAAACTATAAATTGGATTTTTATATTGGTTTACTTTTTCATCCCAAGTCAAAATGATTTCCCAATTATAGGGATCAAGATTCATTTTTACTTTATCAAATTGATCTAAAAGTAAATCCATAAAAACCTGTGATTCCTTTGGAATGACAAGATTGTGATCAATTCCAGCTTTTGTCAACGTTGGCTTGCTTCCAAAAACAGTTTCAATGGTTTTATAAATTCCGTATAATTTTTGGGCAACTTCAACTTGGGTTAAAGCAATTTCATCGTATTTTCTATTGTTTTCTGCAATTTCAGACAAATACCTTGTTCTGTGTGGAGGAATTACAAATACTTTCTCACTCATTTCTCGAGTAATTTGGAAAGTTGATTTTAAATCGGCTCCTGTTTTTTCTACAATTTTATCCATGATAGATTTGTAGAGCGTATTCATTCCTGGATCATTGAATTGTGACGCAATTGTACCAAAAATAGGCATGGTTTCCACATCTGCGTCCCAAAGATTATGATTGCGTTGGTATTGTTTTTTTACATCACGAATAGCATCTAACGCACCGCGTTTGTCGAATTTATTTAGAGCTACCATATCGGCAAAATCCAACATGTCAATTTTTTCCAATTGTGTTGCGGCACCAAATTCTGGCGTCATTACATAAAGTGAAACATCAGAATGCTCAATAATTTCGGTATCACTTTGACCTATTCCCGAAGTTTCAAGAATTATAATATCATACTTAGCTGCTTTTAAAACCTCAATGGCTTCGTTTACGTATTTTGACAAAGCTAAATTGGACTGACGTGTTGCCAACGAACGCATGTAAACTCTAGGATTATTGATCGCATTCATGCGAATTCTATCTCCCAAAAGTGCACCGCCTGTTTTGCGTTTTGATGGATCAACCGAAATTAATCCGATTGTTTTTTCTGGAAAATCGATCAAAAATCTTCTAACCAATTCATCTACTAATGACGATTTTCCAGCACCACCAGTTCCTGTAATTCCTAATACAGGGATTTTAGAAGTTTTATTTTTAGCATGAATTTTATCTAATACATCTTTGGCAATCTCTGGAAAATTTTCGGCAGAAGAAATTACACGTGCAATAGCTGTTGGATTTTTTTCTTCTAAATGGTTGATTTCGCCATTTAATTTATTACCAATTGGAAAATCGGAACGTTGTACCAAATCATTAATCATTCCTTGTAATCCCATAGCACGACCATCATCTGGTGAATAAATTCGTTCTATTCCATATTTGTGTAATTCGGAAATTTCAGAAGGCAGAATAACACCACCGCCACCACCAAATATTTTAATATGCTCAGCACCTTTTTCTTTAAGTAAATCGAACATATATTTAAAATATTCATTGTGACCACCTTGATAGGATGTCATTGCTATTGCATTCGCATCCTCTTGAATGGCAGTGTTAACTACTTCTTCAACACTTCTATCATGACCAAGATGAATGACTTCGACACCAGTTGCTTGGATGATTCTTCTCATGATGTTGATAGCAGCATCATGACCATCAAAAAGTGATGCAGCCGTAACAATTCTTACTTTATTTTTAGGAATATAGGGAGTTTGTGCTTCCATTGGTAATTTTTAATCAATTTTAAGAGCGCAATTTACGAATTTAATAATTTTTATTTGATTTTATTGCTTTAAAATTTGAGGCACTATATTTGCTTATTATTTGGAATTAAAAATAGATATAATATGAAAAGAATAGCATTAATTTTAGCAACAACAACACTATTTTCGGGATGTGCAGAAATGCAACAAATTGCTAATCAATTACCTGGCGTTTTAGAACAGAGTGGAACGGTAGATATCGCAGGTGGCTTAAGAGAAGCTTTGAACAATGGAATTAGCAAACAGGTTACTAAACTTACCGCAGTAGATGGTTTTTATAAAAATGAAATGGTCAAAATTTTGTTACCCGAAGAATTAAAAAAAGTTGATTCTGGTTTACGAAAAATAGGATTAGGAAATTTAGCCGATGAAGGTTTAAAAGCTATCAACAGAACGGCTGAAGATGCTGTAAAAGAAGCAACTCCTATTTTTGTTGATGCTATCAAGGGGATAACTTTTACGGATGCCAAAAACATTTTGATGGGTAATGAAAGTGCCGCAACAACATATTTACAAAGTTCAACCTCATCTGCATTATATGGAAAATTTAATCCTGTAATAAAAACTTCATTTGCTAAAGTTGGTGCAGATAAAGTTTGGGCAAATATTATCAGCAAATACAATGCTATACCTCTAGTAAAAAAAGTGAACCC
>CAZLEU010000105.1:0-10148 GCA_964558625.1 uncultured Flavobacterium sp.
GTGTAATTTGTGGCGATAACCAATTTATTTTTTCAAAGTCAATCCAACAGGAACGAGCAAAGCACCTTTTTCATAAATGTTGAAATAGAGCAAAACTGGTTTTTCTTGACCTTGCCATTTGATTTCATATACATCTAAAAAAGCAGCACCTACCGAAGTGTTTTTGGTTGGAAATGGGCAACAAGATTCCAATTTTTTGTAGCTCAATTTTTCACCATTAGGACCTGCTAATGCATTCAAAAAACGCTCTTGGTTAATTGTTTCATTTACCACGTTTTTATAAAAAACATTTATTGGATAATCCTTATCATAGCCATATTTTTTATCTTTGCTGAATTCAGTTATAACAAAGGTGTTTTCCTTAGTAACTTTAGGAATAGGGGCATTATTGTCAATATTCTTGATAGTCGATTTTGTACTAACACATCCAGTAAATATAGTACTTAATAGTAATAATAAGATGAAATTATTTTTCATTTGTAGTTGTTTTAGTTTTAATAAAATAAGCAACAATTGCGCCAAAAGTTACACCCATAGACATGCTGTTTGAAATTCCCTGAAAAATAAAACTTTTCATATTGTAAAGTGCTGTCACTTGTTCAACTGTTTGCTTTTTTTCAGATGAAATAAGGTTTATCATTTTGTCAAAATAACCTGGTGTTATGTACGTATATGTAATGTAATTTACAATAGGACTAAAGACAGTAATCAAAAAAGAAAGTAGCATTCCCGAAACAAAGCCTTGTTTCCATGTCATAATACCATTATAGTAACTTTTCTTTTTTTCTAAAAGAGCCAATATAAAAATAGCAATCGCCACAAAAGCAAAAAGATTGGTATAAAGCATTTGTTTTGCTAAATATTGGTCATGCCAACCCAACGTTTTTTCAAGAATCATCCAAAGTAGTGAAGCAATGCTAAAATTTATTGCCCATTTTAGCTCTAAAGCATAGTTTTTCATATCAATTTTTAAATTTTATTCAAAATTAAAGTAATATTCGAAAGTATAAACGGATTTCCTTGAAAAAATAATTCTATTGCTTATTTTTGTAAAAAATAATTGGAATGGAAATTTTATTTCAAACATGGCATTGGGCAATCGCTGGATTTCTAATTGGGTTGATTATGCTTACGTTAACTTATTTTGGAAAAACATTCGGAATGTCTTCCAATCTTAGAACAATGTGCTCAATGGCAGGTGCTGGCAAAATGAGTAATTATTTCGATTTTGATTGGCGTGAGCAAAAATGGAATTTAGCTGTGGTATTAGGTGCCATTGCGGGAGGTTTTTTTGCCTATTATTATATGAGTAGTAGTGATATTGTCAATATAAATCCAAAAACAATAGATAGCCTAAGCGCAATGGGAATTGATGCACCAAATGGTAAAATAGCTCCTGATTTGATTTTTAGTCTAGACGCAGTAAAAACAGTAAAAGGATTTTGTATTTTACTTTTCGGTGGATTCTTAATAGGTTTTGGAACACCGTATGCTGGCGGATGTACCTCTGGTCATGCCATTTCTGGTTTAAGTAATTTTCAATTACCCTCTCTAATTGCAGTAATCGGATTTTTTCTTGGTGGATTGATAATGGCCCATTTTATTTTACCTTTAATCTTCTAAGAAATGAAATTACTACGCTTTTTTATAGTTGGATTTGTTTTTGGTGTGGTTTTAACCAAATCTGAAGCTATTTCTTGGTATAGAATATATGAAATGTTCCACTTTCAATCTTTCCATATGTACGGAATTATTGGGGTAGCAGTGCTAACAGGTTGCATTGGAATTAGAATCATCAAAAAACGAGAAATCAAAGATTATAAAGGGCTACCAATCGAAATTTTATCAAAAGATAAATCCATTTCAAGATACCTAATAGGCGGAATTTTATTCGGATTAGGTTGGGCATTAGTAGGCTGTTGTCCTGGACCAATCTTCATTTTATTGGGAACTGGAATGTTTTCAATCGTAGTAATTTTGGCAGGAGCATTATTAGGAACGTATATTTACGGTATGGTAAAAGACAAGTTGCCACATTAATTTAGTCGCAATCCAAGAATTTTATTTATATTTACATCCCAAACAACAGCACTATGAGTCAAAAAATATTGCTCACTTCACAAGAAGTCAATATCATACTTCATCGTTTGGCTTGTCAATTGATAGAGAATCATTTAGATTTTTCAAACTCTGTTTTGATAGGAATTCAACCGCGTGGTACTTTTTTAGCAGAACGACTTAAAAAGCTTTTGCAAGACGAGTACGGTATTGCCAACATTGCGCTGGGTTATCTCGATATTACCTTTTTCAGAGATGATTTTAGACGAAATGACAAACCACTCGATGCTAATAAAACCCAAATAGATTTTCTGGTTGAAGATAAAAAAGTAGTTTTTATAGACGATGTTTTATTTACCGGAAGAAGTATTCGTGCAGCATTGACTGCCATTCAATCATTTGGTCGTCCATCAGAAATAGAATTATTGGTACTCATAGACAGACGTTTTAGTAGGCATTTGCCCATTCAACCCGATTATCGTGGCAGACAAGTAGATGCTATCAATAACGAAAAAGTAAAAGTGTGTTGGAATGAAAAGGATGGTGAAGACGGCGTTTTTTTAATCAAAACTGAAAATTAAAATGAAGGAATTAAGCGTAAATCATTTATTAGGAATCAAATATCTACAACCCGAAGATATCAACCTCATTTTTGAAACAGCCGATCATTTTAAAGAAGTCATCAATCGTCCCATTAAAAAAGTTCCTTCACTTCGAGATATTACCATAGCCAACATTTTTTTTGAAAACAGCACCCGAACCAAACTTTCTTTTGAATTAGCACAAAAACGATTATCAGCCGATGTGATTAGTTTTTCGGCAGCGCAATCTTCGGTTAAAAAAGGAGAAACGCTTATTGATACGGTTAACAATATCCTTTCAATGAAAGTGGATATGGTGGTAATGCGACATTCAAACCCTGGAGCGGCTTATTTTTTGTCACAAAATGTAAAAGCAAGTATTGTAAACGCTGGTGATGGCGCACATGAACATCCAACGCAGGCTTTACTCGATAGTTTTTCAATCAGAGAAAAATTGGGAGAAGTAGGCGGAAAAAAAGTGGTGATTGTTGGCGATATTTTGCATTCGCGAGTGGCATTATCTAATATTTATGCGCTACAAATGCAAGGAGCCGAAGTGAAAGTTTGCGGACCCAAAACATTGATTCCAAAGTATATTGAATCACTTGGTGTAAGTGTCGAACCTAATTTGAGAAAAGCTTTAGAATGGTGCGATGTTGCCAACATGTTACGCGTGCAAAACGAACGAATGGATGTCAATTATTTTCCTTCAACAAGAGAATATGCACAACAATACGGTGTTGACAAAGCATTATTAGATTCATTGAATAAGGAAATTGTAATCATGCATCCAGGACCAATCAATAGAGGAGTAGAGATTACTTCAGATGTGGCAGATTCTAAACAATCGGTGATTTTAAATCAAGTTGAAAACGGTGTAGCGATACGAATGGCGGTTATTTATTTATTGGCATCGAAATTGCAGATGTAAATAGAATTTATCAAATAAATCATGAAAGTAGAAACCAAAGGACATACAACCACGATAAGAGAAACACAAAACAATCTAGAAGCTTTTGTGCAAAAGTTAGAGCGCGAATACAAATCGTTTGAAAATCAAAATTTAATTCTTGATTTACTAAAACACGATGATGTAACCGTTGCTAACATTAAATCGTTTATGCCTTTAGCTAAGCTTCATAAAAAAAACAAAAAATCATTTGTCTTGGTAGTAAATGATTTTGATTTTAATAAAGTGCCAACAAGTTTGACTATTGTACCAACCAAACTAGAAGCTCACGACATCATTGAAATGGAAGAAATTGAACGCGATTTAGGATTTTAAATGATGACAACCGAAACCATTCTAAGCATATTTCTCGGAATCGGATTGGCTTCGGCTTCTGGTTTTAGAGTTTTTTTACCCTTATTTGCCTTGAGTTTGGCTTCTTATTTTGGTATTTGGGAACTAAACGAAAATTGGTTGTGGATAGGAAGTATTCCAGCTTTAATAACCCTCGGAATTGCAACTGTTTCTGAAATTTTCGGTTATTATATTCCGTTTATTGATAATTTATTAGATACTATTGCAACACCTTTGGCCGCTATCGCTGGAACCGTTGTAATGGCTTCCACTTTGGTTGATATTAGTCCGATGATGACGTGGACATTAGCCCTAATTGCTGGTGGCGGAACCGCTTCTGCCATGCAAGGAATGACAACCGTAACACGATTGGCTTCTTCGGTAAAAACGGCTGGAATAGGAAACCCTGTAGTCTCAACTGCCGAAACAGGAACCGCTATCGGAATGAGTGCGCTATCTATTTTTCTACCCGTTGTAGCAATTGTAGTTGTCGTTATTTTATTTCTACTAATTTATTGGGTTTATAGAAGATTCAAAAGAAAATAATAATTAAAATCTTTGTGTGCTTAGTGATTTCTTTGTGCACTTTGTGGTTAAGAATATGAAGATAATCGCCGTAATTCCAGCTCGATATGCCTCTACCAGATTTCCTGCCAAATTGATGCAGGATTTAGGTGGAAAAACTGTTATTGTAAGAACTTATGAAGCTGCAATTGCCACGCAACTTTTTGATGATGTGTTTGTTGTAACAGATTCGCCCATCATTTTTGATGAAATTGTTTCCAATAACGGAATGGCAATTATGAGTATCAAAGAACACGAATCGGGTAGTGATAGAATTGCCGAAGCTGTTCAGGATATGAATGTTGATGTTGTAGTAAATGTTCAAGGTGACGAACCTTTTATCAATAAAAAACCTTTAGAAGAATTAATTGCTGTTTTCAAAAACGATACCGAAAGCAAAGTGGATTTGGCATCCTTAATGTTTCAAATTACTGATAAAGAAGAAATTAACAATCCGAATAATGTGAAAGTAATTACCGACCAACAAGGTTTTGCGTTGTACTTTTCACGTTCGGTTATTCCGTTTCCAAGAGAAGAAAATGTTGGTGTTCGTTATATGAAACACATCGGAATTTATGCTTTCAGAAAACAAGCTTTGTTAGATTTTTACCGTTTACCAATGCTGTCTTTAGAAGCTTCAGAAAAACTAGAACAACTTCGCTATTTAGAATACGGAAAAAGAATCAGAATGGTAGAAACCGAACACGGAAGCATCGGAATAGATACACCAGAAGATTTAGAAAAGGCTAGAAAATTAGTTTGAAGATGGAAGTTTGAAGATGGAAGACGGAAGTTTTGAGTTGATATAAAAAAACCAAACTCAAAAAAATTACTTTTTGGAATTTGGTTTTTATTATTTGGAATTTATTCCTTTATTCTTGATTGCTTACTTTTCTGTATGGGAAAGCATTAAAAATATGCCTTTTAGCAAAACGAGCAGGTGAATCTGCATTTACCATTTTGATATAAGTTGCTTTGGGAACACTAATAAATTCGTATACACTACCATTAGAAAAATTAACCGTTAGCCTAACATTTTCATATTTATAATCGGTAATTGTACAATTAGCAATAGTTTCATCATATTCTGGCTTTCCGTTTTTGATGGTTTCGGGGTTAATACTTACCAAAAAGTGATACGCTTCAATAACTTGTTGGCTTTTTAACTCGGCTGCTTTTAGTCCTTCTGGATCGTTACCAAATTTGTCAGGATGGCATTCTTTCATGAAGTTTCTATAAATGGTCTTCAATTCTTTCAATTCTACGTTTTTATCAACTTCAAATAAAGAACGATATTCGTTAATTTTTTTCATACCTAAAGGGAACTAATGTCTTTTTTAAATTTTTTGCAAAAGTACATATTATTTTTAATTTTTTACTAAAATGATTTTCAACCCAAATAGTAACTAAATTATATAGCTAAATTAAAGTAGGAAAAGAATAAAAAAGTATATTTGTATATCAAAATCCCCAATTTATAATGAAAAAACTATTGTATGTATTCTTAATTTCATTTTTATCATTTTATTCTTTTTCTCAGGTTGTAATTAATGAAATTGATTCGGATACAAATTCTTCAGATTTACTTGAATTCATAGAACTTAAATCGGCATCACCAACCTTTTCTTTAAATGGTTATGTTTTGGTTTTTTATAACGGAAGCAGTACGGGCCTAACTTCGTCAAGTTATTTTGCTATTGATTTGGATGGACTAACAACAGATGTAAATGGTATCATTCATCTTGGAAATTCTCAAGTTTCTCCAACTCCTGCTTATGATTTTCCAGAGGCAATGTTGCAAAATGGTCCAGATGCATTGGCTTTGTATACAGGAAATGCCACCGATTTCCCAATAAATACAATTGCTCATTCTACAGGATTGATTGATGCAGTTACCTATACAAATTCTACAACGGTAGTACCAACTGCGTTAATGACTGCGCTAGGTCAAACAGTGGCACCCAATGAAAATGTTGGAGGAACAGGTGCTTCAAAATCGATTCAGCGTAAGAATGATGGAACGTATGAAATAAAGACGCCTACTCCTGGTGTCAATAATGATGGGTCAGGTATTATCTTTAACTATATAAGCTGTGTTCCTACCGTTCTCGAAGTTTCGGAAGGGCAATTGTTTACTTTAAATTTTTCTACCTCACAAGTGGTTACAACTTCTCCTTTGGTTATCAACTTTAGTTTAACTAATTCTGGGTTTACTACTTCTGATTATACAGGAAATCTTTTTGCCACAATTCCAGTTGGTTCTACAACGGGTTCTACTACTATTTCTTTGTTGAATGATGGCATCCTTGAAGGTGATGAAGAATTAAATATTTCGATAGTATCTCCTGCTATTCCTTATTATCTTCAAAATAATAATATAATTGTTAGGGTTCTTGATGCTAATTTTACTGTTTCTACTTATGGTACACCCGCCAATCCTACTTATACTTTAGCAAGTACTCAGCCTGTGGGATATTATAGTTCTCTTGAAAATTTGGCTGGTGCTACTCTAAAACAAGCTATTCAAAATATAATTGCCAACCCATCTGAAGTACGTGTACACACTTATTCTGAGGTGTATGATATTATTACGGTTGCAGATCAAAATCCAGCAAATAACAATCAGGTTTGGTTAATTTACACTGAGGCGCCTCGTTCTAAATTGGATAGACAAGTTGGAAGTAGTATTGTAGGAAAATGGAATAGAGAGCATATTTATCCCCAATCGCGTGGTAATTATGGTTCTGGAAATGATTACGATTTACCACCAGATGGCTTTAACAATTGGTTTCCAACAAGTGCAGATGATATTGGAGCAGGATTAAGCGATGCACATCATATTAGAGTCGCAGATGGTCAAGAAAATTCGTCTCGTAATAACAAAGATTATGGCCCATTGGATTACAACGGCCCAAGTGGTTCGACAGCCAATTCTTGGAAAGGCGATGTGGCTCGTGCCTTGTTTTATATGGCAGTTCGCTATAATGGTTTGACTTTAGTAAATGGAAATCCAGCCGATTCTACTATTGGACAATTAGGTGATTTGGCAACGCTTTTGGCATGGAATCACTTAGATCCAGCCGATGATTTTGAAATGAATCGCAACAACTACATTTATACTTGGCAACACAACCGAAATCCGTTTATTGATTATCCCAATTTGGCTGATTATCTTTGGGGTGCAAACGCTGGTCAGGTATGGAATTCTTCTTTAAAAACGAATGATTTTGACAAATTACAAGTAGTGATGTATCCAAATCCTGCTAGCGATTTTGTTGATTTCTTTGTAATAGATGGAGTAGGAGTGGTTGAAATTTACAACACACTTGGCGAAAAAGTTTTGACCAAAGAATTTGCTAACGAAACCAGAGTTCAATTGGATTTGGCTTCGGGAGTTTATTTAACCAAAATTACTTCGGGTTCAAAATCGGTTACTAAAAAGTTGGTTATTCAGTAATTATTTTTTCTTTAGGAATTGGTAGATTTCTTTCCAACTGGTGGTTTGTAAAGCGATATGGTTATCCAATTCTTCTCTTTTTGAATTGATTTCGGTGGCACCTAATGCTTCGTCGTTGTTGATGAAAATGCCTTTTGCGCCTAGGTTTTTGGCAAATTCCATATCGGTTAGTCTATCACCAATCATGAACGAGTTTTTCAAATCATACTTTGGGTTGTCGATGTATTCGGTGACCATTCCGATTCCGGGTTTGCGGGTTGGTTTGTTATCGGCTGGATAAGAATCGTCAATAAATACTTTGCTAAAAACGATACCTTCGTTTTCAAACGCTTTCATTATTTTGTTGTGGATTGTCCAGAATGTTTCTGTTGGCAATGCTTTGGTTCCTAATCCGTCTTGGTTGGTTACCATTACGAGTTCGTAATTCATTTTACGAACGATTTTGCCTAAATAACGAAATACTTCGGGATAAAACTCGAGTTCTTCAAAAGTGTCTAAAACGTAGTCGGGTGCTTTGGCTTCTTGTACAATGGTTCCGTCACGGTCGATGAAAAGGATTTTTTTCATTAGAATATAATTTTAGTCAAAGCTAAGTAAAAAATAGAGTGTTGTGCAAGTAACTGTTGTAATATTGGCTCTTATTGCAAAGTGGTAATTGGTTTTGTATAAATGTCAGAGTTGCGATGGTTAGCGATTTTGCCAGCTTCGTAATCGATTATTTTCTGTTAAATATAAAATTTCTTGCGAGAAATAAACGTGAATTTACTACAAAATTCGCAATCTTGCCAAACGCTTGTTAGCGTTAGTTATTCTAGAATGTCCAAGCTAGATTTAGATGCTTTGATGTTTTCAAATTCTTTAATTTCTTTATGAAGATTGGTTAAAATTTTTCTAAAGCTTTCTTTTTTGTCTAGATTAATTGTCAGATTTAATGCAGAACCTTGTATGTTAACATTTAATATTTTTTCATTCCCTTGTGAGAGATAAATTCCGCTATCTCCACTTGCTATAAAAAAACTACCTCCATTTTTACATATTGAACTGGTCATAAATAAACCAAAACCAGAATTTGCCCATTCACCAGTAGGTTTGTTAATCTGACTTGGATATGTTTTCCCAGAAATACCAGGTTTTAAACTTTCCTTTAAAGCTGTTAAATCATCTGTTAAAGTAAGTTCTGGGTTTTCCGACAATGAGTTCTTAATTCCTATTCCTCTGTCTAAAACAGAAAATGATACTTTATTTAAAGAAGGTAAATATTGAGCACAAAAACCAAATTTTTTTGTATTACTATGTTCAACAATATTTCTGAAAATTTCTCTTATGCAATATCTTAAGATATCTGCTAAATTTTTGTCTGAATTTTGAGTTAATACAGTGCTTATTTCTTTTGCAAAATCTTCTAAAATTTCTCCTGGATTAACTAATGCATCTCTTGCAGATTGTTTAATATCTGATACAGTATATATCTTTAAGGGAATATATCTGTTATTATTTTTCGCTTCACCCGGAAATTTACCAAAATCTAAACCAAATGATTGGAAAAATCCCATATGAGCTGCATATGTGCAATGGTCGAAATTTTTGGCGCTAAATTTACTTTCAGGATTATTTTTTTTAAAAATATCTAGTTCACTACTTAACAAGAGAATTGAAAACGGGTCAATTCTCCTTAAACTTTCAAAATCAAAAACATATATTCTCTGCTCTCTTAAAAGTTTAAATGAATTGATAAAACTGATTGTATTTTCAAAGACTAAATATTCAGGAACAGAAATATAGTGCTTTTCCATATGGGCAGATGCGGATGCGGATTCATGACCTTAATGCAACAAGGTCAGTTAATATATTTAATAATCAAATTTAGTTTTTTATTTCAATTTGGCATAATTTCAGAATAACTTTTTTGGTTTTTTAAATTATGCCCTAAAACCCCAATTTCTTAAAACCGCTGTTGTGAGTAGTTTATTTAGAAAGGAACTAAACTCTCATTTATGATGTGTTTTAATTCTTCTGGTCCATCACAATTTTTTCTAATTATATCTAAACTTTCTAAATGATCATATAGATTAATTTTTAAATTGTCGTTAGTCATTATTTCAAGATCTTCTTTAATTTTATTCTTAATTTTAAATTTATCTATTTCTTTTCTAACTACATTATATGCTTTTGATTCATATATGTT
>CAZLEU010000106.1:0-10080 GCA_964558625.1 uncultured Flavobacterium sp.
GACTTCCCATTTTCATTGATTTTACATCGGTAACCAATTGCTCCTTAACAGCTTGCCATAAACTTTGTGGGATATAAGCTCTTGATGCTGCCGAACATTTTTGTCCTTGAAATTCAAAGGCACCACGAGTGATTCCTGTAACGACTTGTTTTACATTGGCACTTGGATGCGCTAAAACAAAATCTTTTCCGCCTGTTTCTCCTACAATTCTTGGGTAGGTTTTATAATTGTGGATGTTTTCACCAATTTTTTTCCAAATTTCTTTGAAAACAAATGTAGAACCAGTATAGTGAACTCCAGCAAAATCAGGACTTGCTAAAACAGTATCGGTAATCATAACAGGATCGCCAAAGACAACATTGATAACTCCATCTGGAACACCAGCTTCTCTGAAAACATCGATTATGATTTTGGCAGAAAAAACTTGACTATCACTAGGTTTCCATACAACAGTATTTCCCATTAGTGCTGCACTTGCAGGAAGGTTAGCCGCAATAGCTGTAAAGTTAAAAGGCGTTATAGCATATACAAATCCTTCTAGCGGACGGTACTCAACTTTGTTCCAAACGTCTGAAACAGATTTTGGTTGGTCTTGGTAAATTTGCGTCATGAACTCCACGTTGTAACGTAAGAAGTCAATCAATTCGCATGATGCATCAATTTCGGCTTGGAAAATGGTTTTGGATTGCGCAATCATAGTTGCTGCGTTAATTCTAGCGCGATATGGACCAGCAATTAATTCGGCTGCTTTCAAAAATATGGCTGCGCGATGTTCCCATGGCATGTTTGCCCATTTTTTTCTGGCTTCCAATGCAGATGTTATGGCTTTTTCTACATGTGATTTTTCGGCTAAGTGATAGGTCCCAACAATGTGTTGATGATCGTGTGGAGCCGACATGGTGCGCGTGTTTCCTGTTTTTATTTGTTCGGAACCAATGTACATTGGCACATCGATTGTTTCATTCCACATTTTTTTATAAGCTGCTAAAACGGCTGCTTTTTCTGGAGAATTAGGAGCATACGATTTTACGGGTTCGTTGACCGCTTTGGGTACGTTGAAGAAACCTTTTGGCATATTTTTTAATTTAGAAAATTAGTAAATGTGTTAACGAGATAATTCAAATAGTGCGAATTATTTAATTTGTAGCAAAAGTACAAAGGTT
Organism: uncultured Flavobacterium sp.; assembly: GCA_964558625.1. Taxonomy (GTDB): domain Bacteria; phylum Bacteroidota; class Bacteroidia; order Flavobacteriales; family Flavobacteriaceae; genus Flavobacterium. The sequence goes on from CAZLEU010000106.1 coordinate 1,164, forward strand.
TTTTTGAACTTTTGATAACAAGTGTTACAAAACTTTCTGATGCCTATTTGGTTTGCAGATAAGGTTAGCCCAGATAGTAATGAAAATCATTTATAGAAAGAATTCTGTTTTTTGTTTTCCTAAAAAAGCGACCATAGAAGCTTTTTGGGGCTTACAAAAAAAGAATTGTTCTTTAAATATTGTAATGTATAGCTGGAAATAGCTACAAAAAAATTAATTCAAAGCAAAAGGTGCATTCAACTTGAATGTTGGTACAATTACTTTAAACGATTTAGTTGAGGTAAAATTAATCATGTTGAAATAACCTTGCATAGAACCATGTGGTGAAGAGAGTAAGCAGCCTGAACTATAGGTGTGTGTTTCCCCTGGTTTTAAGACAGGTTTTTTGCCGATAACGCCTTCGCCATCTACAATTTCTATTTCGTTTAGAGAGTCTAATATTTCCCAGTGACGAGAGGTGAGTTGAACAGAGTCTTTGCTGTAATTTTCGATAGTTATCTCGTAAGAAAAAGCAAAATGCAGTTTGTGATTTTTGAAGTATGTGCCTTCAAAATTCGTCAAAACAGATATTTTTATGCCTCTTGTTATTTGAGTAACCATATTGAAACTTTTTGTAAAGTTACAAAATTTATAAATTCTCAAATGTATTTACCGTTAAAATATTGCTAATTTGTTATCTCAGTTGAAGTTGCAATGCCTTTTCCGATGACTTTGTCATACCGTTGGTTGTTTTCTCTGTAGTATACAATAGCAAAATAATTGTTTTCGGTTTGGTAATAATTGCCATCAACGGCATTTTCTCCATCAATTTTCCCCGATTTGTCTGCTATGGTATAATGGTAGTTGGTAAAGCCTTGTTTTATCATAATGGCTTTTTCATAAACGCCTTTTTCGCGATTATATTCCATTTTGTTCTCTTCTGACAGTGTATGATTATTGAACATTCCTGTGATATAAATATCATTTTTGCCATAATAAGAAGGTGCTGAAAGAGAGAAGAAAACCCATGTATAGTCGGCTTCGACTTCGTTTTGTTCTGCATTGATGTTTTTTACAATAAAATTTCCATTGGCATCGGGAAAATAGGTGTATGGGTTTTTAGCTCGAGCATAGTTTGGATATAAATAGGTGTTGTAAACACCACCATTGGAATCTATTTTGCCTACGTTATTTGCAGCTGCTCTTACATCTTTGTTCTCAAAAAAGAGGTATTCGTTTCCTGCCCAAAACTGTGTTTCTTTGTCGTATTTGTATATCAAATCATTTCCAACGGTGTACATTGGTTTTATATTGGTTATTGCTGTATTGAATTCTCCATTTTGTAATAGCAACACTTTTACGTTTGTAAGAGGGCTTTGAAAAATTATATCTTTGGATTTTATGGCAAAATCCAAATTGTGTTTGTAGTCAACATCTTTAACATTTCGAGCTCTTTTGACTTGCATCGGAACCTGAACGAGGTCTTCATATAAAATAAATTTTCTCGAAAAAACAATTTCTCTGTCTTCGTTTAAGATGTTGAGCATATAGTTTCCTGTAACTAGAAATCGAGTAAATTTATTTGGAAATGAAAGACGGTAGTGTGAGTATAATTGTAGCGTATTGAAGGAGTTGGTATAGTCTTGAATTCTTTGGTTGTCGAATCCTGCTATGTACTCTGCCTGTGACAAATCGGATTGTTTCCAATCGTAATTACAATGAATAATGGTATAATAGTAATTGGCTTCGTTGCCAAAAAGGTCATCAAACTGTAATTGAAAACTATCACCAAGTCTAAAAATTGGAATTGTATTTTGGTTGTTCTGAACAAAAGAAACCGTTTTGATATTATAAGGTGGTGCAATTTCTGTTTGAACTTGTGAATAAGCTGCAAAATTTGCATTAAGAAAAAAAACAAGCAAATACCATTTTTTAAGCATAATCGAGTGTTTTGGAATTGTAAATATAATAAATATTCTTATCCAATTAGTATACCAAAAATTAAATTAAGGATGAAATGAGTTGGAATATCTTTATAATGGGAAATACGATTTTGTTTAATCTCGTAGAAACATTGAAAACTAGTAACTATAAAATGGCTTGGTTATGCTAAGTTAGCAGAGATTGGGGATAAAATAAATTTCTATTGCAGTCTTTATTACAATTGGTGGCTAGGTTTCTATTGGGTAAAAAGAATTTTACGTATGTTTTTTTGGAATTTATTTATAACATACAGGAATGATTTCGCCTTTTGCTAAACAGTATTTTTCGACCAATTCTGAAGGTATTTTTGTAGTGTAATCTTCTTCGATTACATTGAATCCTATTGAGCGTAATTTGTTAAAATAATCTCTGCCATAGACTCTTACATGGTCATATTGCCCAAAAATTTTGGCTCTTTCTTTTTGATCTACAATAGAATCATCTGAAAAAGTAGTGGCACGAGATAAATCTTGCGGGATTTGAAAAATACCCATTCCGCCAGGTTTTAGAACTCGATATAATTCTTTCATTGCCTTAGTATCATCTGGGATGTGTTCTAAAACGTGGTTGCATAATATGATGTCGTATGTGTTATCATTGAAAGGTAAATTGCAGATATCTGCTTTTACATCGGCCAATGGTGAAAACAAATCGGTAGTGGTGTAGTCTAGGTTTTTTTGATTTCGGAAAAGTTGGTAAAAAGCTTGTTCGGGAGCAAAGTGCAATACTTTTTTTGAGGCTGTAAAAAAATCGGTTTCGTTTTTCAAATACAGCCATAATAAACGATGTCTTTCTAGTGAAAGGGTGCTTGGTGATAATACGTTGTTTCGTTGATTTCCATAGCCATAAGGCAAAAACATTTTAAAACTTTTTCCGTCTATTGGGTCAGTAAATTTTGTTCCTTTTAAAAGAAAGGCTAAAATTGGTCTAGCGACATAACTTAGCCTAATTAATAAAGGTCTTGGAATGGTATTTAAGATGAATTTGAATATTTTTTTCATGTATGTTGTATTGAAAAAATCGGCTCAAAAATACTAGCTAAATTTGACTTTATGAATTTAATCGGCAAAAATGTTTTCAGATGTTGTGAAATCGAGAATTTCTGAATTGGCGCCATATTTTATTATTTCGTCAATTCCCTTTTGAAGGCGGAGTTCTGTAGTGTATTTTCGGCTTATTGCAAGAAAACGATCGTTTAAAGTCATCTTGAAAAAAAACTTACCACCAGGCGATTTTGATTTTTCAAAAACACAATTTGCGAGATTTTGTTTTATGTATTCGATGTCTTCTATGCATTCGAATTTCAATTCATATGGAATACTGCTAAAAATGGTTTTCCCTTTTCTTGAAGTGAATTCGTATTTATATCTATCGTCAAAACGTTTGCTTATAACAAATGCGCCCATAAGTTTTTATAATTCGAAAAAAAAATACCTAATAAGAAATCTAAGAAAAATACGAATTCAAACGTAATTTCTTAATGGTTTAAAAATCGTTTTTATGTTAAATAAAAAAACCGTCTCGTTAAAAACGAGACGGTTTAGTACTCAGAGCGGGACTTGAACCCGCACGAACATTGCTGTTCACTGGATTTTAAGTCCAGCGTGTCTACCAATTTCACCATCCGAGCATTTTACTTTAGGATGTTTTTTAGTTAGTTTTTGGAAAAATTAATTACAAAAACACCATTCAAGCATTGTATAGTTTGAGCGAAAAACGGGGCTCGAACCCGCGACCTCGACCTTGGCAAGGTCGCGCTCTACCAACTGAGCTATTTTCGCGTGATTGTCTGTATAAGAACTTCAATACTTAACTGTATTGCGGATGCAAATTTATAACATTTATTTAATTACACAAGGGTTTTGGTTAAAAAAACTTTCTATTTTACTAATGGTTTGATTGCTAAGCTAAAAGGAAATCGCTAAAAATGAATCTAGCAGGTTTAATTGTCTTTAGAGAAACGAACTAATCCTTTTTTGATTATTTAGTTTTCTGTTTTAGTGCTCAATTTGTTTTGTGATAATTTTAAAATAAAATAGAAAATTATCACAGCTCGTTTTTACTCAAAAACCAATTGTATGAATGTGTTTTTAATGGATTTGATTGTTTTTCTGAAGAATACCCTTTCTTTATTTCTTTCCTAACATCCTTTTTATTTCATTAAGCTTCATCATGGCTTCAATGGGAGTAAGGGCATTAATGTCAAGATTTAAAATCTCTTCTTTTATTTCTTCCAACAGAGGATCATCGAGATTAAAAAAACTCATTTGCATTGCTGCATTTTCTTCTTTTATTCCATTTAAAGCATCGTTAGAATGATCTTTTTCTAGTTTTTTTAATAATTTTTGTGCTTTCAAAATTACCGTTTGGGGCATTCCTGCCATTTTAGCAACATGAATACCAAAACTATGAGCACTTCCGCCTTTTACTAATTTTCTAACAAACAAAACGTTGTCTTTTAGTTCTTTGACCGAAACATTGTAGTTCTGAATACGGGCTAAAGATTCGGACATTTCATTAAGTTCGTGATAGTGTGTTGCAAAAAGGGTTTTGGGTTTTGAGGGATGTTCGTGTAAATATTCGGCAATAGCCCAAGCTATCGATATTCCATCATATGTACTTGTGCCACGGCCAATTTCGTCTAATAATACCAGACTTCTATCGGAAATATTATTTAAGATCGAAGCGGTTTCGTTCATCTCGACCATAAAGGTAGATTCGCCCATAGAAATATTATCACTTGCACCCACACGTGTAAAAATCTTATCGACAACCCCCATTTGAAGGCTGTCGGCAGGAACAAAACTTCCCATTTGTGCCAATAAAACAATCAATGCAGTTTGGCGTAAAATGGCAGATTTACCCGACATGTTTGGTCCAGTAATCATTATTAATTGTTGTGTTTCTCTGTCTAAAAAAACATCATTTGCAATATATGGTGTTCCAACGGGTAATTGTTTTTCAATAACAGGATGACGTCCGTTTTTAATTTCTAATGCATAGGATTCGTTAAGCGAGGGACAAACGTATTTGTTTTCAATTGCTAATTGAGTAAAAGAAGTCAAACAGTCTAATTGAGCAACCAAGTTGGCATTAAGTTGTACAGGTTTTATATAGGTTGCTATCCAAACAACCAACTGTTCAAAAATTTCAGATTCGAGTTTGTATATTTTTTCTTCGGCACCTAGAATTTTGGTTTCGTATTCTTTTAATTCTTCTGTAATGTATCTTTCTGCATTGACCAAAGTTTGTTTGCGTATCCACCCCGAAGGGACTTTGTCTTTGTGTGTGTTTCTAACTTCTATATAGTAACCAAAAACGTTGTTAAATGAAATTTTTAAAGATGAAATTCCCGTTTGTTCCGATTCTCTTTTTTCAATTCCTTCTAAAAATTCTTTACCTGATGTTGAGATGACCCTTAGTTCGTCTAATTCTGTGTTTACGCCTGTTGCAATAGCATTTCCTTTTGCAATAGCAACTGGCGCTTCTTGATTAAGTGTGGTTTTGATTTTTTCTCTTAATAAATCACAGCTGTGTAAACTGTCTCCAATAATCTTTAAAGCTTCATTTTGGCTTTCTAAAGCCAATGATTTTATAGGAATAATGGCATCAAGCGATTCTTTTAAATGGATTACTTCTCGCGGCGAAACTTTTCCTGTAGCAATTTTGGAAATCAAACGTTCTAAGTCAGAAATTTGTTTGATTTGGTGTTGAATTTTGGATAGTACTTCTTTGTTTTCTTTCAAGAAAGAAACTACTTCGTGTCGACTTTTTATTTTGTTAAGGTCTTTTAATGGTAATGCTAGCCAACGTTTTAGTAGTCGTCCTCCCATTGGCGAGAGCGTTTTATCGATTACATCTAATAATGTAACGGCATTGGGGTTGTAACTGTGGTATAGTTCCAAATTTCGGATAGTAAATCGATCCATCCAAACATAGGCATCTTCTGCAATACGTGATATATTGGTTATATGCTGAATTTTGTTATGTTGCGTTTCTGATAAATAATACAAAATGGCACCCGACGCTATAATACCATCTGATAGTTCTTCAATTCCAAAACCTTTTAGAGAATTGGTTTGGAAATGATTGGTTAAGGTCTCAAAAGCGTAATCTTCTTTGTAAATCCAATCTTCGAGATAAAAGCTATGATAGTCATCACCAAAACGTTGTTTGAAATCATTTTTATTGTGTTTCGGAATTAAAACTTCGCTTGGTTGAAAGTTTTGTAATAGTTTGTCAATGTATTCCTCGTTTCCTTGTGCCGTAAGAAATTCACCAGTAGAAACATCTAAAAAGGCAATTCCAATATTTTTTTTGGCAAAGTAAATAGAAGCCAAAAAGTTATTTGATTTGGATTGAAGCACCTCGTCATTCATCGAAACACCCGGAGTTACCAATTCGGTTACACCTCTTTTTACAATGGTTTTTGTCATTTTTGGATCTTCCAATTGATCACAGATTGCCACACGAAGTCCTGCTTTTACCAATTTGGGTAAATAGGTATTTAAGGAATGATGAGGAAATCCTGCTAAAGCGGTTTCTGTATCAGAGCCAGCACCACGTTTAGTAAGTACTATTCCAAGAATTTTTGAAGCGCGAATGGCATCTTCTCCAAAAGTTTCATAAAAATCACCAACTCTAAACAATAAACAAGCATCAGGATATTTCCTTTTGATGTCATTATATTGTTTCATTAATGGTGTTTCTTTAGCCGATTTTTCTTTTGATGACAAAGGATTTAGATTTTAATTTGAGTCGACGAATTTAATTATTTATATTTAAAATTTAGCATTAACATTTCATTTAATAAAAATTTAAGTTTCATTGTGATTGTTGGTGCGTTTTTTATATAAATTTGCTTCATTAAACTTTAAAACTTTTAAAAAAATGAAAAAAATACTTTTAATCGCAGTGTTAGCCACTTTCGGATTGACAACTGCTTCTGCTCAAACAAAAGCTAAAAAAGCTAAAACTACTAAAACAATTACAACTACCAAAGGGGCTGCTATTGCCGAAGCAAAGAAAGAAGTAGCAAAAGTAAGTGGTGCTGGAATGGTTTTTGAATCTGAAACTATCGATTACGGAACAATTCCTCACAATGCAGATGGAAAAAGAGAGTTTGTATTTACAAACAATGGAGATAAACCACTTATTATTTCTAATGCACAAGGTTCTTGTGGTTGTACAGTACCTACATATCCAAAAGAACCAATTGCTCCTGGAGCTAAAGCTGTAATCGGAGTGAAATATGCTACTGATAGAGTAGGGACTTTTCAAAAATCTGTAACTATCACAAGTAATGCTGAAGGAATGGCAACAAAAGTTTTGACTATCAAAGGAAACGTTTTGCCAGACGAAACTAAAAAAGAAGAACCAAAACCTACTGAGTTAAAAGCGCAATAGTTTTTGAAACATATTCATAAAAAAACTTCCTGAAATTCAGGAAGTTTTTTGTTTTATATAACGACTATTGATTGATAAAATTTTACCAATTTGCACGAATTTGAAAGAATTAAACAAACTCAGATTTCACAAATTCACATCGATTAATATTATTTAGTTTACGATTATTAAGAGATGTTTTTGTATTTATTAATTATAAAATGACTCTTTTATATTTTAAACTATCTTTTGCAAAATTAACGAGTAATCCAATTTTGTTTTTGAAGTGGCAAAATAATTTAATGTTTGTTTAATTTTACTACTAGATAACTCTTATGCTTTTAATTCTAGATATTATTTCATTGTAAAAATGAAGTCTGAGAAATACTGTCTTGATAGTATAATTTTCGTGTACTTAAATATTATATTTTTTTTCTTTTATATGTTTTATCTTTTAGATAAAAAATCTTCCATAAAACATTTAATCTATGAAAATCTGTGTTTAAAAAGAATAATGGTTTCGAAACTCATCTTCCTCATTGCTTACTATTCCTAAGGCATCATAAACGTATTTAAAAGTTGATAAAATTTCTGGTTTTCCATCAATTAAAGCAACGTCATGTTCAAAGTGGGCACTTGGTTTTCCATCAGCGGTTAGAATTGTCCAGCCGTCTTTGAGTTGTTTTATGTTTTTTGTTCCCATGTTTATCATAGGTTCGATTGCAACAACCATTCCTTCAACAAATAGTTTTCCTCGACCGCGTTTACCATAATTTGGCATTTCGGGATCTTCATGCATTTTGGTGCCTAAACCGTGACCTACCAACTCGCGAACAACACCATAACCATGACTTTCACAATATTTTTGAATGGCATTCCCAACATCTTCTACACGATTACCTGCTCTAAATTCTCGAATTCCTACATACAGACTTTCTTTGGTCACTTTCAATAGTTTTTTGACTTCTGGAGCAACTTCTCCAATTTCAAAGCTGTATGCATGATCACCATAAAAACCATTTTTTAGAGCACCGCAATCTACCGATATAACATCGCCTTCCTCTAATGGTTTGTTATTTGGGACTCCATGTACAACTTGTGCATTTGGGCTTACACATAAGGTATTAGGAAAACCATATAATCCTAAAAAACCTGGAACAGCACCATTATCTCGTATAAATTCTTCTGCTATTTTATCTAATTGTAATGTAGTTACACCGGGTTTAATGATTTTGGCTATTTCGCCTAATGTTTTTGAAACTATTAAAGCACTTTCGCGCATTAATTCGATTTCTTCTCTTGTTTTTGGGATAATCATTTTTCTAAATTTAACGTCTTATCGTTTGCTTTACCTAAAAAGAAAGCACATTCGACTGCAAAAATACAACTTTCCATCTGATATAAAGAAATTCAATTGTATTTATGAGTTTTGTCATATTTTTGATTGTTTTATCATAATAACTTTGTACAAAATTAAAAAAGGTATGAGTAAATATGTTACCGCAGCAGAAGCTGTAAAAGTCGTAAAGTCTGGAGATAGAGTTTATCTTCAAGCTGCCGCAGCCGCACC
>CAZLEU010000107.1:0-9738 GCA_964558625.1 uncultured Flavobacterium sp.
AGTGATGTTATGGCAATTTTTGTTTTCATATCTGGTTGCAAAGTTATTCTTTTAACTGCAAAGTTCACTACGTTTTTTACAGTGATTGCAAAGAAGGTTACATAAAATTGAGCTTTGTAAACGTTGTAACTTCAATGAAATCGTTATACTTAAACTACTATTTCTAGTGCCTTTTCTATAGTTTGATAGACCTTTTCTAGTTGATTTTTGGAAATTACATATGGTGGTAAAATGTAAACAATGTTTCCAACAGGACGTAAAATGACACCATTTTCTATAAAGAAGTTGTAGAGTTTGTTACGCATCGTTCCATAATAACTTTCTTGGGAATCAGTTTTAATTTCTAGAGCAAAAATGGTTCCGATAACTCGAGTAGTTTTTATTTTTGGATGTGATTTTATTTTAGATTCAAATGCCAAGTGGGATCGATGTATTGTTTGAATATTTTGTTGCATCTCCTCTGTTTGTAAAAGTAAAATACTTGCTAAAGCTGCTGCACAACCTGTTGGATTTGCTGTAAAAGTATGTCCATGAAAAAGGGCTTTATTGGTATCATCGTCATAAAACCCATCAAAAATTTTTTGTGTAAAAGTTGTAATAGCCATAGGAATTGTTCCGCCTGTAAGAGCCTTAGAAAGACACATCATATCGGGTTTTTCCACCAGATAATTGCAGGCAAAAGTTTCCCCAGTTTTACCAAATCCCGTCATGACTTCGTCTGCTATTGTGAAAACATTATTTTGCTTACAAATAGCAATTAGTTTGTCCAAAACTTCGGAAGAATACATTACCATACCAGCAGCTCCAAGGACTAAGGGTTCAAAAATAAATGCAGCAAATTTGTCGGTTTGAACCAAACGTTCTAATTTTTTTATAGTTTTTTCTTCATTTCCTGTAGTTGGAACTGGGATGCGAACGACCTCCAGAAGAGAACCTTTGAATGCTTCTGTAAAAAATGAAATTCCGCTAGCTGCCATTGCACCAAAAGTATCACCATGAAAAGCGTCTTCAAAAGCGATGATTTTGACTTTTGTTATTCCTCTATTGTAGTTATACTGCAAAGCAACTTTGATGGCAATTTCTACTGCAGTCGAACCATTGTCAGAATAGAAAATCTTCTGTTGATTGGATGGAAGAATTTCTATTAATTTTTCGGATAATTCTACAGCTTTATTGTGTGTAAATCCACCAAATAAAACATGCTCTAAGGTAATTAACTGTTCGTATATTGCATCGGCAATGACTTTGTTGGAATGCCCAAAAGGATTAACCCACCAAGAAGCAATTGCATCTATATATTCTTTACCATTTTCATCCCAAAGAAGTGCATCTTTCCCTTTTATTATGGCTGGAAAATCTTGAGCTGTCTTATGTTGTGTGTATGGATGCCAATTGTGGACTTTATCTCGTTGTGTAAGTGACATTTTTTTAGAATTATAAAATAGAAAAATAGAGAATAGAATATAGGCTGGTGGCTAAATCTTTTTGCAAAGATAAGTAAGTCTATTTTCTTTATTCTATTTTCTCTTCGCTTATAATGTTAAAAGTGTATCCCGAAATTTATCTGCATAATATTGGATTACATTTTTATCAAAATACGGTTCATTATCAATTCTTCCAATTAGTTTCGCTTGGGTTTTTGAAAGTATTATTTCTTCAGTAGCTTTATTTTCATCACCAGAAAATAAAATTCCAGCTACTTCAATTTTTCTCGATTTCAGAGCCTCATAAGTCAGTAAAGTGTGATTGATACTTCCCAAATAATGGCGAGAAACAATGATAACTTTGTAATCTTTTTGAATCAAATCGATGATACAATCTTCATTATTTAAAGGAACAAGAACACCGCCAGCACCTTCAATTACGAGGTGGTTTTTTGTTCTTGGTTCTATAATTTTTTTCAAATCAATTGTAATTCCATCAATTGCTGCTGCAAAATGTGGACTTGCAGGAGTATTGAGTTTATAACTGTTTTCAAAAATTTGGGATTTGGGATTTAGACTGTGCTCTGTGTGAAAAGAAATGAGGGATTTCACTTTGTGACTATCCGAATTATCCAAATCACCAGCTTGAATAGGCTTCCAATAATCAGCTTCCAATGCTTGTGCTATAATGGCTGATGCGACAGTTTTTCCAACATCAGTTCCAATTCCAGTTATGAATAATTTCATATGAGTTATTGTTTAGTTATTTTTAAAAATCGAATATCCAGTAACATCATTTTCATTATAAATTGTGTTTTGCAAAACTATGGATAGTTCTTAAAAAGGTTCGCTCAAAGGTCGCAAACTATAATTGGTTTTTAAAATAATTTCGTTTCAAGTTTAATAAATTTTATATTTACCAAAAAATAAGTTATGGTTTTAAGTAGATTTTGGTTAGCTATTTTTATTTCATCAATTGCATTTGTTATTATTAGTTTATGTATTGGAAATAGTTACACAATGGATTATGTTTTAAATGGTAAAAAAGATGATCCTATCCTAATTTCAGAAAAATATTTAACCGAATTACCCACTTTCATAAAAGACAGTATCGATAAAGCACCTGAAAAAACAATGGTAATCAATCGTGATACGCTTAATATTGATACTACTTATGTATATAAAAACAAAGTAGTTAAAATGTATAGTGGAGTTCAAAAGTCAGATGGATTACTACCTACTTGTAAAAATACTTTGCTTGATTTGATTTTACCACTTATAGCGTATTTAGCTTTCTTCTGCGGACTGATGGAACTTCTAATTATTTCTGGTGCTTCACAAAAATTGGCAAAAATTTTAAGCCCAGTTTTTGTAAAAGTCTTTCCAAGTATTCCGAAAAATCATCCATCCATTTCTTATATGACTTTAAATTTTGCGGCTAATTTTTTGGGTTTAGATTCAGCAGCAACACCATTTGGATTAAAAGCTATGGAAAGTTTGCAAGAAATAAATCCTGAAAAAGACAAAGCAAGTGATGCACAGATTATGTTCATGTGTTTACACGCATCTGGGCTTACCTTAATTGCAACCTCAATTATTGGATACCGTGCAGCTGCAGGGGCTGCTAATCCTGCAGATGTAATGTTACCGTGTATAATCACCTCCTTTATTGGAACAATTGCAGCTTTTTTAATTGTTGGAATTAAACAAAAAATCAATTTCAAAAGTGCCTCATTGGTTGTAGGATTAATGGGAATGATTGGAGCAATAATTGGCTTGTTACTGTATGTAAATCAATTAGATTTAATTGGGAAAAACTATTTTACATCTAATCTTTCAGCTTTGATTTTGCTAGTAATAATTATTTTTACATTGATTTTATCTTTCGTAAAAGAAAAGAAATTTATAGAAGCAAATACTACAGTTTATGAAGCCTTTGTAACGGGAGCAAATAATGGAGTAAAAACAGGAGTTACTATTTTCCCTTATGTTTTAGGAATGTTAGTTGCTATTTCTTTGTTTAGAAATAGTGGATTATTTGAAATCATTAGCAACTGGATTGCCTTTGCTTTTTCCAACTTGGGTGTAAGTAAAGATATTACAGATGCTTTACCAGTTGCATTGCTTCGCCCATTTAGTTCAGCTGGTTCTCGAGGATTTTTGATAGATTCTATGAATACATTTGGTGCCGATTCGATGACAGGAAGACTAAGCAGTATTTTTCAATGCAGTGCCGAAAGCACTTTTTATGTAATTGCGGTTTACTTTGGTTCGGTTAATATAAAGAACACTCGATACGCATTGGGAACGATGCTTTTGGTAGATATAATTTGTGTAATTACTGCTATTTTTGTTGCCAGTTGGTTTTTTTAACAAAGAATGGAGAAAAATAATGATGAAAATTCAAAAAAGACATTCTTTTTGTTAAAAAAACACGCATTTACTCCTATAAACTTGCATTTTGTCGTTTATACCAAAATTCATATGTGTTTTTTGGTATAAATTTTTATATTTGAATCTTTCACAAACATATCAAACAACCACCAACTATTTTAAATTTTCATAATTATGAAAAAAATTTACTCACTTTTATTTTTATTAATTTCTTTATCAAATTTTTCACAAATTACAGGTATAAACGAAGATTTTGAAGGTATTTCAACTCCTGACGCTTCTGGAAATTGGGCCTTAATATCTGGAGATTGGATGACTTTTGACGAAGGAGGGATAGGACCAGTAGTCAATTGGGTTCCGTCCACTGCAGCATTAGCTCTTAACAGTATTGGTAGAGCAGCAGATGTTGCCAGGGGTTTTAATGGTATAGATGCAACCTCAAAAGATTGGTTAGTCATGCCAAGAAGATTAATTCGCCCAAATGAACAACTTCGTTTTTTTACAAGACAGGGATTGAATGGAGATTCGGGAACATTATATCAAATTAGGGTTTCAACCAACAGTGATCCATTAGTCCTTTCTGCCTACACAATATATGAAGAATATACGGAGACTGAATTAAATGAAGGATTTTCATTTAATCAATACAATGAAAAAGTAATTAATATGACTCAAACGGGTCAAGAAGTATACATTGCTTTTGTCAAAGTACACACTCAAACAGGATCTGCTATAAGTGGTGATAGATGGTTAATTGATAATGTTCAATTGGCTTTACGATGTGTAGAACCAACAACGCTAGGTGCTGAACAAATAACTTGTAATTCTGCAAAAATAAAATGGTCAAACCCTGCAAATGCAGGCTCATTTAATGTCGAAGTCGGGCTATATCCTTTCGACCAAGGAAATTCAGGAAATCCAATTTTTCAAACTAACTCAGGATTGCCAAATAATCCAGGGAATCTTTTAACAGGGTTACTTCCAGGTACTGAATATGCTTATTATGTTCAAGCTGTTTGTGGCCCAGGTAGAACCAGTGAATGGGTAGGGCCCTACTTTTTCAAAACCAAAGAACAAGGAGCATTATGTGGAAGCTGTTCTTTTTCAATAACAAACCTAGATTTACCTTTTTCTGACCAAAGTAATACTAATGTTTATGGTGATAATATAACCCAGACTTCACCTGGAACAGGTTGTGGTGGAACTGGAACTTATCTTGCAGGTCAAGATGTAGTATATTCATACACTCCTGCTACAGATGGACAGATTACTATTTCAATGAACCCTTTTGGAGTAGCCGAAACGGGTGTTTTTGTTTACGATAGTTGTTCAGACATTGGTTTAAATTGTATTGCAGGTGTTGCCAATAATAATGGAAGCATAAGAACAATTTCAACTTTGAATGTAACTGCTAATACGACCTATTATATAGTTATATCATCTACAGCAGCTACTTTTAATTTTGAATATTTACTAACAATTCAGGAAGTAACATGTAACCCACCAACAAGCGGTACAGCAGTTGCCGATATGACTAGTGCCACTTTAAACTGGACAGGACCATCTGGAGCCACATCGTGGGAGTATTTTGTTCAACTAAAAGGAGAGGAAATACCAACTGTTGCTGGAACTACAGCCACACCAAATCCTACAGCAAATGTGAACACATTACAAAATGGAACACCTCTAGCATCAGGAACAGAATATCAATATTGGGTGAGAGCAGATTGTGGTAATGGAACATTCAGCCCTTGGGTTGGACCATTTTTGTTCACAACAACTCAATGTCCCGTTGCCGATCAATGTAATTATACGTTTATATTAACAGATAATGGCGGTGATGGCTGGGAAGGTGGAAGAATGGAAGTAAGTCAAGGCGGTATTGTCGTTGCTACGATAGGATCAACTATAACGGGCGGTTCTCAGAATGTTGTTGTTCCATTGTGCGATGATTTACCATTTGAATTATTTTGGTCAGTTGGTGGTACATCGCCAGCAGAGATTGGTGTTTCGGTAAGAAACTCATTTGGACAAACATTATTCACAATGCCAAGCAATAGCGCTCCCAATGTAGGAACTATTATTTATGGTGCTAACTCAACTGCTTTTGCAGAATGTGATTTCCCAGTATGTCAAGCTGTAGCAGGAACTTTAGGAACAGCATCAATAACTGCATATGGAGCAACACTTAACTGGTTAGTACCAGCATGGGCTGCAGGATTAGGTTTTGATTATGATGTATACATTAGCGCTGCTCCATTTACCGCACCTACAGGCACTCCGATACCCGATAACTCAACTACATTCTTAGTAGAAAATGTTTTACCAGGTTATGTAATACCTGAATCATTAGGATTACAACAAGATACACAATATAGATATTGGGTACAGATAAATTGTACCAATAATGGCCCAAGTCCTTGGACAACAAACTCTGGTGTTTGGACAAATTTACCAAAATGTCCTAAACCAACTGCTTTAAACGTTGGTACTATGATTGTCGATACTGTTGGAAACCCTCCAACAGTAATGGCTCCATTATATTGGTCAAGCACAACACCACCAACTGAATCAGCATGGGTAATGGCTTTGCCAGTTGTTACACCAGCTGCACCAAGTTTATTATTAACTAAAAAAGTTACAGAAATTACGGGAGTTACTCAAGGAGAGACTATAAAATATGAATTTTATGTAACAAATAATGGAGGACTACCAATTAATAGTTTAACTATTTCTGATCCATTAGTTAGTGCTAATCCAATTCCAGTTGTACCTGCCATATTACCTCCAGGCGGATTCGGAAAAGCAACAGCAATATACACGATCACAGCAGCAGATGCTTTGACTGGTTCTGTAACAAACACTGCTACAGTTAATGGTTTAACAGCTGCTAATGTCGCTGTTAGTGACGCTATAGATACACCGCTTGTAACCTCACTGTCAGTTTTAGCACCAGTGCCTTTTAATCCAGAAATTCCTTGGGTTTTTGTTCCAGCGGGACAAGGTACAATTGGAACACCATATCAATATACCCAACTTATTCCTGACACCGCATACAATTATTATGTTATGAATGATTGTGGGGCAATTAATGGTAATAGTCTAGTTGCAGGACCCAAAGCGTTCACTACACCACCATCTTGCCCAAGACCAACAACTCCCAACGTGATAGCGACAAGCATAACAACAAGTTCAGCAACATTTACATGGGTAAATGGTTCACCAACAGATACACAATGGGAAATTTTACTTGTTCCAAGTACAACATTAACGTTACCAACCGCTATTCCGCCAGACAATCCATCTTATCCTGGGCAAATATTGACAACAGTTACATCACCCGATGGGTCGCCTTATACAATAAACGGATTGAATGCAGCACAAATTTACTTTTACTATATTAGAACAATTTGTAGTTCTACCAATAAAAGTAAATGGACAGTAGTAAAAGTATTCAATACACTTAGATGTTTAGATACAGAAATGTGCGATTATAGAATATGGTTGAATAACTATAATGCTGATGGAAGTATAGGCGCTAATACTTGGAATGGAGCAAGACTTCAAATACGTCAAAATGGTATTATAGTAGCAACAGTAGGTGCCGCACAAGTTAATGGTAACCCAATAATTGTAAAATTATGTCCAAACGTACAATATGATTTGTTTTGGAGTGTAACAGGAACTTCTCCGGATACGATAGGATTCACCTTTGCGAGCCCATTTTTTGACACATTATTTATAAAAGAACCCGCACAAGGAACCCCACAAACAGTTTTGTATGACTCTATAGGGAATTGTACTCCAACTGGCTGTTTAAAACCTGTACCATTAACTGTTGATATTACTTCAATTACAACAAACCAAGCAACATTAACATGGACAGAACAAGGAACAGCTACTCAATGGGAAGTTTTTGTAACCCCACAAGGAACACCAGCTCCAGTAAACGGAAGCCCAATAGTTGGAACAATTGGTGGTGTACAAGCCGGTTCAGGTTTTTATTATTTAGTTAATGGAACTTCAAGTGTTACAGTAACAGGTTTAAACCCACAAACCACGTATCAATTTTATGTTAGAGCAATATGTTCTTCTTCAGAAATTAGTGGATGGACTGTTTTAACGCCAATCTCATTTATTACAAAACCATTAAATGACGATTGTGCAGGATCGATAAATGTTCCTGTTAACCCAAATAGAGAATGTACACAATTTGCTATAGGTAATACTTTAGGAGCTTCGGGTTCTTTACCACTTACATCTCCTGTTTGTCCAGGTAATACAGACGATGATGTTTGGTTTAATTTTGTTGCAACAAGTACTACGCACATTATCAATATAAACAATATAGTGGGTACAGCAACAGATATTAATCATACACTTTATTCAGGTTCAGATTGTGGTGCTCTGACACAAATGTATTGTAGTAATCCTAATATAAGTATTGCAACAGGATTAGTTATTGGAAATACATATAAAATTAGAGTATATACCAATGGTGGAAACGCATCTCAAACAGCTACTTTTGAGGTTTGTATTACAACTCCAGCAGCTGTTGTAAACGATAATTGTGATACCGCAACAAATGCAGTTGTAAATGGAGGGTTAATATGTAATCTAACTACTCCAGGATCTTTAGCAGGAGCAACGGCTTCCAGCCAAGGAGGGACAACATGTGCTGGTACTGAGGATGATGATATATGGTTTAGTTTTATCGCAAATAGTACACAACAAATTATAGATATACTAAACGTTCAAGGAACAAGTACAGATGTTAACCATGCTTTATATTCGGGTACTTGTAATGGATTGACACAACTATATTGTAGTGATCCAAATCAAAGTACAGCAAATGGTCTAACAGTTGGACAAACTTATTTTATAAGAGTTTGGTCAGCAGTAGGAACCGTTCAAGACATAACTTTTGATTTATGTATAGGAAGAATTTTACCTCCAATTTCGGCTAATACAACTCAATATACAACACAACAATTGATAGAAGATGTATTCCTAAATACTACATGTGCTAACGTTACAAATATCACTACTTCTACAGGAATAAATTTCCCTCCAATAACCAGAAATGGTATAGGATATTTTAATAGAGGCGATTCAGAATTCCCATTTGCAGATGGTATTGTATTATCAACGGGTAGTGCCTCTAGTGTTCCAGGTCCAAATTCCACACTTTTAAGTGAGGGAGGAGAAGATTTTGCTTTTCCAGCAACATGGACAGGTGATGATGATTTGGAAGCAATAATTCTTGATGGAACAGGAACACCTATGAATTCTAATAATGCATCTATATTAGAGTTTGATTTTACACCTATTTCAACACCAATAAGTTTTAACTTCCTATTGGCTTCAGAAGAATATGGAACTTTTCAATGTACTTTCTCAGATTCATTTGCCTTTATTTTAACAGACATTGCATCTGGTGCAACATCTAACCTTGCTGTTATACCAGGAACAGACACACCAGTTTCTGTAGTAACGATTAGAGACCAAGAGTTTAATGCAAACTGTGATTCTCAAAACCCAGAATTATTTGGTGAATATTTTGGACCAAATGGATTAAATCCGCTTGGATCACCGATTAATTTCAACGGATATACCCAACCACTTGTTGCAACAGCAGATGTGGTGCCTGGAAATCAATATCATATTAAACTTGTCATTGCAGATCAAGGAGATACAGCATATGATTCGGCTGTCTTTTTAGAAGGAGATAGTTTTAATATTGGAAATATAGAATTAGGAAATGACTTCCTTGAAGCGTCTGGAAATGCCATTTGCCCTGGAGATGTTGTTGTGATTGATTCTGGTTTAGATCCTGCTTTTTATAATTTTACTTGGTCTTTGGGTAGTGATGTTATGGCAATTTTTGTTTTCATATCTGGTTGCAAAGTTATTCTTTTAA
>CAZLEU010000108.1:0-9651 GCA_964558625.1 uncultured Flavobacterium sp.
GATTTGAAAGTGTAATTTCAAATACAACTAATGTATTTTCTTTTTCAACTTTACTTTCTTCAAGAAACATTTTCAATGATTTCTCATACATGTCAATGTTTACATTGGTCACAGGACGATAACTTCCTCTAAGAGCTAAGATATTTTTTTTGTACAAAATAGCAGCTGGTAGTATGTTTTTTCCATCTGGGCCAAACATTACAGCGTCTGTCATTCCATTTTTGACCAATTGTAAACTCATTAATCGGTTGTCAACATTGGCAAAACGTGGTCCCGAAAAATTGATTGTATCTATTTCTAATTGGTCTTTATCTAAATGATCATATAAATAACGAAGTAATTTTTTTGGATCATTGTATTTGTAATATGCTCCATATATTAAGTTAACACCAAGAACGCCAAGTGTTTCTTGTTGTAATCTTGCATCGGTTTCTTTAAAACGAATATGAATAATGATTTCGTTATAATCTTCATCTGGTTCTACTTGGTATCGTATTCCAACCCAACCATGACCTTTGAATTGTTTAGCAAAATCAATCGTAGCTACTGTATTTGCATAGCTAAAAAAAACTTTGCTAGGATGTTTGTCTCTTTTTAAGCGTTGTTCAACAAGATTTACCTCATGGGCGAGCATTTTTTTTAGGCGGCTTTCAGTTACATAACGACCATCATCTTCAACGCCATATATGGCATCACTAAAATCTTTGTCGTAAGCCGACATCGCTTTTGCGATTGTACCTGATGAACCACCGGCTCTAAAAAAATGTCTTACGGTTTCTTGCCCAGCTCCTATTTCAGAGAAGGTTCCGTATATATTTTCATTAAGATTTATTCGTAAAGCTTTGTCCTTTATTGCAGGAATTTGCTCAATGATTTTATCTCCTTTTAATTTTATTTCTATTCCCATTTTTTTTGTATCACTAAAATGATGCCACAAAGTTAGTAAAATAGGCTTTTTAATACAATTTATTAACTTATTTTTGCAAAAAAAGAATTCAATTGAAAATCTATTTTTTAGGAACTGGTACATCACAAGGAATTCCTGTAATTGGGAGCAATCATCCTGTTTGTCAAAGTACTGATAGCAGAGATAAACGATTGCGTGTTTCTGTTTGGTTAAGTTGGGACGATTTTTCTTGTATTATCGACTGCGGTCCCGATTTTAGACAGCAAATGCTGGTTTCTCAATGTCCAAAAGTGGATGCAATTTTATTTACTCATGAGCATTCTGATCATACTGCTGGAATAGATGATATTCGCCCTTTTAATTTTAAGCAAGGAAATATTCCTATTTATGGTCACAGACGTGTTTTGGATAATCTCAAAAGACGTTTTGACTATGTTTTTGCAACAGAAAATCGTTATCCAGGCGCACCAAGTGTTGATGCTATTGAGGTTAGCAACAATCAAAATTTTGTTTTAGGAAATAAAACGATTATACCTATCAATGTTTGGCATGGAAATCTTCAAGTTTTTGGATACAGAATTGATGATTTTGCTTATTTAACAGATGTAAAAACGATTGAAACCTTTGAGATTGAAAAACTAAAAAAACTTAAAGTTCTTGTTATAAATGCGTTGCGAGAAGAAGAGCACCATTCTCATTTTAATTTGCAAGAAGCATTAGATTTTATAACTTTGGTTCAACCTGAGAAAGCTTATTTGACTCATATAAGTCATCACTTTGGATTTCATGAAGATGTGCAAAAAAGACTTCCTGAAAACGTGTTTTTGGCTTATGATAATTTAGAAATACTATTATAATTAAATTTAAAAAATGAAAAAATCACTTTTATTGTACTTGTTTATTTTGGCTGTTTTGATGAATATTTTTACTTACATGTATTTTAGTAAGCAGACCACTTTTGAAAAAGAACGCGTTGAAAAAATGAAAATCAAATTAGATTCAGTTGCCGCTAAAGTGGCAGATGCTGATTATTTCTCTTTAGCATACAACGAAAATGCACAAAACTATTTTGATAATGATAATGTAAAAGTAAGAATGGATTATGCCAAAATAATTCCATTAGTGACAGAAAAATTGATGGATTTGAACGAAAATCCTAAAGGGAATCCCTATATAGGGCAAGATCAAATAGGAACTAATAAATTCATTATCAATAAAATAAAATTATTGAATCATCGTTGGATTATTGCCGATTATAGTGATGGTGACTATTGGGGTGAAGTTTTGATAAAATACTTTATTGATGACAATGAGCAAGTAACTTTTGAAACAGTTAATTCAATTTTGTATCAAAAATGATTTTGATGAGGATAATAAAAATTTTAACGTTGGTATTGATTTCAATTTTATTGAGTTGCAATACCCAAAAAAAGGATGTTAAAGTAATGCAAACTGATAGTATTGTTGCAAAAGAAGTAATCAAACCAACCGATACTACTGTTAAAACTCTAGATTCTGTGACAAATGAGTTAGTCGAAGAAAACAAACAATTAGAAGAAGAACTTTCCCAATTTGAAGATAAAAACAAAGAAATTCTCGGAAATTGGTTTACGCCACATGCAGCTGCAATAAAAATTAGTTTTTTTACCAATGGTTGGTTTGAATTTGATAATTATAATGATGAATTAGATAAGAGCGAAGTGGTTTCTGGAAGATATGAGTTTGATAATGAAAATGTGACTTTGTTTTTTGAAGATAAGAGATCAAACCAAGTTTTCCATTTTTCAAAAGATGAAACGGCTTCGTACTTAAAAGCAAAAGGATATTATTTTGTTAAAGAAAATTAGGACTTAATTTTCCAACCAATTTCTAAAATCATAAAAGTTTTGAGGCGAAACACCATGACCAATAGGATATTC
The DNA here is from genome assembly GCA_964558625.1 of uncultured Flavobacterium sp. Taxonomy (GTDB): domain Bacteria; phylum Bacteroidota; class Bacteroidia; order Flavobacteriales; family Flavobacteriaceae; genus Flavobacterium. The sequence goes on from CAZLEU010000108.1 coordinate 2,827, forward strand.
TTTGTAAACAACTGGAATCCCCAAGTCGGTTAGAGCTGAAGCAACTTTTCTTGCCCAATCTACTGGAATTACTTGGTCAACAGTTCCGTGTGAAGCAAATACTTTTAGGTTTGAAAAATTATTTTTCTCAAAATTTTCAATTGCCATCTCTGTATTCAAATAACCGCTCATGGCTACAACACGCTGCACTTTTTCTGGATAAGATAATGCCACTGCATAACTCAAAATCGAACCTTGGCTAAAACCGATTAAAGTTACATTTTGAGCATCAATTGGATATTTTGTAATCAATTCATCAATGAAATTTGCAATCAAATCACGTGATTGTTTGGCTTGATTGATATCGGAAAATTTGTTTTCATCGGCATCAAAATTAATGGCGTACCATGCGTAACTCCCATACATCAAATCATAAGGAGCACGGACCGAAACGACATAGTAAGTGTCGGGAAGTTCACTCGCAAAAGAAAACAAATCTTCTTCGTTGCTACCATAACCATGAAGTAGTAATAACAAAGGATTTTTCTCTAGTTTAATTTTGGGCTCTCTAACTATATAATATAAACTCATAATTTGGTGTTTTCATTTTGTTTTTCATCTTTTTGACTTCCTAAAACCTAAACCATTTTTGAAAAAAAACTCCCACAAGCGGAATTGGTCTCATTTCACCTTTTATAGCTGTAAAAATGCCGTAAGTCCATAATATTGAAACAAATATCCACATTGAAAAAAGTATCATTGGATTGCTAAAATTGCTTACAATCATACCCAAAGAAATAAATAATATAGATAATCCTAACGATTGTCGAATATGAAATGCAGAAAACGGATTTTTAGGTTCAGCATTCATCGACATCGCTATTAAAACGCCTACAATTAAAATATAACTTGTAATGGCTGTTGACTTTCCTTCATCAATTGTTTCTTTGTTCATTTAGCTAAAATTAATTGTTTGTTGTTCACAATTCCATAAACTTTACCTTTGATTGTTTGACCAATAAAAGCGGAGTTTTTAGATTTTGAAAGAATGTTTTCTTTTGTAAAAATTGATTCTACTGATGGATTGAAAAGAGTTAGACATGCTTTTGAACCTTCTTTTACAGCTTGATTTTCAATACCAAAAATGGTTTTTCCCGAAGTTAATTTGGAAACCACAATTTCAAGAGGAAGAACGGTTAACAAACTTCCAAAAGCACTTTCAAGACCGATAGTTCCATTTTTTGCCAAATCAAATTCCATTTTTTTATGCTCAATATCTATTGGATTGTGGTCTGATGTTATCATATCAATTGAACTATCCAAAACGCCTTCAATTAAGGCTTTTCTATCAACTTCATTTCGCAATGGTGGTGTGACTTTATAACGAGTATCAAAACCATCCAATTTTTCATCAGTCATCACCAAATGATGAACACTAACACTACAAGTTACTTGTAAACCTTTAGCTTTAGCTTCTTTTATTAAAGTAAGAGATTTTGCTGTTGAAATTGTTGGAATATGCATTTTTCCTCCAGTATATTCAAGTATAAAAAGGTTTCTAGCAACCAATAATTCTTCTGCCAAATTCGGAATTCCTTTTAATCCTAATCTTGTAGAAACGATACCTTCATTTGCAACACCATTTCCTTTTATGTTGGCATCTTGAGAAAATGCAATAACTAATCCGTCAAAATCGTGTGTGTATTGTAATGCTATTTTTAGCAAATTGGAATTATCCAGATTCTTTCCATAATCACCAAAAGCAACTGCTCCAGCGTTTTTCATATCGTAAAGTTCTGCCAAATCTTTTCCTTCGCTATTTTTGGTCAAAGCGCCAATCGGATATAAATCGGTTGGTTTATTCTGCGCTTTCGATTTTACAAAATTCACTTGCGATTGGTTGTCAATAATCGGGTAGGAGTTGGGTTGTAATGCTATTGCTGTAAACCCACTTTTGGCAGCCACATTCAAACCATTTTCTATAGTTTCACGCTCTTCAAATCCAGGTTCACCAAGACTTACACTACTATCAAACCAACCTTGTGAAACATGAAGATTATCTAATTTTAGTTCTTCAAAATTTTTTTCGTTTGAAAGTTGAGCACCAATGTTTGTCAAAATTCCATTTTCAATTTGTAAATCGACCGTTTGGTTATGAAAAGAACTTTGTGAGTCGATAATTTTGGCTTCTCTAATAATTAGTTTCATAATTTTAATTTTTAGTCTATTTCACAAATTTTTGAATTAGTATTTCCAATACAAGAAAAAGCAAGGTTAAGAATACAAACCATTTCCATATGGAAGTATCTTGTCGGTCAAACTTTAAAGTGTCAAAAACAGATTCGATTGATTCTACTATTTTGTAATTGGAAAGAGCATCAATATTACTTTTGTCAATATTTCCTTCAGTTCTTGAATAGTTAAAACTGATATTCTTTATTAGCTTATTTTGATTAAAAATACCATAATTTCCAGCTTCTTTTGGTAAATCATTAAAAGTTAATTTGGCTTTAGCATTTAAGATTTGTTGTACTGGAATAAATTTTTCAGCAGTTACTTTTGAGGTGCTTTTTACTTCTAAAATTTCATCTTTTGCTAATTCAGCATCCACTATAAACGGATTATTTTCGCCAATTTTCATAGCAACTACACCCGTTTTTTTGATCATTTTGTGCCATGTTATAAAAAGTGGGTACAATTAATGGTGAATTTTGAAAATTTGAATTTATTTTATTTAAAGCTGCTGCAAAAACATACACAGTCGAGATTCCATTAGATTTTGCTGTTAAGAAAGAGGTTTGGTCTTGATAACTCAAAACAGCTGGTGTTGTACTCGAAATTGTAAAAGCACTTTTTGTGTTTGGGTATTGAAAATTATCAATTTTTTTCTCAAAAACCGATTGAAATAATGGATGGTTAAAGTGAATTTTGGTAATCATTTTTTCAGTTGTTGCAATCGGTCCAAACTGCATATTGGCTATATTTGAAAGAAAGCTATTCAAATTGGATATCGAACTTTCGGTTGATGGAATAACCACTAAATTCCCGCCTTTTTCAACAAATGATTTTAGAGTTGTTTGTAAGGCTTGTGGAATTTCTTTTAATTCATTCAACACAATAGCATCTTGTTTTTCGAGATTATTGTAATCTAAATTTTCTAAAGGAAAGTTTTTGTATTCAAACTCGTCGCTGGTATAAATTCGACTTAAAAAATTGCTCTTTTCTGTTTCTCCAATACTAATTACATGCTTCTTTTCTGGTTTTGAAATACTGAAATACAATTGATTGTCGTAATCTAAACCATTGTCAGAAATGGAGAAATAGCCATTGAAATCTTCTTTCGGAATCGTAAAATTCATTGTTTTACTTTTCGATTCTAATTTGACCAATGTCTTGGCAACCAATTTATCTTTGTTGTACAAACCAATCGGAATTTCTTTCAAGTCATCTCCATAGGTAGTCAATTTGACTCCAATCTCATAAAAATTATCAAGTGTTTGATTGATAAAAACACTATCAATAGAAATATTATTTTTCTGTTCCGCTTTTGGAACCACAAATAAAGTATTCAAATCTTTATTGATACTACTCAATTGTTTTGCTTCCAGACCAACAGCATCGGTAATGATTACAACATCTTTACCAAAAGATGATTTTCTTGCTTTTACTTGATTGAGAACACTTTCTAAATTGAAAGCGGTTGCGCTGTATTTTAAATTTTGTAATTCCTTTTGAATTGATTTAATATCAGTATTCCAAAAATTCTCTGAATTGGTGAGTAATGAAAGATTCTGGTTTTCAGGAGCATGTTCGAGTAAATCTTCCACAGCACGTTTTAGCAATTCGCCTTTTTGACCTTTGGCTTGCATGCTGTATGAATTATCGAGAATAATGTAAAGTTCATTAGAAGCATTTTTGCTGTCTTTGGCTGTAAAAAAAGGTTGTGCAAAGGCAATTATGACACAAGCTAGTAACAATAAACGAGTAGTAAGGAGTAACCATTTTTTTAGTTTAGAACTTTTTCTGGTTTGAATAGAAAGCTCTTTAAGAATTTTGACGTTGGTAAAATATTCTTTTTTGAAACGACGTAATTGAAATAAGTGAACCAGAATTGGAATAACCAATAAAAATAAGAAGTAGAGAATTTCTGGGTGTTTAAATTGCATTCTGATTTTAGTTTACTTCACAAAGTATTGTTTTTATTGGAGTTCAGTGATTTTCAATTGTCAAAAATACTAAAAATTATCTATTTTTTCTTTGCTCTTTTTTTATTTTGTTCACGCAACATATTTCGGTTGACAGAGCCCGATGTTTTTTTCTTTGTTTTAGATGGTCCTCCGAGATTTACTTTGGTGTTTTTCTTTGCTTTTTCGTGAAAAGCACCTTCGCCTTCAAGCTTTGGTTTTTTGAGTAAAAATTTGATTTTTTCTTTGTCTTTTTCTGGACCAATCAAATGTGTTGAAATTTCAACTTCTTCTGGAAAAACTTCTGGGTTTAACTCACGATTCATCAATAATTCAATCTCAATTTTAATTTCTTCCTCGCGATTTGTGTAGAAACTGATAGCAGTTCCGTTGGCATCGGCACGGCCTGTTCTACCAATTCTGTGTATGTATAATTCTGGTTCTTCGGGCATTTCAAAGTTGATAACGTGTGTAATATTTGAAATATCCAAACCACGAGCCATAACGTCTGTTGTGATTAATCCTCGTAAATTTCCTTCTTGAAAACGTGTCATGGTATTTAGACGATAGTTTTGGGATTTATTAGAGTGAATAATACCAAATTGACCTTCAAATTCAGCTTCAATTCGATCATGAAGCATATCAGAAATCTTTTTGTTATTGACAAAAACCAAAATACGACTCATCGATTCGTCATTTTGCAACAAATATTTCAGTAAATTGATTTTGGTATTAAAATTTTGAACTTTATAAACTATTTGCGTAATATTTTCTAAGGGTGTTCCCGATGCTGCAAGTGTTACTTCTTCGGGAAAATCGAAATAATCATTCAAAACTTGATCAACTTCATCGGTCATAGTTGCCGAAAACAAAATATTTTGTCGTTTGGTTTTCATCATCGACAAAATCGAAGTGATTTGTGGTCTGAATCCCAAGTTTAACATTTCATCAAATTCGTCAATTACCAATTTTTGTGTTTCGTCAAATCGTATGTAAGCATCTAATGCTAAATCCATTACACGCCCAGGTGTTCCTACTAAAATATCTATTCCGTCAAAAACGGCTTTCTTTTGAGTATTGATGTTTACGCCACCATAAATACCGAGAGTTTTAACCGACATGTATTTGGTTAATTTTTCTACTTCTTCGACCACTTGAACAACTAATTCGCGAGTTGGAACTAGAATTACAATTTTAGGTGTATTGGTTGGAGTGAACTTGTAAAGTTTCAGCAATGGTAACAAATAGGCAAAGGTTTTCCCCGTTCCTGTTTGTGCAATTCCCATCATATCGCGACCAGACATAATCACAGAAAATGATTTTTCCTGAATAGGAGTTGGTGTTGTAAAACCCAATTCATCAATTGCTTTTTGTACGGATTTTGGAAGATTGAATTGCTCAAAAGTGCTCATTTGCTTGAATTTTGTGCAAAGATAGGGTTTTTAAAATTGATTTTCTAGTGAGAAGTTTTATGCTATTTTATTGTAAATTAAAACTTTTCAAAAACACCAAGCCCAAATAAAGCAAAATCGTATTTCACAGGATCAGTTTTATCTAGTAATCTCAAATTGCTATCGAGTTCTGCTAGAGCTTTTGCATCGTTTTGTTTTCTTGAGAGTAATTCTAGTTTTCGAGCCACATTGCCTGAATGCACATCTAGTGGACAAGATAACTGTGATGGCGAAATATTTTTCCATATACCAAAATCGACACCTTTTTTGTCTTGACGAACCATCCAACGAAGGAACATATTAATTCGTTTGGCAGCCGAATTATTTATTGGATCAGAAATGTGTTTTTGCGTTCTATTTTGATGCTCAACTTCAAAGAATATTTGTTTAAAATTTGAAATGCTTTTTTGCATCGAATCTTTTTCTGCATGACTAGAAAAAACAGCCTCCAATCCGTTGTGTTTATTGTAGATATTTTTTAAACAAAGAATAAATGTTTTAAAATCGCCACCGTTAAAAGTTCTGTGTACAAAATTATCGAGTTTTTCAAGTTGGTATTCTTGATGATTTAGTACAAAATCGTAAGGAGAATTTCCCATCAACGCCATCATCTTTTTGGCATTATTGATAATCATTTTGCGATTTCCCCATGCAATTGTTGCAGCCAGAAAACCTGCAATTTCGATATCTTCTTTCAAAGAAAAAGCATGTGGAATTTGAATTGGATCCGATTCTATAAAATTGGGATTATTATAAAGTTCCACTTTATCGTCAAGAAAAGATTTGAGGTCGTTTTTATTCAAATTATATGATGGAATTTATAGATTACTAAAAAAAATGTAACACTAAAATTATTTACAAACCGCTTATTTTGCCATCAACCATGACGAGTTTTCTGTCTGCCATGTTGGCTAATTCCTCATTATGTGTGACAATAACAAAAGTTTGTCCAAATTCGTCACGAAGTTGAAAAAACAGTTTATGCAAATTCTCTGCTGAAGTTGTGTCTAAGTTTCCAGAAGGTTCGTCGGCAAAAATTACGGCAGGTTGGTTTATCAATGCTCTTGCAACCGCTACACGTTGTTGTTCACCTCCAGAAAGTTCATTTGGTTTGTGTGAAATTCGATGCGATAAGCCTAGATATTCTAGTAAACGTTTGGCTTCTTTTTCGGTTTCTGCTTTTTCTTTTCCTAAGATATAAGCTGGAATGC
>CAZLEU010000109.1:0-5636 GCA_964558625.1 uncultured Flavobacterium sp.
AACAAATTTAGTAGAAAATATGCACCTCACAAGTGATATGCATCATTTTTGTAGTTTTTGTTGATAAATCGTATTTTTTGTTGATAAATCAGCCTTTTTGAAGTTGCATTTTGTTCTTATCAACAAAATCATGGCTTCACACCGCTTGGCATTTGTCTGAAAATGTTATTCCGTTTAATACTTCAGATGTTTTCATTTTCTTTTTTCCAGGAAATTGAAGGTATAAAACTTCTATGAAGCCATCTTGAACAGCAATTTTCATTTCTTTTTTGGAGGTTATGACTGTACCTATATCGTATGAATGATTTTCGTGATGCAATTTGGATTCGTATATTTTAACACTCCACTCTTCATCACCATCTATAAACCAACACCATGCAGCTGGATAAGGAGATAAACCACGAATTAGATTGTGAATTTGTTTGCCTGAAACATTCCAGTCTATTTTACAATTTTCTCGATTGATTTTGTAAGCCGTTTTTATATCACTTGAATCTTTTTGTATGGTAGTTTTTACATTTCCATTTTCAATTAATGCTAAAGTTTTTATTACAACTTCACTTCCTATTTGCATCAATCTGTCATGTAATGCGCCAGCGTTTTCTATTTCAGAAATCAAAGTTTCTTTACTCAAAATCATAGCGCCAGTATCAATTTTATCATCAATAAAGAAAGTTGTAACTCCCGTCTTTGTTTCCCCATTAATAATGGCCCAGTTTATAGGTGCAGCACCACGATAATTGGGTAATAAGGAGGCATGAAGATTAAATGTTCCAAGTTTTGGCATTCTCCATACTACTTCTGGTAACATTCTAAAAGCTACAACAACCTGTAAATTAGCATTCAAACTTTTCAATTCAGCTAAAAAAGATTCATCTTTTAAATTAGTTGGTTGTAACAGTTTTAAGTTGTTTTCTAATGCATATTCTTTTACAGCTGAATATTTTATTTTCTGACCACGACCAGCCGGTTTGTCGACAGCCGTTATAACACCAACGACTTCATATTTATTTTTCAATATGGCATCCAAAATCCCTACCGCGAATTCTGGTGTTCCCATAAAAATGATTTTTAGTTTTTCCATTTATTTTTTAGGCACGAAACAATTTCATGTTTTATTTAAGTGAATATAGATTATTTGGTTTTATATATACTATATCTTTATCCAACAAATCTTGGAGTGCAAAGATAACATCGTCTTTAGGTAATTTGGAAATTTTTTGAATATCTCTCGAATTTAATTCTTCAATTTTTAGTAAACTAATAATTTTTTCTGTGATTGATATGGTGTCTCTCTGAGGAGTAGATTTTGAAATGCAATAAGAACAAATACCACAATCGTCTTTTTTGATTTCACCAAAATAGCGTAAAATTAATTTACTCTTACACGTGTTTTTCTCTTTAATATAATATAAAACCGATTTTAATTGATGCACCTTTAATTGATTTTGAGCATCTAGATATTTTGATACGCGATTTATGGTTTTTTCATCTTCTCTCACTTCATTAAAAACAATAGTAGCATCATTATTTTTGGCTATGTAATTAATTATATCTTTTTCTTTTAATTTTTTTAAAATAGTCAAAATTTGATTTTCTGTACTATTCGATTTTTTTGCAATCAATTGAAGATTGAATGCTGTTAAAGTTTCGTGTATACCTGGATAAGTTCTCAATATTGTTAAGATTACTTCTTCATCTTGAGGGTTCAAACTTACATATCGAATGACTTCTTTGCTTGGTATTATAAATTGCAACAAAATTTTCTCTGAAAATTCTTGTGACAATGAAATTATGCTTTGCCTATCTAAAAATTGTATAGCATTGTAAACTTTTAGTGTTGGAAAGTTATATTTGGCGCAAAATTGATTTAGATTAAAACTAAACTGTTCATTAATTCCTTCTCCATATGCTACTTGAAAGAAATTGCAAAGTTTTATAAAAACCAAGTTCAAGAAAGCCCTATCGGGTAAGTTACTTAAGAATTGTCCTTCGGCGTGAATCAAGTCGGAATTATTGGTTAGTAAAATGGCATAGGCTTTTTCACCATTGCGACCAGCACGACCTGCTTCTTGGTAGTAATTTTCCAAGTTTTGTGGAAAATGAAGGTGAATGACTGTTTTTACGTTAGCTTTATCAATACCCATTCCAAAAGCATTTGTAGCGACCATAATTTGCACTTTTTCTTCCATCCAAAGTTGCATGTGACTGTTTTTTTCCTTTATAGATAAGCCGCCGTGGTAGAAAGTTGCTGTAAACCCTAGTGTTTCAAGTTGAGAAACAGTGTCTGAGCAAGCTTTTCTATTGTTGACATATATGATTGATGGATGTGGATTTTTATGAAGAATTTGTTTAATCATGTAAAATTTGTCTTCGACTTCAAAAACCATATAAGCCAAGTTGTCTCGTGCAAATGATTTGCTAAAAACTGCTGGATTATTGAGTTGTAATTGTATAAAAATATCATCTTGTACACGTTTGGTTGCCGAAGCGGTCAAAGCTAAAAATGGGACTTTGGGAAAATGTTCTTTAAGCTTTGCAATTTTCAGATATGCTGGTCTAAAATCATGTCCCCATTGCGAAACGCAATGTGCTTCATCAATAGCGATAAGGTTTATGGACAAATTTTTGATTCGCTCAACAATCCAATCGTTTTGGAGTCTTTCGGGAGAAAGGTAAAGGAATTTGTAATTTCCATATTGACAATTATCTAGTAAATCGATTATTTCCTCTTGTCTAATTCCGCCAGTTAATGCAATTGCTTTTATTCCTTTATTTTGAAGGTTTTGTACTTGGTCTTTCATAAGTGCCACCAATGGTGAAATAACCAAGCAAATTCCGTCCATCATCATTGCTGGAATTTGAAAACAAATTGATTTTCCTCCACCTGTAGGCATTAATCCAAAGGTGTCTTTTCCGTTTATGACAGATGAAATTATTTCCTCTTGCGGGGTTCTAAACGCATCATGTTTCCAGTATTGTTGTAGGATTTCTAATGGTTTAGACATTTTAATCAATTACGAATTTAGGAATTACGAATTAGGAATATTTCGTAAAAATAATAAAAACAATAAATTATAATGAATTTAGGATAAAAAGAATGCGGTCTTCTACAGATCCTTTGGGGACTTCTATTAGGTTATAACCGTATTTTTGATACGTTTCCTTAAGATGTTCAAAGATAAGCTTGGCTTGTTCATAGTTTTCATAACGTGCTTCGTCGCTTATATATATTTCTTCCCAAGGGGGTAAAACAAAAACTTTGGTATAGTTATGGTCTTTACAGGCTTGGTCAAAAAATGAAGGGTAGCTATCTCCAATATAATGCATGTAGGCAAGAATATCGGGAATCCCACGATCTAAGAAAACAAAATCGGCAGTATCTTGCTTTGCGTTTTCAAATTGTTTTTTTCTGCCTTCGAGAAGTAACTCGCTAAAAAGTAATGGTTTTTCGAGAAAAAGTTGTTCGATACCTTGTTTTTTTGCTTCAAGGGTTATTTGACGTGAAATCTCAGGAAAACATGAGTAACCTTGTTCGATGAGTCCATCGATTATAGTGGTTTTTCCCGTTCCAGGACCTCCTGTTATAACTACAAGTTCTTTTCTCAATTTTTTTGAAATAAGGCGCAAATTTATTGAAATGTTTTAGATAAAAGAATACGTTTTTGAATTTTTATTTTTTATTCATTACAAAAACTAAATAGCCCCGATTGTAGCTAGTATCTTTTTTTTGTGATTTACTATTTCTCGACTGTACCAGATGTTATAAAAAAAATACTGCGTAAAGCGGGAAAATGGTGATGTAAAATGCCCGAACCATTCGCTCCTAAAATTCCTGAACCATAAAATCGTAAATCCTAAATCTAAAATTGTATATTTGCTCTTATTTTCAAATTTAAGAATGGATAAGAAGACCGAAGAATTTTATGTTAGGCTAAAAGAGGAGTTGAGCACTACATCTGAATGGCCAAGCGAATATTTGTACAAGTTTATTGTACCATCAGACCCAAAGAAAGTAGAAGAAGTTGAAAATGCTTTTGATAATATGGGTGCAGTAATCAATACGAATCAATCTAAAACTGGTAAATATACTAGTATTTCTGTAAATGTAACAATGCAAAACCCTGCTGATGTTGTAGAAAAATATATTGAAGTTTCTACCATTGAAGGGATAATTTCATTATAATGGTACCAAAATATATAAAAGAGAATGCCAACGAAACGGTTCAGTATTTGGAATACAATGCCGAACGTCCGCACTTGATTATTCCAGAATATGGTCGTCATTTGCAAAAATTGATTGATCAAGCTACTGCAATTGAAGATAGAGAATTGCGTAATAAAACGGCAAAATACATTATTTACATAATGGGGGGATTGAACCCGCATTTGAGAGATGTTCCTGATTTTCAGCATAAATTGTGGGATCAATTATTTATAATGTCTGATTTTAAAATAGATGTAGATTCCCCATTTCCAATTCCGTCTAGAGAGGTACTACAATTGAAACCAGAAATTCTACAGTATCCACAGAATTATCCCAAATATCGTTATTATGGTAACAATATTAAATATATGATTGATGTTGCCAATAAATGGGAAGAAGGAGAGATGAAAGGGGCATTGATAAAAGTAATTGCCAACCACATGAAAAAATCGTATTTAAGTTGGAACAAAGATACAGTGACTGATGCTGTTATTTTTGAACATTTATATGAACTATCTGGCGGAAAAATAAATCTGATTCAAAGCGATGAGGAATTATTAAACACAACAGACTTAATGCGAACGAATAAGCGTGTTTCTAATAAGATTATGCCTACTGGTCAGTCTAAAATTCAAAACAATAAGAAAAAACCTTTTCTTAAGAAAAATAACAATCAAAATAAAACTCAATAAATTGTTTATATAACAATTGTCATAATCAATAATCTATGAGCGTTTTTAAAATAGAAGGTGGAAAATCATTAAAAGGTGAAATTACACCACAAGGAGCAAAAAATGAAGCGTTACAAATTTTATGCGCAGTGCTTTTAACTCCAGAAAAAGTAACCATTAATAATATTCCCGATATCATTGATGTCAATAAATTGATAACTCTTTTGGGGAATTTGGGTGTAAAAATTCAAAAAAATGGTAAAGGTTCTATCACTTTTCAGGCAGATGAAGTTAATGTAGGTTATCTAGAAACAGAAGCTTTTAAAAAAGAGGGTGGTTCACTTAGAGGTTCTATCATGATTGTTGGGCCATTGTTGGCTCGATTCGGGAAGGGATATATCCCAAAACCAGGTGGCGATAAAATAGGAAGACGTCGTTTGGATACACACTTTGAAGGATTTATAAACCTTGGTGCAAAATTTAGATACGAAAGAGAAGACCATTTTTATGGTGTAGAAATGGAGGGGCGCTTGAAAGGAGCCTATATGTTACTTGATGAAGCATCGGTAACAGGTACAGCCAATATTGTTATGGCTGCTGTTTTGGCTGAAGGAACAACAACTATATATAACGCTGCTTGTGAACCCTATTTGCAACAATTATGCAAGATGTTGAACTCAATGGGAGCGAAAATATCTGGTGTTGGTTCACTTAGAGGTTCTATCATGATTGTTGGGCCATTGTTGGCTCGATTCGGG
>CAZLEU010000109.1:5736-9586 GCA_964558625.1 uncultured Flavobacterium sp.
TGGTTCACTTAGAGGTTCTATCATGATTGTTGGGCCATTGTTGGCTCGATTCGGGAAGGGATATATCCCAAAACCAGGTGGCGATAAAATAGGAAGACGTCGTTTGGATACACACTTTGAAGGATTTATAAACCTTGGTGCAAAATTTAGATACGAAAGAGAAGACCATTTTTATGGTGTAGAAATGGAGGGGCGCTTGAAAGGAGCCTATATGTTACTTGATGAAGCATCGGTAACAGGTACAGCCAATATTGTTATGGCTGCTGTTTTGGCTGAAGGAACAACAACTATATATAACGCTGCTTGTGAACCCTATTTGCAACAATTATGCAAGATGTTGAACTCAATGGGAGCGAAAATATCTGGTGTTGGTTCAAACTTATTAGTAATAGAAGGTGTAGAATCGCTTGGAGGCTGTGAGCATAGAATTCTTCCTGATATGATTGAGATTGGAAGTTGGATTGGTCTTGCAGCTATGACTAGAAGTGAAATAACAATTAAAGATGTAAGTTGGGATAATTTAGGAGTGATTCCAAATACCTTTAGAAAATTGGGAATAACTTTGGAGCGTAGAGGTGATGATATTTATATTCCAGCTCACAAGGAAGGTTATGAAATAAAAACAGATATTGATGGTTCTATCTTAACAGTTGCAGATGCGCCTTGGCCAGGATTTACACCAGATTTATTGAGTATTGTTTTGGTGGTTGCTACCCAAGCTCGTGGCGATGTTTTGATTCACCAAAAAATGTTTGAAAGCCGTTTATTTTTTGTTGACAAATTGATTGATATGGGTGCCAAAATTATGTTATGTGATCCACATAGAGCAGTGGTTATGGGACATGATTTTAAGTCACAATTAAAAGCAACAGTTATGAGTTCTCCAGATATTAGAGCAGGAATTTCATTATTGATAGCAGCACTTTCTGCAAAAGGAACAAGTACAATTCAAAATATCGAGCAGATTGATAGAGGTTATGAAAATATTGACGAACGCTTGAGAGCTATTGGTGCTAATATTGTGAGAGCTTAAATTTTAATATGAAAAAAAATAAAATAATTTTATTTATTTTACTAGTAAGTATTTATTCTTATTCTCAAGAAAAAAATGTTGAAGAAAAAAAATCATCGTTTTCTTTAATTGGTGGAATGAATGTGGTTATCCCAGACAAATCGAGCGAATCAAGCTTTAAAAGTTATGCAACTTTTGGTTATCAATTAGGAGTAAGATTTAATATTCCAATTACAAAAACATTTTCATTTATTCCTGAAATAGATTACCAATCAATTGGTAATAAAACTGAATATACATATGAGTATTCAAATGGGACTTTGAAGGATTTATCTAAATTCAGAGCTTCTTTTTTGATTTTGCCATTTGATTTTAAAAAGACTGTTTCAAGTAAGTTTGCAATATTACTAGGCCCAAATGTTGCTCTTAATTTGAAAAGCAAATCAACTACTATTAGCTCGTTTTCTGGAGATGAAAGTTTCTCAAGAACATACACTGAATCAGGAAGAAATTCAAAACTAACATTAGGGGCTAATCTAGGTTTCGATTATGATATATCGAATTCCGTTTTTATTGAACTAAAGTACACTTTATTTATTCGACAATATCAGTCTCTTAGTAATACTCTTGATAATAGTATTTTTGGACTTTCAGCAGGATATAATTTAAACTAAGAAAAGTATTTTAATTGGATATTTCCAAATTTCATTTTATCACAATTGGAATTTGGAATTTCTTTTTGGTATTTTAAATAAAGTTTATGGAAACATACATTATTATACTTCTATGTATCGCTTCTTTTTTGGCAGGCTTTGTAGACGCAATAGTTGGCGGCGGCGGATTGATACAAACTCCTATTGCCTTGATTTTATTGCCAAACTATGCAGTTTCTTCTATTATTGGGTCATTAAAAATACCCGCTTTTAGTGGCACCAGTTTTGCTGCCAATCAATATCTGAAAAAAGTAGACATGAATTGGAAACTACTATTAACAATGGTAATAGTTGCTTTTTTCGCAGCTTTTATAGGTTCCAATTTGCTAACTTTGGTTAGTAATAATTTTATGAAACCTTTATTACTAATTGTTCTTTCTCTTATCGCTATTTATACTTTTACCCAAAAGAATTTTGGGCAGCATCAATCCAAAAAAATATCGTCTCACAAACAACTTTTGTATGCAGTTCTAATGAGTGTTTGTATAGGTTTTTATGATGGATTTATTGGTCCTGGAACAGGAAGTTTCTTGGTTTTAGGTTTTGTTGCCATTCTCGGATTTGATTTTCTTCATGCTTCTGCCAATGCTAAAATGGTAAATTTAGCGACCAATTTTGGCTCTATTTGTCTTTTCGTATTGAAAGGGAAAATCATTTGGGTTATAGCAATTCCAATGGCTATTTGTAATGCATTTGGAGGATGGATTGGTGCCAAAGTCGCAATTAAAAAAGGAAATGGTTTTATTAGAATTTTCTTTTTGATAATTGTAATTGGAACGCTAATTCGATTTGGTTATGATGTTTTTTTTAAATAAAAAATCCTTTCAAATATTTGAAAGGATTTGATATTCTGTACCATAAGTATTAATTATGACAAGTTGAATCTAAATGTCTTTTTTTGCCGTTTCCGCCCGAACATGTTGGAATGTCAATAAAGGGAATTAAATTTCCATTAAGATCTTTTATTTCATTTCTAGTAGGAAATCCATCATTGTCATCATCAAAATCTCTGTAATCTGCAGTACCATCTTTATCAGTATCAACATACGAATCAGCGACATATATTCCATTACTATTTTTTACAATTTCATCAACAGTTAATATCCCATCGTTATCAGTATCAACACGTTTTAAGTTCAATAATTGAAAGCTAAAAACCAGAGGTGAATAACTTGGAATATTTGTTCTACTTCCATTATAATAGGCTAATCCAGATGGTAAGAACATTACACCTGCACCAAAATTTGTATATACATTTGGATTATTACCTGTTGCTACTTCATCAAAGGTTCCTTTACCAAACATTGGGAATATCTCTTGCCATCCCGAAACGACAGAACTTAATGCAAAAAGAGAACTTACAGGCGAGTTTTCAAACTCAGTTTCATTTACGACAGTAACTTGCGTACCATTTGTTAATGTTTCCGTTTCACTTTTTAGAGAAGTACCTCTATAAGTTACTAAAACTTCATCTAATGGACAAGGTTTTTCAGACACATCACCTTCTCTAAATTGTAAATAATAAACCTTATAAGGTGTGTTCATTTCATGACTGGCTATTGTTACTTCTTTGTAAAGTAATTTTGGATAAGTTGTACTGTTTAGTAGAGAATAAATAGATGGAGGTAATGTTCCTGTCGTAGGCATTTTTTTTATTAAACCAGCACTATTTACAACAGAAGCGATGTCGGTTACGTTTTCTAAATCGAGATAATGGGTTGTTAAGTATTTATAAATTGCTGTGGAGTCAGTTACGAACTGCTCATCAAAATCTCTTAAAGGTGTTGATACGACTTCATTATCATCTTTATTACAAGAAGAAAATAATACTAAAAGAGTTGAAAAAAGAATAAAATAAAACTTAAATTTGTTCATTGATAGTGTATTTTGAAGGCGCAAGATACAATATAGATTTATTTTGATAAACAAATTTAACGTTGATTTTAAGAAAATTTATGAGAGTTGATAAATATTTATGGTGTGTGCGGTATTATAAAACCAGAAATATGGTTACAGAAGCTTGTAAAAAAAATCATGTTACTGTAAATGGACAAGTTGCAAAACCATCTAAAGAAGTTTTCCCAACAGATACAATAACATTTAGAAAAGACCAAATTACACACAT
>CAZLEU010000110.1:0-9520 GCA_964558625.1 uncultured Flavobacterium sp.
TTTTCATATTGTCATTGCGAGGCACGAAGCTATCGTCTCTAAATTAATGTTGTTTTGAACGCTGATAAAACGGATTTTCGAGCGCTGATTTTTACTGATTTTTTATCTGTTTTTTTCTGCGTTTTGCGTTAGCAAATCTGTGTCATCCGCGTTCTATTTATTTGTTCTTATTTTTCTTTTAAATTCTGTTTTTTCAATTATGGTACGCTGATAAAACGGATTTTCAAGCGCTGATTTTTACTGATCTTTTTTATCTGTTTTTTTCTGCGTTTTGCTTTAGCAAATCTGTGTCATCCACGTACCATGATTTATTTTTTCAACTTCTTTTAATGGAGAATATTTCTCCTATTTTACTATAATTTGACCCTGCTAATCTCGAAACTGGTTTGTAATTTTCTAAGTTGATTTTGTAATTATCTAAAAGAACAGCATCGTCAAAGTGCATCATTACAATTTCACCAACAACCATTGTAGCACCTTTATTTTCAGGATGTGGCATGGTATAAGTATGAATCATTTGGCACTCAAATGATATTTTAGATTCCTTAACTCGTTTGGGCAGTACCAAGTCACTATCAATGGGTGTAAGATGGGCATGAATAAATTCATCTTCGTTAGCGGGTAATTCTGCCGATGTCATGTTCATCGCTTCAACAACATCTTCTGTAACCATATTTACAACGAATTCATTATTTAGAAGAATATTGTTTAAAGTGTCCTTATTGTTTCCTTTGTTTTTGGCTGTCGAAAACATGATGTGTTTTTCACCAACAATATTAAAATAGGAGAAAGGAGCAAGGTTGTTGATACCACTTTGGTCAACAGTTGAAATCCAGCCAATGGGTCTAGGAATAATCGAGCCAGTCAAGAGTTTGTATACTGCTGACGGTTCTATTTTGTTTGGATCAAATTGCATTTTAGTTTGTTTGTTACCCACAAATTAAAGCTATTTTTTTTAATTGTATTTAAATCCTGTTAAAATTATTAGAATTTATTAGTGTTAAAATTTGAATCTCTTTTTACAAAAAACAAAAACCCCAAACTCTTTTGAAATTTGGGATTTGTTATCTTAAAAATGAATGAGACTTCTTTTATTCTTTTATGATTTTGGTTGTTTGTACTTCATCATTCGAAGTTATTTTTACCATATAAGTTCCAGAAGCTAAGTTGGAAACATCGATACTGCCTTCTTTTGAATTTAAAGATTTTGTCATTACTTCTTGACCAATAAAATTAAAAATAGATACAGTTGAAATTTCTTTTTCAAACGAAAGGTTTAGACTATTTTTTACTGGATTAGGATATGTTCTAACGTTGTTTGCTAGGCTTGTAAAATCGGTTACATCTAAAGTTGTTGGGCAGCTTATTGCAACTGGCGTATTAACCGATATGGAGGTGTAACCTAATCCAAGTTGTCCATTACCATTATATCCAAAAACTGAAACCGAACCAGTTGTTTTAATAGCCATAGAGTGTTGATTTCCACCAGTTGCAGATACCCAATTTGTAGCTGTTCCTATTAATGTTGGTGTATGTTTATCTATTGAAGTTCCATCACCTAATTGTCCATCACCATTTCTACCCCAAGCATATAGTCTTCCATTAGTGGTTGTAACAAGGGTATGGTAATTCCCAGCTCCTATATTTTGAATCTGATCAAATACAGCTGTAGGTACTAGTTTAATTGTAGTAGTTCCATCACCTAATTGACCAAAATCATTAATACCCCAAGAATAAACTATTCCATTCACTTTTTTCGCTAAGCTAAAATCTGATCCAGCTGCAATCTGTTGCCAATCTGTTGCTGAATCCACCTGTAAAGGTATAAAACTTCCATTTGAAATGGCTCCAATTCCTAATTGCCCTGTACCATTAAATCCCCACGCCCATAGCGTTCCGTTGGTTTTTATTGCCAATGAGTGTAAATCACCTAACGCTAACTTTTGCCAATTAGTACTAGTCCCTACCTGTGTAGGTACCACTTTATTAACTCCCGTACCATCACCTAATTGTCCTAAATTATTATTTCCCCATGCCCATAGAGTTCCGTTAGTTTTTATTGCCAAAGTATGATTACCGCTAGATTCGACAACTTGCCAGTTTGTAGCAGTTCCAATTCTAGTTGGTATAGTCCTATTTATCAATGTACCATCACCTAATTGTCCAAAATTATTATAACCCCAAGCCCAAAGTGAACCATCTGTTTTTATTGCAAAAGTACTGTAGCCCCCAGCACTAACACTTTGCCAATTTGTTTCAGTTCCTATTTGTATAGGACTTATAGTGTCAGAAGTATTACCGTTTCCTAATTGACCATAATAATTTACACCCCAAGTCCATAGTGTTCCATCAGACTTTATGCCAACATTATGGTAATCACCCGAACTTATTTTTTGCCAACAACCTGTAGCAGCAGGGAGTGTTGTAAATGAGCCACCTAAAGCCCAATCACTTTGGCTCGTTACACAGTTGGCCGCTACCCACCAGTAGTAAGTAGTATTAGGGGCTAAATTGGTTAAATCTGCAGTTGTAGAAAACGAACTACCATCTAGACCACCAACAGTTGGAGTTGTATTATAAACATATAAGTAGCCACCATTTGGTGCAGATGTTGAGGGTATCCAGTTAATTGCGGCAGTTGTTGATGTAATAGAGCTTGACCAAAATTGAGTTGGAGCATTACACGTGGTTGCGCTAGGTGTCATTTTAACCAAACCACCTTGTGAAGTTCCAACCCAAATGGTTCCTGATGAAAGTGTCTTTAATGATCTAATATCATCCATTGGTAAATCGGAATTCGCTACAGTGTATGATGTACAATTGGTAAAATTTTGCAAGCCAGTTCCACCAAATCCAATCCATACTTTGTTATTGCTATCTACATCTAATGCTTTAAATTGGTAACCTGAAAGACAAGAATTACTTTGATACTGTGTTCCTAGATACGTTCCGCTGGTTGTAAAAGTCATTAAGCCATCCCCAGAATCACAATAAATGGTATTGTTTGCAATCTTCAAGATTTTTGACAAACCCTGGAAAACAGTATTAAAATCAGTACCATTAAACTTGTACAAGACACCAAAGCTATTGGTTACCCATACACCATTACTACTATCTGTTGCAACAGAATTGATATTTGTAAGCGAGGTATAGGTAGTCCAAGTTGTTCCATTAAATTTGGTAAGTCCATTTGCTGTAGCAATCCAAAGGTTGTTCAAACCATCAACTGCAATATCATTGATTGCATTATTGGGAAGACCAGAATTGGCTATAGTATAATTCGTCCATGTTGTGCCATTACGCAAAATGATACCATTATTTTGTGATGCCATCCATTTTTTACCCAAACCATCTATTTCAATTTTGATGATTGCATTGGATGCGATACCCGAATTGGCAGTAGTATAGTTTGTAAAAGTAGTACCATTAAAGGTCGAAACACCTTCGTAGGTTGCCATCCATAACAAACCGTTTGCATCAACTTTGATATCACCTATAAAATAGCTTCCAACACCAGAATTAGAAGGATTATAAACTGTAAACGTGTATTGTGCAAAGACAGTAATAGAAATAAAGGTTAGTACTAAAATGTAAAGTTTTTTCATGAGTTAAGATTTTGCTATTATTTTTTTATTCTTTTATGATTTTGGATGTATGTACTTTTTCATTAGAAGTTACTTTTACTATATAAGTTCCAGAAGCTAAATGAGAAATAACTATAGTGGCGTTAGTTGCATTGATTTCTTTTGAAAGTACTTCTTGTCCAACTAAATTAAAAATGGAAACAGTAGACATTTCATTACCGAACGAAAGGTATATACTATTTTTTACTGGGTTTGGATACATTTTTAATTCTTCATTAGTAGTAAACAATTCCGATGCCAATGTTGGCAAATCAGCACTTTGCGTACTTACTAAGCTACTAGAAATAAAAGGCGTGGTATTACCTCCAAACAGGAATAGCTTATTTTGCCATATTTCAGAAGTATGATTTCTTCTTCCAATCATGTTGGTTTGTGTCAAAGTAGTAAAAGTATCGTTGGCAGTATCATATACTCCTGTAAAAGTTTGATTGCTATAATCCCCAGTGATGTATAGTTTCGTGTCTGTAAGTTCTCCTTTTGCAACTGCATAAGCCGATAATGAAATTGGTAATACTGTATTGGACGTTGTCCATTGGTTACTAGCAAAATCATAGATATAAATGTTGTTAGAATAATTTGTCTTGTAAACCCTTACATTATCAATTTGATAAGTAGTCGTTTTAACTGTTGGCGCATAGCCACCTACGTATTTAAATGCAATTCTAAAGTTACTTAAATCTCCCGTAAGTGGAATATTTCCTGAAAATGTAAAATTAGCAGCGTAACCAGCAGTTGTTCCACTTGCAATAGTAGCTTCCAGTAAGGTTTTGGTAGATGTTGATATATCTCCAGTCCAATTGGTAATTAGATACGCTTGTAAAGTAGCTCCATTATTATATCCATCAATAGTGTTAAAATTCAAAAAGACTTGGTCTGTGCTCACAGCCGTTATTGAATTTGAAATTAGCCACGAAACATTAGTTGGTTGCTGATTGGCAACAATAGTTTCAAATGCTGTAATTTCAGCATATTTATTGGCAGCAAAAGTTCTTCCTTTATAGAGTTTTGTTCCTGTTTCTGCTACGTTTATCCAGTCGGTTAGAGCTATATTGCTTCCTACCGTTACAGTTTCAAAATTTTCTGTTGTTGCATTGGTTTCACTATAACCACCAAAAGCATATAGTTTAGAATTTGAACCATTGCCATAAACAACTTCACCTTTAGTTTGCAATCCCACTGGCATATCGGCAAGAGCCACCCAATTTCCCATAGGATCAATTTTATATAATTTTTTAGAATATTGAGCATTAAAGTTATTAGAGCAACCTCCAAAACTAATTATGTAATCGCCCCAAACAGAACTTCCTGCATTAAAGACGGGGTTAGGGTTAAGAGTGGTATTTTGAGTCAATATGCCCGTACCAAGGTTAAGCTGTTCCAATTTGTTGTTAGTACCAGTATCAGTTATACCATTAAAAAGATACATCGTATTGCCTACAATCTCCATATTGCCGTATCTTTTAGCGATAGTTGGTGTAGAAGGAGTGTAGTTATACCACAAATCTTCATAAAAATTATAAACTTCTATTTCAGAAGTATAAGGTTGGTCGGTAGAAAAACCATTAGTTACATACATAATGTCATCACTTTGGTCTTTTGAACTTGCCGAACCTCCACGAGCGATTAGTTTGTCGGCCTTGTTTATGAAATTCAAATTTTGTGAGAACGCAGAAGCGGTACTGGCAAAAATTGCCATGAGAATCATTTTTCTAATCATTAAGGAAGGTTTAGTTTAAGTAGTAAATAGAAACTTACATATTGTTTGTGCAAACATAATTTATTTTATGCATTATTACAATCAAATATATAATTTGTATTAGCTTGAGGATAATCGTTTGGTTTAGGACCTATTTAATGTCAAAAAGAGACATAGAATATATAAAGATTGTAAACAATAGGTAGAGTAGAAGTTCGATAGCGCATAAAAAAACGAGCCATAAGCTCGTGATTCTATATAGAAAGGCAATAAAAGATAGCACAGCATATGCTGGTGTTTCTCTAGGAATATATGTTTTCTTTCTTATAACCTTTTAATAAGGCTTTATAGAAATAGAGTTTTTCAAGGTAACTGAATATTCCACCTCGTGAAATACAACAATTTTACTCAAATCTTATTTCTACAAAAAAAAACCTTTACCTATGCAATAAATGATTAGGTTAATCCCTAATTAATTCCCTTACCTTTTCAACTTCAAATCCTGCGTATTGGCAGAATTCTTTAATAGTAATAAATTTATATTCCTCCATTTAAAACATCACAAAAATGGTTATGACAGATATAAATTTCTTCATTTCTTTTTAAGGATTCAACAATGTTTATGTAAGACAACTCAAAATCATATTCAATCATATGTATTTTCCCATTTCTTGTTCAAGTTTATTATTAGATTTTTTTAGCGTTTCAGAAATTTTTTTCTTTTCTGTTTCGCTCCTATTTTGGCTAGCTTTCTTTTTCCCTTGGATTTCGGTAACTTTAATTCTGAATGCTACAATGCCTTTCATCAAATTATGTCGAAACTTTTCTGGTAAACTATTCCATTGTTTAAGATAACTACTCTCATATGTTAGTACCATATCTTTTAAAACTTGCAAAGTGCCTTCTTCAGATGTTATTATTTCACCTTCTCCATACATCTGAACTGATATATAATTCCATGTAGGGACGTTGAGTTCAGTATCATAATTTTTAGGTGAAATGTATGCATGAGGCTCACTAAAAAGAACCAAAACTTTATTGGTCTGCAATTCTTTCCACTGATCATTTGCTCTAGCAAAGTGTGATACCAGATACAACTCATTATTAATTTCTTGAAGGATAAATGGTAAGTAAGTGGCGGTTTGAAAGTTGTCTTTTACAGTAACTATTGTAGCAAAACTATATTTTTTTGCAAAAGAGACTATTTCTTGATAATCTTGTAGTTTAAAATGTTGTGGTGTATACATAACACTATTTTAAATAAATTATTGAGAATCAAATAATCTTCTATGATAATTAATTTGTCCCAAGTGATAACCTAAATGAACACTAAGATGAGTTAAATAGTAAGCGACAGTTGTTTGCCCAACTGATACTTCCAAAGGGTAGCTTTCTTTTAAATCTTTTTCTTCAAGCATTTCAAATGTTGTATTGATTACATTTTTTGTTCTTTCAATTTCTTTTTTAAGGGTTTCAACAGGTACATTTATGTCTGAAAATTCAAGATCGCGATTTCTTATATAATTTGTTTTTCCTAACGCTGAACCAATGTATGTATTCAAATTTCCTATTAAATGTAAACACAAATTCCCTGCGGAATTGGTAATTAAACCATCTGTAATCCATAGATTATCATCGCTTTTATAAAGAGAAATTTCTATTTTCAGTTTCTCTAAATCTCTAATTAGTAAAGTTTTTATTATGTCTTTATGCATTATTAAATTTTTTAAATTATGTTTTCTTCTGATAAAATTGCTTAAGATTCTTGATTCTGCTCTATAATTACTGCTAACGTTTGTTACTTTGCAGCGGTTCATTGTTTTTATTAATAAATTATATGTCAAGTTTTTGTATATCTGTTTTATAAACATTTGGGTCAAATAGTTCCATATATAATTCTGGTTTGGGTAATTTAGCAAAACCATATTTCTCATAAAGCCAATCTGCAGTATCTGTTAATAGAATCCATCTTCTTAATCCTTTCAGATTGGGATGACTCATAATACAATCCATAAGTTTTTTTGAAATTCCTTTTCCTCTATACTCCTCAAGCAGATAGACATCTCCAAGATAAGCAATAGTTGAGTAATCAGAAATTATTCTTGCAAAACCAATTTGTTTATCCTTGTAATATACTCCGAAATTCAAAGAATTATTGATAGATATTTTAACTCTTTCAACAGGGATATTATTACTCCATCCAGAATGTTTGGATAGAAAATCGTGAATTTCAAGAATATCAAGTTTCTTTTTATCAGTTGAAATGATAAAATCATCAAATTTCATTTCAATATTTTCCATATATTCACTTTTCTACAGTTATAAAATTTTTCCAAACGGTTTCTCGGCTTGGCGAATTGGTGGATTTCTAGCACAAAAAATTCAAAAGAATTACGGCTGTTGAACCTTGCACAAATTTTTCATAGAAGCCACCTCAGACGCCATATTGCTGTGCGTTCGTTTTTTTATTTAGTTAATTTGTCAATTTCTTGGTCTGTCAAGTTTTGAATGTTCTCTGTTATTCGTTCAATGTCCCAATTCCACCATTTGAGTTTTAATAATTTTGAAATTGTTTCTTCAGAAAATCGTTTTTTAATTTCTTTTGCAGGATTGCCACCTACGATTGAATAAGGTTCGACATCTTTAATAACTGTCGAATTTGTTGCAATTATTGCTCCATCTCCAATTGTTACTCCTGCCATTATTGTAGCATTGTAGCCAATCCAAACGTCATTCCCTATATTAATATCACCTTTTTTGGGGTAGGATTTATTTTTCATTGCGTTTTCCCAACCGTTTCCAAAAATTGCAAAAGGATAAGTTGACAGAGCATTTGTCAAATGATTTGCTCCATTCATAATAAATTTTACATCAGAAGCAATCATACAAAACTTTCCGATTATTAATTTGTCTCCTACAAAGTCAAAATGATATTTAACATTTTTTTCAAAGTTATCAACATTATCAAAATCGTCATAATAGGTAAAGTCGCCTACAATTATATTTGGATTTTTAATAACATTCTTCAAAAAGCAAAGTCTGTGATAATTATCAAGTGGAAATTTAACATCTTTATTTGGTCCTGTCATAAAGTATTTTTTTTAGATTAAGGTTGATTTTTAAAATCACGTAAACGCACTAATATATGCATTTGCATTAAAATTTAGAAATATTATAACACTAATTATATGCTTTATACAATTAAGTGTTTATAAAGTTTCAGGATTGGCAATATTTGTTGGATTACCATTAATAAAATTGATCGCGTTTTCAAATGCTTTACCAAAATATAACTCATAGCCATTTTGCTCTACATAGCCTAAATGAGGAGTACAAACTACATTATCATTTTTTAGTAATTCAAAATCAGTGTCATAAATAGGCTCTGTCTCATAAACATCAACACCAATAAATATATCCTTCCCATTTTTTAATATCTTTTCAAGTGCACCTTTTTCTATCAACTCTGCTCTTGCAGTATTAATCAAAACAGAATGGTCTTTCATATTCAATAAATCAACCTCTTTTACAATTCCATATGTTTGCTCATTAAGTCTTAAATGTAAAGTGATAATGTCTGCATTTTTAAAAAAATATTCTTTGCTTTCTGCTTTTAGAAAACCATCTTCTACGGCTTTATTTCTAGAATTTTCACTACCCCAAACTAAAACATTTGCACCAAATACTTTTGCATATTGCGCTATTTTTTGACCAATTTTTCCGTAGCCCCAAATTCCTATCGTTTTTCCATTAATTGTAGTTCCTATATTTATTTGCCACTTTCCGTTTTTCATTCCTTCAATGGCTTGAGGAATTTGCCTTACTGTATTCATTAACAAAGCCCACGTTAATTCTGCAGGAGCAATTGGCGATCCCACTCCTTCTGCAACGGCAACTCGGTATTTGGTACAAGTATCAAGGTTGATGTGATTTGAAATTTTACCAGTTTGGCTTATCAATTTCAGATTGGGGAGTTTTGCCAAGAGTTCATCTGTAATTTCAGTTCTTTCTCTGGTAAGAATCAAAATTTCGGTGTCTTTTAGTAACTCTGATAGTTTGTTGGGGTCTTTTTCAGTTTTATGTAAGATTTGTACATTTTGTCCTTTTAAAATATCAAAACATGTCAATTTTTCTATAACTTTTTGATAATCATCTAAAATTGTAATTTTCATATCCTTAT